>JAZKZR010000001.1:0-190409 GCA_045612805.1 Candidatus Enterousia sp.
CCACCACCCACTAGCCACTAACACTTACACCAATAAAGACAAAACGCAACAACTTGACAAAACACGGAATTTTGGTTAAAATGCACAATATAAACATAACCAAAAGGGTCCAAACATGACAAAAACAAACAAAATTTTATCTCTTGCGGCGTTAATGGCAATTGCCACCGCATGCAAAAAGGAACCAATCCCCGATGTCGCCACATCAAAACAAACACCATCAATGGCACCAACCGATACCATTCCACGCGTTCCCATGGACCCGGGCGAGCCGGCCACAATGTTGACGGCGGACCAAAGGGCAACCATTACATGGAATTGGTATAATTGGATTGGATACTTTGATTTTATAAATCCGGACACAATCGAATACTGTGCCAATCGCCATAATATTGATCGGATTACATTGATGCCGGATACAAATTCTTTTCAATCAAACGTCATAACTTGCACCTACTATACCCCCTATGATTTTCATCGCGCACGTGATACAATCTGCAAATATTGGGATATATTGGAACAACATGGAAAAACCGTTAATGCCGGTAACGCGATAATATATGTAAGCAAATATAATGGTGCACAATTACCCAATAACTATGAATTAAATGGTTATGTCCCATACGGCATGTCATTGGAAGACAGCGTTTGGTACACCAGCAAGGGTTATCGTGTCATGCGTGGTGATTTTAATTACAAATCTGGAGATACAAATACACAACATAAATACAAATTACAAATGGACAGCGTTCGTCCCGCACTTTACACAAACCAGATGCGGCAATTTGATACAACCCGGACAACCATGAACCGGCAACGTCACAACGTCCGGCAACCGCAAGGGCGATAAAAACACATATATAAATGGGCGCATCCGCGCCCGTACTAACACCACCAGTTCCCCTCCTGTGGAGGGGTGGCCGAAGGCCGGGGTGGTCTTTACATCACCGTTCCCTGGGCGGGGTAAAAAGTAAGCTGAATCTCACGCCACATTTTGTATTCTTCGCGCGGCAACATGTCCAGGGGTTGGCAAGCATTTATTGCCGCACGAATTGTATCCAACACATACGCAAACGCCGGGTCGCGTTCCGCCGCCGATGCCCCTTCGAACCACACATTTGCAACCGTCCCGTTTGTCCGCATCGTTAAATGCGCCACCGCACGAATCCCCGAAATATCGGGCCGCGATGTATCAATCACCCAACAACGCGTCATTTTATACCGCAACGCATCAATAATTGAAACCGACAATCCCGTATGCAGCGATGTCGTATTCCGATTAACACGAATAACCGTCTTTTTCACGGTCGCCGGTTTATCGTCGGGCTTTTCATCCTTTGGCTTGTTTTCCGCCGTCGGCTTCGGTTTTTCATCAGGAATAACGGTTGGTGTTTCAATTTTTTGTTCGGTTTTCACCGCGGCATCTTGTTCCGGTGTTGGGTTTATTTCCGGCTCTTTTACTGGTTCTTTTTCTTCCTTTTTATCCGGCACCGTTGTATTATATAAAACGGATTCTTCGCCGGTAATTTTCACCTGGGCCAAATCAATCATCATAATCTGAACCCGGTCGGGTGCAACAAAACGTTCGCGTTCACCAATCACAACCCCCGCAATAAAGACCAACACGCACACCGCCCCCAAATGCCCCAAAACCGAAAGGCCGATATTTTCAGATGTAAAATGATTGAACCGCACCATATTTTAATTTTCCAATTTTGTCCTAAGGCCAATTTTTTGGAACCCCGCGGTCTTTAATTTTCCCATAACATTCATAACCGCGCCATAGTCCGCATGCCTATCGCCGTTTATCACGATGGTCAGGTTTGGATTTTCCCCACGCATCGCAACCGCACGCGTCACAACTTCGTCCGCCGGCAATTCCACCGTCCCCAAATAATAACGTCCGGCCGAATCGACACTAACCTGCATCGCGTGGTCGGTACCAGTCAAAACCGTCGTTCCGGCGTTTGGCAAATCCAAATCAATTCCGTTTGTCATCATCGGCGTTGTCACCATAAACACGGCAAGCAACACCGTCATAACGTCAATCATCGGCGTCAATGTTATTGTCGCATCCGAAATCCACCGTCTTTTACGCACCATGTTTGTTTTCCCCCAAAGAATCATACAAATCATCGGCACGTTTGGAAAAAATCTGGTGTGCGATTGCCGCCGGTATCGCCACTATCAACCCCAACGCCGTTGTTCCAAGTGCGATTGCAAGTCCCGGTGCAATAACACCAATACTTACCGATTGATTTGCACCAATCGACGAAAACGAATCCATAACCCCCCAAACCGTCCCAAACAGACCGATAAACGGCGAAATATACGCAACCATCGCCAAGAACCAGAGGTTTTTATCAAACGGCCGAATCGCCACATCTGGATTTCCCGTTGGCCTTTGCCGCCGTGCGTGCCGAAAAAGTCGAATTTTTTCCACAATCACCGCCCAAGACAAAACACTAAACACAACCAACACAATCGACGCAATCGCCGTCACAACATCGGTCGTAAACAGTTTCCATAACGAAAATGTATTCATATTACTTCCTTTTTATTACTTTTTTAATGCGTTCACCAACACATCTGGTAAACAGGCCGGCCGACCATTTGCACCCAAATACGCCGCCGTCCCGGTAAGTATAGCACAAATTTCATCATTTTTCACGAATTTTTGTTCGACCGAAATCGATGCCGCGCCAACCTTTAACACACGCGTTTCAACCACGAATTCATCACACAAAAACAGCGGCCGTAAATACCGAATCTGCAAATCACGAATCACCAACCCAACATCCGCCGGATTTGGCCGTGCATTCCGCCCCAGCCAATTCATACGCGCGCGTTCCGCAATTTCAATATACCGCCCATGATACATTATGCCACCGGCATCAGTATCCGCATACGCCACCGAAAATTTAAATTTATGCACGTCCATAACTATTTCTCCAACCCCATGTGTTTATATCCCGCATCCGTCACGATTCGCCCGCGTGGTGTTCGTTGTATCAACCCCAGTTGCATTAAATACGGTTCGATTACATCTTCGATAGTGTCCGCCGGTTCCGAAAGCGCCGCCGCCAAATTATCAATTCCAACCGGCCCACCCGCATAATGCATTATAATCGCATTGATATATTCACGGTCAACCTGGTCCAGGCCATCAGAATCTATATGTAATTGTTCCAATGTTGTCCGCACCACATTTTCCGTAATTATACTGTTTCCCGTTGCCGCGGCAAAATCACGCGCACGCTTTAACAAACGGTTTGCAATACGCGGCGTTCCGCGCGAACTCTTGGCCAATAACAGTGCCCCACCTTCATCAATTTCGGTCCCCAGTATCCCCGCACTGCGCCGAATAATTTTTGCCAAATCGGCGGGTGAATAAAAACTTAGCCGTAAATCAATCCCAAACCGGTCGCGCAACGGGTTAGACAAAAGTCCCGTCCGCGTCGTTGCCCCAACCAATGTAAACGGGGGCAGGTCGATACGTACACTTTTCGCCGATGGCCCTTCGCCAAGCATGATATCCAACTTGAAATCTTCCATCGCGGAATACAAAACTTCTTCTATCGCCGTGGGCAAGCGATGAATTTCATCAATAAATAAAACATCCATTGGCTCCAACGCGGTAAGTATCGCCGCCAAATCCCCTTGCTTGGTCAGCATCGGCGCCGATGTCGCACGAAAATTCGCACCCAATTCATTTGCAACAATATGGGCAAGCGTCGTTTTCCCAAGTCCCGGCGGCCCATAAAGCAACACATGGTCCATTGGTTCGCCGCGCGCACGCGCACCGGATATAAACACAGACAAATTTTGTTTTAACGATTCATGCCCAATAAAATCAGACAATGTCTTTGGCCGAATCGATACGGCAATTTCATCCGGCACATTTGGATTCATAAAGCGGTCGTTTATTGCATTTTCCATCGCACTTTTCCGTTATAATAACTTGGTATCCGCATTTTCACGTCCAACATACGCTTTTAGGTCATTATACATCTGGCGCAAATCGGCGGGCGCGGCATAGTTTTGATTTGCATTTTTAATACGAATTGTTTCCAAACTTATCTGGGCCTGCTTTTTTAATACCTGGGTCAGGTGTTCAGAAAAATGTTTTGCTTCATCCGATTCTTCGGCGCCCTGAAGCAACAGACCGCGATTCGGCCGTGGCGACAAAAACGCAAAGTCAGACATCGCCGTATCGGGCGACACCAACACAAACCCCGAAATTTCAGGCCGCCGCATCAGCATTTGCAAAACATACCACGCACCCAATTGATGCCCGGCAATCCAAATCTTGTCACTATCTTCATTATGATTTTGAATCCAATCGATAACCGTCGCAATATCCAGCATATTATCCGCCGTTGTCCCAAGTGCACCTTCGGAATCACCAACGCCACGATAGTCAAACCGCACAACCGAAAACCCGATATCCATAAACGCCCGAAACATCGCATAAGAAATCCGGTCATTCATATGACACTTTTGCCGCGGATTGCCCGACAACACAACGGCGAGTGGCGCATCATCATCGGCCGCCTTGTGATAAACCGCATGCAATTTTCCCATTTCCCCAGATATTATAATATCAACCATAATCCACCTTCTTTTATTTATTACGCCACATTTATAGAACAAACGATTATGAATTTTCAATAAAAATTTTTGCTTTGACACAAATATAAATAATGTTTTAGAATACACCCAAAGGAAGGTCAAAATGAATACATCAAAGTTCAATCTGGTGGCGGTTTTTGGTATGCTTGCGGCATCTGCGGCATTTGGCACCACGGAATATATTCAGGAAAATTTTCAAACGGTCTATACCGAAACGCCGGTTCAATCGTATTATGCATACCCCGATGATCCGAATTTTATCCCTGAATTTGAATTCATGGACGAAGATTATGGTTTCGATTATGACGAAAACATCTTTGCCGCGCGCGAGTTAGAGGAGGCCGCAAACCCAGGCGTTATGTTTGCAACACGCCCAATGGTTATATGCCGTAATTTTGGTTGTACACGCCTTAATGATAAAATCACCCGCACATTTTTGTTTAATAGTTTGGTAAACATGTTCATGATGAATGCCCATTCACGCGTATATATATGCGAAGCCGACCCATTTTCCCGTGATTGCTTGCAATCGGGACTTTCTTTCCCCGTCCGGGCTGGAATTGCAAACGCACTTGTTAAAATTCCAAAGGCCACCATATCCCAGGTAAATGTTTCAACCGGTCTTTCGCGTGGCACAATCAATATGACCTATGAATTATTGGTAAATGGGGTAAGTCGTGTATGCGAACCAACCATTGTTGACCTGGTTATTCCAAACAATTCATCGGCAATACTGTCAAACCGTGAATTCACATGCAATTTAACCAGTGATGGGTTTAGCAATGTATCATTACTAATAAACCTTGACTATATCGATTTGGACTATGGCATATTGGGTGGCTATTATTCTTTGGGTACCCAGGGCCGAATTTCTGGTGGTGCAACCGGATACGCATTGTTCAAAACCGAATTTACAACTGGTGGTATGCAATTCCGCGCCATGTATGACGAAAATAATAACTTTATCCAAACGATTCAGCCGGGCGAATACGCGGTCGAACCATTACGGAAATAGTTAAAATACTTGAAACCCACGACCGAAACCGCTATGATAAAAGAAAGAAAATATCATGGCGGTTTTTTGATGAATAAAACATTATTGATTATTGATGACGACGACACATTGCGCCAAACGTTGGCGCGCGGACTGCGTGCCGCCAATTTTTATGTTTTAACCGCCCCAAATGCCGAAATGGCGAAACAAATCTTGGAACGAATATCCGTTGATGCAATCGTTCTTGACCGTATGATGCCGGATATGGACGGACTAACTTTTCTGCAAAAACTGCGTGCGATGGGAAACAATACCCCGACAATAATGCTAACCGCGATGGGTGGGGCGGAAAATGCGATTGACGGCCTGCGGGGTGGGGCGAACGATTACCTGGATAAACCATTTCAATTACAGGAATTAATTCTGCGCATTGAAAACATGACGCGTTTTACCCCCGAACCCGAACCAACCCGGATTGACGGCATATTGTTCACCGACAACGAATTTTTCGTGGCGGACAAATCCGGCACGCCGCGCATATTACAATTATCGGCCGAAGAAAAAAAATTACTGCGCGGGCTAACGACACCAATCGGCAATATCGTGCCGGCACCACCCATGGTCGCAAAACGCTTGCGCGAAAAAATAAATAATGTATCATTGGACATGGACATCGTAACCATACGGGGGCGTGGTTATAAACTGGTCTGTCCAACCAAAAACAAAGGATAGAAAATGCGACTAATTCCACGTGGTTTTTTCTGGCGAACAATTTTGTTGATATTGGTTCCGTTGATTTTGGCACTAACCATCGTTGCCAACGTGTTTTTCGGCAATCATTGGGCGCGCGTTCACGCGACACTTGCACGAACGCTTTCGGTTGAAATTGCAACAATTATGAATTTCATAGATTCTGGCGACATGCAAACGGCGGAAACATTGGCACATGACATCGGAATAAATACAACCGTTGCCCCAGAAATCCATCGCCACGCAAAAAATGATAATAATTCGCGCGCGGCGGGATTACTTGCCCAAGAACTTGCCAAACGCATAAATCGCAAAAGTGAAATCTATGTTGATCGCGGCCACCGCCTTATTACAATTGATGTCCCAACGGCGAACGGCGAAATTGCGACATTCGGGACAAGTTTATATCGCATTTATTCCACCAGTACAGAGGTTTTTATAATTTGGCTAATTGGTGCGATTTTGATTGTGTCCACATTGGCCGCGCCGTTTATAATCTTGCATAATCGCAGTATTCGTCGCATCGCGCACGCGGCAAATCGTTTCGGGCGGGGCCTTGATGTGCCGGGTTTTCAACCAACCGGATCCAAGGAAATACGTGATGCCGCCGCGGCCATGATAACCATGAAAGAACGCCTTGATAGATACAACCGCACCCGCACCGACATGTTGAACGCGGTAAGCCACGATTTGAAATCGCCCCTTGCGCGGATGCGACTTGCGATTGAAACGGATTCCGGCGATAAATCCGTACTGCTTGCGGACATTGACCGCATGACATCAATGATAAATGGTTATTTGTCTTTTGCACGTGGCGAAATGCCCGAAATTGAACAGTCCACCGAATTACCACCAATGCTTTTACGTATTGCACGTGACGCGGCCCCGGATAAAGAAATCATAACTAAATTCCCCGAAAACCCGGTTCAATTCTATGCACGCCCGATGGCACTTGCGCGGGCGTTTGCGAACATAATTGAAAACGCGGCACGATACGCCAATACAAAAATAAAAATAACCGAAATCGATGGCGCGGACGAAACAACGGTTATAATCGAAGACGACGGCCCCGGCATCCCAGACGACAAAAAGGCCGATGCAATGCGCCCATTTGTCCGCCTGGATGATGCACGTGGCGCAAATACCGGTGGCACGGGACTTGGGCTGTCCATCGCACAGACGGCAATTGAAAATCACGGCGGTCGTATATTCTTGGAAGATGGCGACCTGGGCGGGCTGCGTGTGCGTGTGGTTTTACCAATTCAATAAAAAGGGCAAAATATGAATCTGTATAAATACGTATCTGAAAAATTAAATGAAAAATTGGGTTTTGCGGCAAAACTGGAAATTCCGCGCAACCGTGACTTTGGCGATTTTTCAACGAACGCCGCAATGGTTATGGCACGGGTCGCGGGCAAGAATCCACGCGAAATTGCAACTGAACTTTTACCAAAGATAAAGGAACTTGATTTCATATCCGATGCATCAATCGCGGGGCCGGGGTTTATCAACCTGCGCATCCGCGATGATTTCCTTTGGAACGCCGTCCAATCCGCGGCCGAAATCACGCGTGCCGCAAAACCGATGACAATCGATATGGACTATGGCGCATATAATGTGGCAAAATCGCTACATATTGGGCACCTGCGCACATCAATTGTGGGCGACACATTGTACCGACTTGGGCGCGCAATCGGGCACAAGATGATTTCGTATAATCACATGGGCGATTGGGGCCGTTCAATGGGCATGGTTATCGCATGGATTGAAAAGCTTCACCCGGATTGGCCTTTTTTCCAAGAAAACTTTGACCCAACCGCGGATTATTCGGGATACGCCATGCCGGTCACCGAATTGGACACATATTACCCATCGGCCGCGGCACTTGCCAAAACGGATGAAAAATTCATGGAACGCGCGCAAATCATAACCGCCGAATTGCAAAATGGACATCCCGGATATAATGCACTTTATAATGTATTCATCCCGGTATCATTGCAATCGATGGACGAAATTATCAAAAAATTAAACATGTTGCCGTTTGATAATAACCTTGGTGAACGTAACGCCGCAAAATATGCGGACCCGGTCGAAAAGATATTGCGTGACAAAAAATTATTGCAACAAAGCGACGGTGCGGAAATTGTTGTCGTGCGGCGTGATACCGATAACAAACCAATGCCACCGGTTATGTTCCGCAATTCCCGCGGCGCAACAACATACGACGCAACGGACATAATGGCACTTTATTACCGCAAAATTACGGACACACCGAACCATATAATCTATCTGACCGACAGTCGGCAATCATTGCACTTTGAACAATTGTTCCGCGTTGCCGAATTAACGGATATGTTTCCGGCCGATTCATTGGAACACATTGGATACGGCACAATAAACGGCACGGACGGCAAACCGTTTAAGACGCGTGACGGCAACGCCGCGGGGCTAAACGACATTATCGACATGGTGCAAACGGCGGTTCGGGACCGCGTCGCCGAATCGGGCAAGAAATTGGACGACGCAACAATCGACGCAATCGCGCTTGCGGCATTAAAGTTCAACGATTTGTCGCACGATTTGCGTTCGGATTATATTTTCGAACCATCGCAAATCACATCGTTCGAAGGTCGCACGGGCCCATATATACTCTATACCGCGGTGCGATTAAATTCGGTCCTGCGCCGCGCCGGTAAATTTGACGCACCAAAAACCGCGAACCTTGGGCCGGACGAAAGAAACCTGGTTATGGAATTGTTGGACTTTGACCGCACGGTGCAATCGGCGTTTGATTCGCGCGCAACGGATTTGGTCGCGAACTATGCATACGATGTGTGCCAATTGGTGAACACTTTCTATCACAATTGCCCGATATTGCGCGATGATGTTGACGCGGAAACCCGCAATATGCGGCTTTCACTGATTAAAATCGCGGTTGATGTTTTGTCGCGCGCATTGGATTTAATGGGCCTAAAAATCCCGGTGGAAATGTAATCCCCTTTCCTGTGGAAAGGGGTGGATGCGCAGCAGACGGGGTATGGGTAAAACTACCCCGCCGGGTGATAACCCGGCACCCCTTCTTGAAAAGAAGGGGATGTTCGCTAAATTTTCCCCTTGTTCCAAAATTCAAAATTTGATAGAATAGGGCAAAAGGGATCCAATCGAGAGATGAAAAAATTCATATTTTCCTTATTTGCCATTTGCATTTCCGCACCATCATTCGGAAGCGGAGGCCTATGTATGAGCACAAAAAAAGAAAATCTTCCATTTTCCAGTGAATTACTGGTTCCGGGGAACTTTGCCGATACATTTTTACAATGTGGTGGCAATACAAATGACAATTTCCAGTGTGAAAACGAAGATCATGTTTTAAGCGGCGATGGAAAAATCTATAAATGTAGCAACAAAACCTGGACTGAGGTTAACTCAAACTCAATACCAAAATGTATCGATAGAAACAAAGATTTTGCAACAAGATACAATAGTTTCTATGAATATGAAGATTTCATATACTTCGCCTACAAAGAAGAGAACGATCGGATATCTACGAACAAAAATGAGCATTTTTGCAAATATCCACATGATGATTATTATAACAAAGCCGATCGTTGTATAATGGAAGGCGGAACGCCGTTGCCGTACGCAATGTGTGATGACGGTCATAAAGAAACATTATACATAACTGTTCATGGAGACGAAGAAAATTATTTACACAATGTAAAATTCTATTACACGAACTTAAATATCGAAACAAATCAGGAAATTAACGTGGCAAAAGAACAAACGCATTACTATGAATTAAATGTAGACCCGTCTTCCAAACGCGAAATACTAATTGTTGCTAATGGTTACCCAAAAACTAAAATTAATGTTGGTAATTTATACAATTCTCTAAATCCTAATGTCACAATTCGTTTAAAAAAATCTAATACAACTGATTCCACCACACAAACACAAGTCGCAAATTCCCAAGGATCGTTCAAAATTGTTGACGGAAAAACTGGGAGCGATATTTCCGGTGTAACAATATATACAAACAACAAAGGTAACCCAGACAAACTTATTGGAACCAGCGATCAAAACGGTAATTTTACTCCGGACAATACCAACAAAGTAAAAGGTGGTGTAGTACTGGTACATGACGGTTATAAAAGAACTATTTATACTTATAAAAATTTTCCCATAAATGGGGTGTTCAGCATGACACCGTGCAGTACAACGTCCCGCAACCCCACAACACCACAAACAACCCAACTGCAATACGACAAATGTGAAACCGTTTATGTTCTACCAAGTATTTCCCCAGAACCATTACCCGTCTGTAATAATGACCCGAAAAAAATAACCAGAACCCCGACACAAACTATTTCCCAACTAGCACAAATACCCCCCGCAGAAATAATCTTAGCACCACAAAATGACACATCCGAAGCCGCCTGCAAGTACACTGGTGGTACATATACTGATAACCAATGTACATGTGACCTGGATAACAAACACCTAGTGGCATACACAGACAGTGCCGCACGCGAAATTTGTCGGTGCGCGGATGGTTATCATCGCACCGGCGACCCAGTATGTATCAACGAGGACGAAATCCCAGTGTACGAGGCCACCGGTCCTTGTATCCCCGCCAATGATTACGAAATACAAATTGTACCAGACAAAATAGGTATGCAGCGCGATGCCGAAGATGCATATCGCAATGAATACGACAACGCGCAAAGTTGGGCCAACAAAGGTACAACCGCACTTTCCACACTTATGACGGGCGAAGGCGCAATGATGGCCGCGCGCGCGATTGCCGAAAGGAAAGCCGATAACGAGGCCGAGCGCGAAATGGCCGAATACGTTTCAACAATGAAATGCGAATATGGTGGTGGGCAATCGGTGAAACTTGGGGACACGGAAACATTGCCGGGCGGAAATGAACTGGCCAACTATTACGCCGAATACAAACAATTGGCGGATAAATTAAAGGCAACCAAGGCCGCACTAAACCTGCGCCCCGGGATAGAAGCAGAGGTTTTATACGACCGCGCCGAAACGGGACTTTATCAATACCAAACTGCGGAACGGCAAAGCGGCGGTTTCACATCACTTTCGCGCGCACTGATGAACCCCGAAGGTGCGGACGCCACAGCATGGAACGCACAACGCGCCGAAACAAACCGTGATTTATTGATCGGGGGCACACTTGCCACCACTGGACTTGTCGGGTCATATATCGCCAACCGCGCAATCAACAAAGACCATGTAAAAAAGTATAAAGAATTGGAAGAGAAGTTTAGAGAAATTAAAACAATGATTGAAAGACGATATCCAGAAGCGTTTATTTTTACAGAACCAGAAATTCAACAGCAGGAATCGCCAACTATAACGGAAACGGTTGTGCAGGAATCAGAGCCAAGCGTCACAGTAACACCGCAATTGCCGAAATTGAACCCCTTCAAGGATAATTACCTGTTTGATTCTGGTAAGTGGGTATTAAAATCAACACATTCAGCGCTGGATGAATATATAACATATATTGTTGATACATTTAAAGACGAGAAATATTTAAACTCCAAAATATGCATCAATGTGGATGGGTACACAGATTGGATTCCACCGAAACCAGGTTTTGTATCTAATAAAGTTTTGTCAGAGCGACGCGCGCAAGCCGTGTCAGACTATATAAAAACTAAGACTGGGGATATTTCAAACCATATACGTGATATTACACCAACTGGTCATGGCGATGAGCAATGCAACAAAGCAATATATAAAACAGAAGAAGAACTACAAACATGCCGTAGGGTGGAAATAAATATTAGAGATTGTTCGGACTTGTAATACAATCAACTAAAAAACATTTGTGTTTTATAAAAAGGGTGACAGGTATGTAATTCCCATCCGCCTAACGGCGAATGGGCCCTTTTCACTGCGCGCACCGTGCGCTTGTTCCGAACATTATTGTTTCCAGTTCATCCCCACTACAATCTTCCTGTCATCCCGCTGGAAAGCGGGATCTTGTCGTTCACGTCGAAGTTCAACAAGATGCCGCCCTGCGGCGGTATGACAATTTCTAATGGTCGGGGCGACAGGAATCGAACCTGCGACCCCTTGCACCCCATGCAAGTACTCTACCAGGCTGAGCTACGCCCCGACGATATAATATATTAAAGCAATACACTTTCAATTACAAATATTTTTTTTGAAAATCTCTGCCAGCGTGCGTTTTTAAATATTTTTCAAAGTTTTCCGCTTTTTCTTGCGTATCAAATGCAAAATACGACACAATTCGCCATGGTTTATATTTATTCGTGTGTCGGCATGTGCCATTGTTATGTTCACGAAATCGCAACTTTAGATTATTCGTATAACCAACGTAAAAATGTTCTGGCGAATTTACACTTTGTAAAATGTATACATAAAACATTACTTGTCCGTCTCCGCTAACGCTACGCCGAGACGCTCCGTTTCGTCCGCGCCCTTCGGCAAAAACCTCGGTCGCGGCGGTTGCCACAGCAACCGACGGAACGGGCGAACCTGCGACCCCTTGCACCCCATGCAAGTACTCTACCAGGCTGAGCTACGCCCCGACGTCAGACAGCATGATAATATAAACTTTCACAATTTGCAAACAGATAAATTAAACCACCACTTCACTTTTCTCGCCATACCCTTTCCGTCATCCCACTGAAAAGCGGGATCTTGTCGTTCACGTCGAAATTCAACAAGATACCGCCCTGCGGCGGTATGACGGAAGAAAGTAATGCGGTGATCCCGCGCTTCCGCGGGATGACAACATTGTGAAACATGCGCGCATAAAAAAACCGCCGAAGCGGTTTTCTTTATATCAATGCCGACAGCAATATCGCCGTTGCAATTATCCAATCGCCTGTATGCGCACCATGGTGATGATGGTGGTGATGATTATGGTGATGCGACACCTGAACCGGCGCCGGCGGCGGGTTATGATGCGTCACATGATGTCCACCGTGCCGCGGCGCGCCATGCGTATGTGTCACGAACGGACGTGGCGCATGATGACCACCGCCCCGATTCGGTGCCGCGTTCGCCGACCCAACACACAACGCCGCCACAATCGCCACAGAAGTAAGGAATAGATTTGTTTTTTTCATGTTTATCTCCTTTGGTTCAAATTCATTATATAATATAATAATTATAAAAAGCAACTATTATTTTATAAAATTAAATTTTATTGAAATTTCTGCTTGCACGAATCGGGAAAATGTTTCTATATTCCGATATCAAATTTACAAAGGGAGGAAACCTTATGATTGTTGGTATCGGCATTGATTTGGTCGAATCGGGACGTTTTCTTGATTGGTCCGCGTTCAAAAAACAACGCATCTTTACAAAAAAAGAACTTGAATACGCGGATGCCGACAACGCAAACGCGGAAAAACATCTTGCAAATTTCTGGGCCGCGCGCGAGGCATGTCTAAAGGCCCTTGGGACCGGATTCGGTGACGATATCGCGTTTTCCGATATATCGGTCGTGCATGACGACAACGGCCATCCCGAAATTATGATTGCCGGCGGCGCACGCAATGCGTTAAAAGAACTTGCCGGAATGACGGCGGCGGTTCACCTTTCTATATCGGACCAGGATAATTTTTCCGTCGCGATGGTCGTGATTGAAAAGCAATAAAGATTTCATATATGTCAAAGCAAAAAAAATATCGCACAAAAATGTGCGATATTTTTATTATCAAACATTTATTTAATCCGCGCGATACGTAACCGTTTCCGTCACACTATATTGCCCGCCGTCATGCACACTAAAATCGCGCCGCGTCTCATCCGCCGGTTCGGGCGCCGAAACATAATTATAATTTTCCGTCACATATTGCGGTTGCGGAACAGGAACATATTCCGGCGCAGGGGCATATTGTGGTGCGTCATAAACATAAGATTCCGACACATATTCAACATTTGCCGGATTATTATATTCCACAACCGTTTCAACATCTTCACCAACCACCGGCATTGGCACCGAAACAACATTTTCTTCGATAATAACATCCGGTGCGGTGACGGTCGTGACCATCGCAACCGGTTCTTCGGTCACAATTTCCACAACAGGTTCTGTCACCTCTACCAATACTGGTTTATCATCACGCGAAACGCCATACGGTTCTTTACGTGCCAAAACATCTTCTTCGGATTCTATCACACGCGCGTCGGGTTCCGGCCCGCGCAAAATATCATCGTTTGGAAAACGCACCTCTATTGGTTTATCCACTGGCGCCGGCGCAACAATCGGGGCGGGTTCCGGTTCGGTCCACACGGGCGCATCCGGTTCATAAACATCGACCGGTGTCGGCAACACAACAGGCACATCGGGTTCAACATATTCATCAATCGGCGTATCCGGTTCGGTGTATTCCGTCCGTTCCCCAAGTCCAAGGAACGGAACCGTCCCACCGTTCTTTTTCTGGTACAACCAAAGAGTGAAAATCGAAAGCGCAATCAACAAAATCAATAGTATATAATACCCAACCCCCGAACGTTTTGTTCCAACCGGTCGCGGCTTTTCATTATTTTGAATTGGTGACATTGGTCTTTCTTCTGGCATTTTTGGAACCTCCACTGGTGAAAAAGGACGCTGTGGCGCACTGATACCCTGGTTATCATATTGCGCGGTGCTTGCCTGGCCCGTTGTGTCAACATCGCCCGGCACAGATTCGTCCACATTTTTTATTGTATCAATCACGGGTTCGGGGGCCACATCATGTTCATCCGATTTATCTTGGCTCCCCGGTTCACCCCATGATTCATCAAACTTTTTTTCCGTAAATTCCGGCGCATTATCAGAATACGCACCAAAATTCATATGTCCGAAATTATCTTCAAATTCAGATTCCGCCGCCGTATCTTGCGCCACCGTATCTTGGGTCACCGGTTTCACAGAATAATCATTTTCGTATTCATCATCGCGCGATTCTTGCAATTTCGGTTCATCTTCTTCAACGACTTCTTCACGTTTTTCGACAGATTCTTCGGATTTTTCGCCGTCATCTTTTTCATATTCATTTTCCGCACGTGATTTTACTTCCGATTTATATTCATCATACGCATCGCCACGCTTTTCATCGGATTTTTCACGTTCTTCATCCAGTTCTTTTTCATCGTCCCCGTAATCATCCGCATCGTCATCATCCGTGCGTTCTTTATTATCAATTTCTTTCTTTTTATTATCCGAATAATCGTCATCATCATAGTCATCAATATCCGTCCGCGGCAACGCATCATTATCAGAATCATCATCGGTATCATTATCGCCCGCGCCTGGAAACCCAAAGGCGGCCTCATTTTTATCACCATCATCATGCACCGTTTCCGGCTTTGGTTCATCATCCATCGCAGAATAGGGCGACAATGGCCGTTTTAATTCGGGTTGATACAACGGTTTGATATCCCCGAAATCCACCGGTTTAAACGCAATTTCATCATCCAAAATTTCCGGATCTTTATCCAAAAGCGGTTTTACTTCATCGGATTTATCACTTGGCATATCTATATCCTGGGGTTCTTCGGTTTCAATATCTTCATCCGTCACGGGCATTTTTGCAACATCAGATTTCTTCGCCCTTGCGTCCACAACCCGGTGCGGACCATCCGTATCCAAATCAACCATTGGCCGCCGCAACGCCAACAAAGCCAACGCCGCATTTGCGTCATCAGTCGCAATCTCTATACGCCGCCGGGCATTTTCAATCCGTTTTTCGGCCCGTAATAGTTTTTCATCGGTTGATTCAATCTGGGCCTCTACACGTAAAATTCTTGATGCCGATTGCTTGGTCGGTTCACGCCCAACATAAGATTTTTGCCGACTAAGTCTATCGCGCAAAACGCGCATACGGTCATTTAAACATTTTATCGTGTGTTCGGCCTTATCCGCGGTAATTTGCGCCTGGGCAATTTCGTCTTGGGCGTTGGTAAGGCGCACCGTTGCCGCACGACGCACCGCCGCATCACGAAAATCAATTAAATCCACCAGTGCCGCATTCAAATCCCCATGATTTTCATAGGCATCTATTAAATCTTCGTAAACATCGATTCCACTATATTCTATATCAAGTTTTTGATATTTATTGTCACGCTTTGGCCGTATCAATTCCAAATCGATATTATAAACATTCTGCAACAAATCGTCCCAGCGCCGTGTTCCATCCGACCGCACAACCAGCAAAACATTAGGTTTATATTCATCAATCGTTTCATCAACAACAAACACCAGTTTATTATCAGCATCATACCACGCATGCAAAACATTCCCGGCGATATCATATTCGACAAGATGCAAATTTTGAAACATTGTTTTCTCTCCTGGCATTTTCGAATCCCCTCCGGGTTATTTCTTTTTTGGCGGCGTAAACTGATATGCCTGTTTACAGTGTTCATAGCAATATGGTTTCCCAACAAACACAGGTTGCCCACAGAAATGAAAATTTTCCGAATCCGGGTCACCAATCGGCCACCGACACTGATTCGGTTTAAGGTTCGCCATTTCCAACGCATGTTGCACCATACGTTGATGCACGGAAATACCTTTACCCGCGATTGCGTGTCCCACCGTTTTTTTTGGCACCGCGGGCTTTGCAACCGGTTTTTCTTTCGGTGCGGGCTTTGCCTTTGATGCAATCTTTTGTGCCGGCACGGTCGGCTTTTTCGTCACCTTAGCCACCGGTGCCTTTTTGTCCACCTTTTTAGGTGTCGGCTTTTTAACATCCGCCTTTTTTACCGGCTTTTTTGCCGCCGCATCCGAATCAGCCGCCCCCGCATTCCACCCCATACGGTGCAATTTTCCAACAACGGCATTTTTAGAAAGACCCAATTTTTTACCAATTTCCGCAGTGGACAAACCCTTGCCCACCAAGGCCTTTAACTTTTTAAGTACATTATTATCCCACGCTTTACTCATTTTATCCTAACCCAAGTTAAACATTTATGATACAATATACTAACACAAAACCGATTCGAAACGCAAGGGGGAAATAATGTTTTTATATATATTTTGGTCTTTTTTCGCTGTTTTAATTCTTATGGTGCTTGGGCTTACCTATAAAATTGCGCAAACCGATATGCGCCGGCGGATTATCCCGGACGGATACCTGTTTCCATTGCTAATAATCGGGATAATTATCACGACATTTTACCCATGGCCGGTCCAAATCGAATCAGGTGCGGTCGGCATGGCATTTGGATATATGCTTGCGGCCGTGGTCGGACTTATTTTCGACAAAATTTTGACCCACAAAGACCCGAACGCCGAAAGTCCAATCGGCATGGGCGACATAAAACTAATCAGTGTCGGCGGTCTTTGGTGCGGGCCAACGGGTTTGGCGATTGCGTTGGTACTGGCATGCGCGTTCGGGGCAACATGGGCGTATCGCAAGAAACAGAAATTTATACCATTCGCACCTTTTTTTGTAATCGGTGGATTTTTATCTTTGATTGCAATCACGTTTTTGATATAATATATGACATAGGTCGAACGAGAGAATGAAAAAAACCAATTGTTTGTTTACACTGTGGGTCGCGGCGTTATGCGCCGGCACGCACGTGTACGCGGTTGGCATGGCACCGGCGATACTGTCAAACTATGGCGAAATTCAATCGGTAAAGAATTACTCGTCCAATCCATTTTGGAATAAAAACAGCCCATATAACCAAAACTTTCCAAAGCCAATTTATGCCACCGGCGCGGATTTGAATACCGGCGATTGTAATCGCGTGGTGGAAAATTTGGTCACATCATATTGCGCCGAACATAATTATTGTCGGAATTTACGCATATCGGATGTTCGCCCAACAATAATGGTGCAACTGTCGCAATTACCGGGGCATAATTTTGCAACATCTTGCGGTGGATATATCGATTCCGCATTCACCAAATTTCAAAAAGAATACGGCAACGTGTCCACGGTGAATTTGCCAAAACCGGCATCGCAACCAACAAACATTGAAATTACAAATCCGTTCGCACAAAAACAAACGGCGGCGCAAAAGGCCATTGCCGACCGCACCGCGGAACTTGAACGGTTGCAATCAATAACAACACCGACCGCCGGTGTGCATGCGGAATATTTTCCAAAAACAACCGCAGATTTGTCATTTACCGACCGAATCGCCAACACCGCCGCGGGGTATGAGCCATATAAAGACAAACCATCATACAAAAAACCAGATTTCCTTGGCGAAGATGAAGAATTCTTTAACCGGTTGCGGGCGCAAAATTTTGAAAAGTTCTGTGAACGCCGCCCGGCCGATCCCGATTGCGTTAAATTATATTGCGAACAACACCCCGATGATGAAAAGTGCAAGAAAACCACACCGACCCAACAAACCGATCCAAATCCAGTGGTCAATCCTCCGGCAACTGGTTGTCCAGAAATTGCTGATCATCGCGACCCAAAAACATGCAAATGTTATCCATCGGATTTTATGGATTCGGATGATTGTAATTGCCGCGGGCTGTCAAAATGGGATGCAACAAAAAAGAAATGCGTATGTCCAATCACAGATACATCTAATTTAAGTATTGATGAGTGGGCGTATGTTACGACTATGTGTAAATGCCCGTCTATTAAACCGATTTATAATTCGACCACCCATAAATGCGATGCTGCTAATTATACACTTTTGCAATGCAGATTACACTCACCAGACAAAATCAAAAATATTGGCGATAAAATTGATAATAAATCTGGAGCACAAAGATATTTGTACGACTGTGAAAATGCAATAAATAATCACGATATTTTGGATCATTGTTTTACGCCGTGCAAAAAAAATCCAAGTGAAAAAGGTTATGTAAACGCCGTATTTGAAAAAGCTATAAACAATGGCGATTTTCCAGCGTTCTGTACTGGACGAGAAGGAGATATGCCTATTAACTTTTTTATGGACGCAAACAAATTCGATTCTGAGTCCACACCGTTACAATTAAGCCACGATCAAGCATTTGCTATAGTGAAAGGGTTTAGAGATTTTAACGGTCCGGAAACAAAATGGACACCTGGCCCACGTATATCCGATAAGTGTAACGATACAAAACCTCGTGTGTGGGTCTTGTATGTTCTTAAAAATCTCGGTAACAAAGAGTATGAAATAGTAGACAGAGAAGTATTTTCACATAGTGATTTGCTACCGTAATAATCAATGAAAAAATTGCTATTTTTCTTCTTTCTCCTTCCTCTCTCCGCTTTTGCGGCGGGCGGCGGGGTTACACAGACCGCCGAATTGCTGAACGCGAATGCGCCGGCAAATACAACATGTGTGCGTAATGCCTTTGTGAACGCGCTTTATGAAAACGCGGACAAAATCGATGAAAGCGCACCGGAATCCGCGGTTAAACAATGGATATATGACACAATTCAATCCGCCGAAACATTGGGCGATGTTTTAACTTGTCCAGAGATTATGGATGCGGACGAAAACGAAACTATACGATTTTTACCAATACAATACACCTTTCCGAACGGCCGCGAAATTATTGTAAATTATGAAACTCAGGCCCAAGTTTTGGAACAGCGTTTCATGCTTGCCACCAAAACGGAATTACCAACCACCGACCCAAATCCCGCGGTTTCCGAATTTGATGAAACCGCAACATGGACGAACACCGAACCCGCATGGTACGGAATTATGGTTGTGCAATCGGGCGCATTGCGCAATATGGTTGGCCCCGATAAAAACAATACCGTTTCAATGGATTATATCATTGATAATATCGGCAATCTGTACCCGCGCGATATGGACGGCATGTGTTCCACGCGTTCGGGCATGACCGCAAAACTGCGGGATTCCATGATTCATAAGGTTATGCGCGAACACACCGCAAAACATGACGACGATAACAATAATTACTATATCGCCGGCGATATAAATTTGCGCTGGATATCATTTGCGGAAATCGCACTTGATATTGCGCTAACTGTTGTATCATGGGGGTCGTACGCGGCGGCATCATGGGGTGCAAAATTGGCACGCGCAATGAAGACACTTGGCAAAATTGGCAAGAATATGAAAACACTTACCAAAATCGAAAACGTTCAAAAATATATTCGTGAATCACTGAAAATTGCGCGTCTAACCAAAGAAATCGACAACATGAACGATATGACAAAAACAATTAAAACCATCGATAAACTTGAAAAGGCGCTTGCCAAATTACCAAAGGGTTCCGCAAAATATGAAAAAATCGCAAAACAATTAGAGGCCGCCCGAAAATTAAAGGCCGACAATATGTGGAAACTAGGCAAAACAGGTGGCGGTGTTGACAAAGTCAAAGACCTTGAAAAATTTGAAAAAATGATAGCGGAAAACCGCAAACTGATTGGTGAAACCGAAAAAACAATGTCGGACATGGCACGCGCGGATAAAAATGTTGCCGAATACGCGAAACAATTTGATGAACTTAAAAAAGTGACAAAATATGTGCGTGAACTTAAAAGCTTTAAAAAGGCCCGCACCGGAAATATGGTAAGCCGCGCATGGCAAGGATTAAAAAACACCGGCAAAAGCATAAAGACCGCAAACACCGGTGGCAAAATGCTTGATAACGCCGCCAAGGTCGCAGACAAAGGTGCCAAGACCGCCGCAAAAATCGAAAAAGAATTGGGCGGTGCCGCCCGCCAGGGCGCAAAATCGGGCAGGGCGCGCGACTGGCTGTTTCATTCGACAATGCGCAATGCCGGTCGCGTTGCGAAAATCGGCGAAGAACTTGCCGCGTTGCATTTCGTGCTGGGGATTCTTGGCGATTTTTATGATTGGACAAACACTGAAAATGATGAATTCACAAACGGAATAAATATGAAGCCGCTGTTGCTGCTGTCCGCCGACGATATCGAAGGCCAAGATAATATCGTGAACTATGGTATGTGGCTAATGTGGTCGGGCGATTCGGCGGTCGCCGAAGATGATGATGCCGCATACCTGCAAGCGATGGATTTCGCACAAAAATTTTACCAAGACCTGGTCGAAACCCAGGAATCTGAAAACCGCCACGCGTGCGATGTTGATATATATGTTGTTCGCCCGATTATCCGCAACCCCGACCGCGAAAGCCAATCACT
This sequence comes from Candidatus Enterousia sp., assembly GCA_045612805.1. Lineage (GTDB taxonomy): Bacteria > Pseudomonadota > Alphaproteobacteria > Rs-D84 > Rs-D84 > Enterousia. Next base: position 21,469 of record JAZKZR010000001.1, read on the forward strand.
TTATTGGCTGTTCATGAACGATATCCCATGGTCCACCACAACGCGATAGTAAACACGTCATACCGCGGTACCGGGCCCCGCAAAAATGTGAAACATTTTTGTGGGTGGTTTTAAGCGGTATCTCCGCAAGGTTGTTGTGAATGCGACCGCGACAAAACTGGCGGGATTCCGCCCTGCGGCGGAATGACAATGTTCTGAAACCGCCCGATAAAAAACCTGTTGTCTTTTTTTTCAATTTTATTTAACATTAAACACGAAGGCCAAAGGAGGAACCAAATGAAAAAACTTTTCATTAGTTTTGTTGTTATACTATCAACCGCAATTTCCGCCCACGCGTACCAGGTTTTATCTTCGCGCGAACTGGGCAAGGGCGACGCACGAAACCAAAATGTGGTCGTCAAATGCACAACCGAAATGGGCAAATTGTCGAATCAAACATGTTCGCTGCGCCGGTATGTGAAATGCAACGGCACGGGGGTCAAAAAGAAATGCAGTGGATGGCAAGGTTGGCGCGATTTACGCAACCCGGAAAAGCAATTTTCTGATTGGCAAACCGCCGCGAACGAATGCTGTCGAACGATGGGTTTAAGATAAATTCATCATTTGATATTAAAAATTGCAATCGCGCACAAATGTGCGCGATAACAATTTCTGGTGGATGAGACTGGACTCGAACCAGCGACCCCCACGATGTGAACGAAAATTCAATACCTTTTATTCGTTTTTCTCTTTTTCTATATATTACCATTTTTTGTTGGTTTTTCAACACTTTTCTCTTTACTTAGTTATTATTTTTTACTATAATCTTATATACAATTTGATACATATTTGTTGATATAGTGTTGATAAAATCACTTATCAACAACAAAAAAGGAGGTAAAAAATGCCTGTTGTAAAATTAACATTACCATTCGTGCGAACAACACCGACTCCCAAAGACCGACAGATATTTTATTTTGACCAGACATTCCCTCGCTTTTGCTTATGCGTGTATCCAAGCGGCCGAAAAACATTCTTTGTAAAATACCAAAATGAATTTGGAAAAGCCAGGTGGTTAAAAGTTGGTGATTTCAAAACCATGACATTAGAGGATGCACGCGAGGCCGCAACAGAGATATTGCGAAATGTAGATAAAAACAAAGAGGACCCCGCAAAAGACAAACGAACCAAAAAGAGAGCTCAAACAATTGCGGACCTGTGCGATTGGTATTTAGAGGACGGTTGCTCACATAAAAAGCAATCAACCATAGAGGGTGACCGTGGCCGTATTGAAACCTTAATAAAACCACTAATCGGAAATGAACCTGTTGCCTCTCTAACCCAAGGCCAGGTTATAACCTTTATGCGTGATATAATAAAGGGTGACAAGATTTACAGGCACGAAAAAAGCGGCAAATTACGCGGCACACGACATGTCAGAGGCGGAAATGGGGCGGCCGCACGCACCGTTCAAACACTTGGGGCAATTATGCACTTTGCTATGAAACAGGGCTTAATACAAATAAACCCTGTTAGAGATATAGATACCCCAAAATCACAACCTCGCAAAGTGTTTTTAACATTGGATGAAATTCGCAAATTAGGAAAAATACTAAACCACCCGACTTGGTCAACATTACACAAATCACAATGTGACCTTATTCGCTTGTTATTATTAACTGGGTGCCGAAAAAGCGAAATCACAACATTAAAATGGGAATATGTTGATTTTGAAAGACAGATTTTCCATTTCCCCGACACAAAAACAGGACAACAAGACCGTCCATTTGGCAAGGGTGCATTAAATTTGTTGCGGCAACTTGAATCTGTAAAACAACAGTCAGATTGGGTATTTCCAAGCATACGCGGAAATGGACATTTAGAAAACTTATTAAGGTTGTTCAAGCGTATGTGTGAAACGAAAGACGATAAAAAACAACTGATATTAAATAAACCTGGGCTTAATTTGCATGCGTTGCGACACACATTTGCCACTACCGCGAACGATGAGCTAGGGTATAGTGAGATAACCATTGCAGCATTGTTGGGACACCATAGAGGCACCGTGACAAGCCGATACACCCACACAGTTGATAAAACAATTATCGCGGCCGCCGATGATGTGTCGTTGGCAATAGAGGCCGCATTAAACAATGAATAAAAGGGGGACAATATGCCACAAAAAAACTTAAAACGAACAACGATAAAAAATATCAAATTCAAACCTGCAAAAATACGAATTGTTGACCCTTTTGACAATATGACAACTCAACAAAAAGATGAATTATGGGACAAAGTATTCAAAGTTGATGAAAACGAACAAGCTTTATTTGACCGATATAATGTGAAAAAACCGTCCAAAAAAATACCAAAAGAAGTCCGTATTCTTATTTATAAAATGGCAAAAGAATTAGGGTATTGGAAAGAACCCGATATCATAGATTTAACAAAAGGTCCAGGCCGCCCAGGTATATGGCAAGATGACTTTGGACGACTATTTTATAAAAGAGTGGCGGAACAAAAAGACCGCACACCAAAACAAACATTCAATGCTTGCATAGGAATTGTGCAAGCTAAATACAAAGACGATTATGGTTCTATTCCAATAAAAACTCTATACGCCAGATGGAAAGAAGTAAAAAAAACACATAATCATTATTGGGATATTTTTGAGGCACTAAAAGAATGTGAGCCCGAATTACAGGAAATCGCAAAACAAATTCAATAAAAGTCCCCCATAAAAGACGAAAATTACACAGACAATATCCGTGCCACTTTCTATGTGGACGGATATTATTTTTGCTTTATCCGTCCCAAAACCATATGAAATGATACGAGTAAAGATGAGCAAAAAAGCGAATCATAACCATAACAAAAGGCAACAAGATGACAAAATTTTTTACAAAACCCCAAGCGTCAGAATATCTGACACAAACTCTCGGCTTACCTGTGGCCGTGAAAACTTTATCAAAGTTTATAACAACAGGTGGTGGCCCAGAATTTCAAAAATTCAACACCAGGGTTGTTTATACCCAAACCGCACTTGATGAATGGGCTCAATCTCGTTTGTCAAAACCATATAAACATTCCAGCGAAATAGAGGCCACCAATGAATAATGAAATTGTCAAAAATGAAAAAGCCGCCCAGAATGGAACGACTTTCTCAAACGCTTGTGTTAATTCTAACGAAAACGCGTCAGAAAAGCAAGAAAAAACAAAATATCGTGTTGATATTGTTTCTGATTTCTTGCAAATAGATTTTCCGCCCCGCGAATGGTTATTGCACCCATTCATTCAAGAAAAGGGTATAGCGATGATTTCTGCGGGCACAGGTATAGGAAAAACCTATTTTGCTTTGACCATTGCACTGGCAATATCACAAGGAAAATCGTTCCTAAAATTCAAAGCCGAAAAGCCGCACAAGGTTCTTTATATTGACGGGGAAATGGCCGCCGAGGAAATGCAACAACGCATAAAAACGCTATCTATTGGTATGGGAATTGACCCAAATACTAACAACAATTTGAGCATTTGGACATCAGACCTCCAACCAGACAACCTTATGCCCAATCTAAGCAAAGAGGACGGTCAAAAACAGGTAGAGGACTATTTGCAAAACAATGAAACAGACCTGTTAATTATAGACAATTTGTCGGTTCTATGTAATGGAATCCGTGAAAATGACGCGGAATCGTGGGCACGATTTCAAGATTGGTTGCTTATTTTACGCCGTCAAGGGTATTCCGTCCTTGAAATTCAACATAATGGCAAAAGCGGTGATTATCGTGGCAGCAGCAAGCAACAAGACATTTTGAACTATACAATATCTTTGAAACGCCCAGACCCATATAGAAAATCAGAGGGTGCACGATTTGAAGTTCATTTCGGCAAAACGCGTGGCATTTGTGGTGATATCGTCAGCCCATTTGAGGCCAGATTACAAAGCACCCAAAACAATGATGGCCTTGAATGGGTTATGACAGCGGTTAATTCTGAAAAACTAGAAAAATCTCAGGCAGAAAAAGACAAAGCCCGTGAATTAAGAAACAAAGGAAAAACACAACAAGAAATAGCCAACTTGATGAACATTTCTGTTGGCAAAGTTAACAAGTTATTAAACAACTAATTTTCATTTTTTCATTCCCTCTAAGGGGGCGTGAAAAATGAAAAACAAAAAGGGCACCAAATGGCAAACGAACAAAACCTCAAAACTCTAACCCCGAACGAAGCCCGAGAACTTGGCCGCATTGGGGGACAGATGTCAGGGAAAGCACGCAGAGAACGCAAAAGATTGCGAGATATGGCTATGTCAATGGCCAGTGCACCCATGCACTTTGACAACGATTATAGCCGCAACAGGTTTATAGAAAAATATCATATAGATAACCCAACAATCATAGACGGAATACTGGCACAACTGGTTTCATCTGCATTATATGGAGATATGACAGCAATAAAACTGTTTTTATCGTTAACAGCAGATACGCCATCGCAATACACCCCATTTATTCCAGGCACCATTACCAAACAAAAATTCAAAGTTTCATACGAGGCACAAAAACAAAACTTTGAATAAAACCAAAAGGAAACAAAATGAATCAAACACTTTTTTACACACATTTTCCATATTGCATACAGCATTTATGTGGAGACAGATACATAATCTTGAATCGGAATTATAAACCACTTGGGCAAACAAGTTTTGAATATGTGGACTATAATAAAGACCCGTCTGTTGTGCGTATGAAAATTACGACAAAACAAGCCGAAAAACTATCTTACAAAGGCAAGGTTGAGTCAGACACTATTTGGTTGTATGACAACATATACAACACATTTAGAAACCCACAAGCATTTAACGATTATGTCGCCAGATTAAAATTATTGGCTACAATGACGCCCAAGAATGTTTTTTAATGTTCTGTCCTTTACTTTTTATGAATAAGCATGTAAAATAAGAACTGAATCCAAGAGATTGGGTTCAGGGGCTATCTCAAGCCCAGAACATTCGGTGCGAAAGCATCGTAATCTGATGTTATCGGTGTTTTCCGCACCGTTATCATCCCTGACTTATGGTCGGGGAGTCGTTGGTTATAAAATAGGGGAAACCCGAAAGCCACGGAATCACTAATGTTCTGATTTGAGAACTCCCTGACCGCTCTTTCTTTTGGGGCGGTTTAATTTTTTATCAAAGGTGCAAAACATGATGAAAAAAATTTTGTCTTTATTTATGATTCTTATATTAGCAGGGTGTGCAGGTGGTGGCTCTGGGGGTGGCAGCACTAACGGAAACACAAATCAGGGTGAAACACCAGTTATACCAGGACAAAACGACCCGAATATAGGAGAGGAATTAACCGCCGCAGAACAATTATTTGGCCAAGGGAATGGCACGGGGGCAACACCAACAGAACTGTTGCCTAGAACGGACAATTTGGGTTTTGAATACCTATCATTTGGTGCATGGGGTAATGTTTATGATATAAAGCATAATGATGACCCAACACCAAATCTCGCTTACTTTGAGGGTCAACAAGGTGGTCATTATTCTTTTATAACAAATGCGGAAAACGAAAATATGAACTCCTGGAACCATACAGCAAACGCTAGCGTTGCAGATAGTGTTTTTGCTGGCCCAGCAATTATGCACAATGTCACAAAATATGATACGAAAATAGATATAGTTAACCCATGCCCCACATGTGGTTATACAATATATTTTAAGCACGACCCAGATTACGGAACCATGCAGCTAGCATTTGGTCACGATATAACTAATTATGTTTTGACTTTTACAATGAACAACCCAGAGAACAATCTAGTATTAACATATCCTAACGATGCAAGTAATGGATATATAAATCTAAAATTTGACGACACAAATGAGAGAGCACATGTTTTCTATAGAGATGAAATACCAGGTGTCGGGTGCGAGGACCCTTATTGTTATATTCAACACTATAAAGAATATGAGGGTTATGGCATAAAACAATAAGATATGAAATATATTTATATATGTTTGTCTGCGTTCGTGATATGCAATAACGCATTGGCCGAGCAAAATATCAACTCATATAAAAAATCTCTCCATTCAATAGAGGAGATGATAGCAAATAACGAGTTAGATAAAGCAGAAACAACTCTCCGAGCACTAAAGGGGACCACTAGCCCACAAGAGGAAATAGAAAAGTGGTTTTTGCTTGGACAGGTATATATGGCAAAAAGCGATTTTACAACAGCTATACAAATCTATAGAAAAATACTAGATAATCAACCTGGACTCTCTAGAGTGCGTCTAGAATTGGCAAGAGCATTATTTTTTGATAAACAATTTCAAGATTCAGAAAAACACTTTTTGTTTGTTAGAGCAGATTCAACTTTACCAGATGAAGTTAGGCAAAAAATAGATATTTTTTTGGCCTTAATAAGACAACAAAAAAATTGGGCTATTGACTTATCTTTTGGAATTGTCCCAGATTCAAATATAAATATATCTGGCAAAGAAAGCGAGGAATGTATAAATACCATATTCGGTGTTTTATGCCGACCGCTAGAAACAGCCAAATCTGGTATAGGACTACATTTGACAACAGAGGGAAGTTATTATCTCCGTTTCACCAAACGATTCGGGTTAAAAACCACATTAGGATTGTCTCTATTAGATTTCAAAACCTCGCAATTTGACAACAATTTATTGTATTTCGCAACTGGCCCAAGGTATGTTTTTGACAAAGGGGAGGTTAGTTTGCAAGCAACCTCAAGTTTGCGTTGGTATGGTGGAGAATTTTATAATTATTCGTATGGTGTTAGAGAGGACATGTCTTGGCAATTGTTTAATAATTGGGTTTTGAATACAGGGACATCCATCCAGCAACTAGGGTATAAAAAGGACTATATCAACGATGCCCTTGCAGGGTATAGCTGGAATGTTTATTTGAAACCAAGATATTTTATAAACAACAAAAGTTTTGTATCGGCAGGTATAGGTTTTGAACGAGATAACACTCAAGAAAAATCTTATGGTAGCGATAATGTGTCTTATTCAATAGATTTTTTTAATGAATTTTTGGGTGGTTTTGCTTTATTTTCTCGCATACAATTAACAACCAGCAACTACCATGGGGAGAATTTTTTTGTAGTGAACCAAAACATACAGCAAAAAGTTAGAAAAGATTTGACCTGGCAATTTTATAATAGAATATACAATAGAAAACTATCTTGGCACAATTTGACGCCTGCCTTAAGTTATACCTACACAAACAGAAAATCTAATGTTCCCAACCAAGAATTTGATAAACATAGAATTGAATTGGAAATAATCAGAAGATTTTAGGTGTTTTCGCTATATTCGTCATTTACAAATTTCACGCGAATCAAAATACCATACCCACAATCATCAGACCCCGTGCCACCCCTCCCAAGGGGTCTTTTATTCCAGAAATGTGTTGATAACGCGTTGATAATGGAATTTTGATATATGCAAACTAAGTGCAAATGGCTAAAATCTGGTGGATGAGACTGGACTTGAACCAGCGACCCCCACGATGTGAACGTGATGCTCTAACCAACTGAGCTACTCATCCAAACCTGTTTTTTTATTTTACTCAGATTCTTATAAAATTCAACTTTTTTATCTTGTTTGTTGATATAGCGTATATAAAACAAGATTCAAATTTTATAAAAACCCTTTAACACCGCACAAATCAGGGACTTTTTGATTGTTGGCCAGTCCTTAACCTCTACGATGTGAACGTGATGCTCTAACCAACTGAGCTACTCATCCGAAAATCTTGCCCGTCTTCGTTTGCGCTACAAACTCCGCCGTGGCACTGAATTTTTTTAATCGTGCGCGCCGCGCGCGATAACAAAAATTCGTGGTGGGGATAGTGGGACTTGAACCCACACGGTCGCAATGACCAAAGGATTTTAAGTCCTCAGCGTCTACCATTCCGCCATATCCCCGGACCCTTTATTTTAATCATGCGGCGTTTTGCGCCGCGCGATAATAAAAATTTGTGGTGGAGCTGATGGGACTCAAACCCACGACCTCTACGATGCGAACGTAGCGCTCTATCAACTGAGCTACAACCCCAAAACTCTCAAACTCGTGGTGGGCATAAGAAGACTCGAACTTCCAAGGGTCGCCCCACTAGTACCTGAAACTAGCGCGTCTACCAGTTCCGCCATATGCCCAATGCGCCCCCATAATACACCACTTTTACGCACATTGCAACAAGAAAATGAAAAAGTGTTAGCGGATAGTTTTTATACAAAACGGCGCGTTTGCGTCGTTTCACTAACCACTAACACTTACTCTTGACCCATTTTTGGATTTTTGATAAAATTGTCGCAGAGATGAATAAAATTCTAATTTTATGCGCAATTATTGGGCCGATTGCTGGCACACCCGCATATTCTGCGGTGCGTGATACTTCGTCAATTGCACGCACAACCGGCACAGCCACAGTGCGCACAACCACCACACCACGCACAACCGCACCACAAAATTCCGCATCCAACGCCCGCGCCACACGCAATACCGCCGTCCGCGCTGGCACACTTAGGTTGGATTCCGCACCACGCACAGCCACAAATACACGCACCCGCGTCATTAGCACCGAAACCCCGGCGAATCCGCGGCGCACGGTACAAATCGGCCGGGCCGCAATTGCCGGCACCCCAAGTGCCGATATTATGGAAACCCGCACCGGCGCGGAATATGCGCGTTGCAAAACCGCATACTTTCAATGCATGGACCAATTTTGCCAATTAAAAAATGACGACTATCGACGCTGCTCGTGCAGTTCGCGAATTTACGATTTAATGTCCACGCGCCAAAACATAATTGATACAAATAACAAAATCACAGAATTTACCGAAAATCTTGATGCGGTCGGCCTTAGCGCGGCCCAGGCGACGGCGATGCACACCGCGTCCGACGGCGAAAACGCGCTTGCCGCGGACACATCCGCGTCCAAGGCATTACTTACCGCAATCATGAATTCTATCCGTGGTGGTGACACGACCGTTGGCGGCGCAATGTCCGATTTAAACAGCATAAATTTATCGTTCGACACGGTGAATATGTTCGGCCTTACCGATACGGCCGCCGTTATCGCATCATATAACGGCACGGAACTTTATAACGCGGTATATCCGTCATGTCGCAATATCGTTGCCGCCGATTGCAATAATGCATCACTGCAACGCGCGGTGACGGCGTACCTTATGGCCATTGAACAAGATTGCAACACGGTGCAAACCGCACTTGAATCAAAACAAAAAGATTTGCGCGCCGCCGTGCGCGAAAGCGGGGCGATGTTGGACCTTGCACGCATTGAAAACCGCAACAAACACAATTCGGATAATATGGCAACCTGTATCGGGAATGTAGAGGCCGCCGTCCTTAGCGAGGAAGTATGTGGCGCAAATTACCATAAATGTCTTGATAACGGCGAATTCATAGATGTGACAACCGGCGCGCCAATTGCCGGCGTGGCACGATTCTATGAATTGCAAGACATATTAAAATTCAACCCGAACAAAGATAATATCGATCAAAAATTGGCACAAAATCCTGACAATCGTAATTTTGTTAAAAACTTTGAAAGCAAAACAAAAAAATTTGCGGAACCCGCACTTGATAAATGCACCGAAATCGCGGATACGGTTTGGGCGGAATACCTGGACAAGGCACTGCTTGATATATACTATGCCCAAAAGTCCAAGGTTCAAACGATTAAAACCGGGTGTCTTGATTTTATTTCAAGTTGTTATGACGACCGCGAAACGGCGATAACCGCGGCGATGGCGGAACTTATCGACGGAACAACCGAAATATCACTTTTGCCGGACAAAATCGTCCTTACCCGCGAAATGTGTAATAACTATATTGAATCTTGCAACAATATGTTTGATAACACAAATATAATTGCGGAATATATTGACCACCAAACCGATACCGATACAACCGCGGCATGTCGCGCCGTGGTGCAACAATGCTTTGACAGTTTCGGCGGTGCAAATTATGAAAACTTTTATTATCCCGGCAGTGGTCTGTTTCAGTCAGGCGTGGTTGATGATTTAGTATCAAACCACAATACCCCGGAAACGGGAAAACGCATATCGGCACTTGATTGGTTCACGCTTTATGAATATGACGTAACCGGCGAACGAAAACCAGGCTATGTTTCCAAATGCGCACAACGCGTTGCCGAAATCCCAAGTTGCGCCGACAAGGTTGAATTGGTGTTCGGCGGCATGGACGCAATAATTGCCGATAGGTCACTTGACACATATGGTCAATATGTATATGGCAACCCGATAAATCATCATGATGCATACGGATATGGTTGGGCAAAATTAGATGATGATGTAACCACAATTCCGTGGGATGCCCCAAATTATAAATTCAAAAATCGTCGCTTGCGCCCGACCGGTGTTGCGACCGAGGTTTATAACCAGATTATCGACAACCTGATTACCCAATGCATGAACGTCGAAGGCAAATTCATCGAAGCACAATTTGTGGATCATAGAAGGTACGGTATCCCGTGTATATTGAATTTTGATGATTTGGATGCATATGAAATCAGTGTTGGTCATGGTGCAATCACACCAAAATACGGAATACATTCAGGTTTTGCAGAAAATATCTGTCCAAGAAACTTCATTAATAACATAGATACAAACACCTGGGGCGGCTGTTCTTGTTGGGAAAATGGTGGTCGCAGAAGCAAACAAGGACTAAGTGAAAAATGTTTGGCCGTGATTCCGATAGACAGCCACAATGATATAAACATTCGCAAATGCAGTGATAGTGGTAACACCCCAAATACCAATGATAACCTTGTATTAGGATTTTATGATTGGTGTGATGCAACGGTAAATAGTACCACAAATCAGGTCTGCCCAATGGGAACCCAAAATTCAAACTGCACCGTTCCAGACGGCGTTCCCGCCGGCATCACCAACCACTAACATTGGCCATTTACACTTTCCGCTATTATTTTACTTGCCGCGCCTTCGGGACGAACCCACATATTATCCGCCGCACGCAATTCGGAAATAATCTTTTCACGTGCGCCCGGGACGGTCATTTTATCGAACGCATGCACGATATTTTTTGCCGTTGCTTTTTCGCCCAAAAATTCCGGATACACCGTGCGATTTAACAAGATATTTACCAGCGACGCCCATCGCACACGTATCAACAAATGTCCAATCCATGTTGTGACCCTGTTCATTTTATAAACCACAATCGCCGGCACATGCAACATCGCCATTTCCGCGGACACCGTTCCACTTGCCACCACCGCAACATATGTCCGCCGATAAAGGTCATATCGCGCCGCCGCCGGTATGATTTCAGGCCGAACATTCCAATTTGCCACCACCGATTTCACATATTCCGCGGTTGTTTCGACAACCGGAATCGCAAATTTATATCTGTTCGCATTTGGAATTTTTTCAATAAATTCACGAAATACCGGCAACAAACGTTTGACTTCGCCCATGCGACTTCCGGGAACAAGTGTTATAATTTTATCATCCGCCACGCGTGGTTTATCGACACCAACCAACCCTTCGGCAATTGGATGCCCAACCGCAATCGTATCCAAACCATATTTGGTGAAATAGGGCACTTCGAAATCAAAAAACGCATACAGTTTATCAAACGTCCGCGCATATTTTTTCGCACGCCCCGGACGCCAGGCCCAAACCTGGGGCGCGACAACATGATGAAATTTTAATCCGCGTGCAATCATTTCGCGTGCACGCGCACTTTTGCGCAATTTTTTAATCACCGAACGCGCAAAGCCCGGCGAATCAATTGTTAAAACAACATCCGGTGCATATTTAATAATCGCATCGACGGTCTGATTTATACGCCGCGAAAGTGTGCGCGCGTGCGCCAAAACCTCTATAACCCCCATAACCGACAAATCAGACATTGGAAAGATGGATTTTAATCCACACGCCGTCATTTCCGCGCCACCAACACCGGCAAATTCCGCGTCCCGCATTTGCCGCATTATACGCGCCCCCAGTGCATCACCCGACACTTCGCCCGCAATGATAAAGATTTTTTTATTCGGCATTTCCGGTCGTTCCAATTCCGCGCTTTGAACGGTTTTCAATAAAATCAATCGCATCCATTGCGTATTTATTGTTTTTTACTTCCTTGCGCACGCGGGCCAAGCGTTCCGCAACCGTGCCACCCGTTTCACGAAACACCGCCGAATAAACGGAATGAATCGCATGCATATCTTCGTTCGTGAACCCGTGCCGCATAAGTCCCACACGATTTATCGTTCGATACGTTGCACGCGGCCCATCGTATATTGCATAAGGCAAAATATCATTTGGCACGCCCGACATTCCGCCAATGAATGCGTTGCGCCCGATGCGCGCAAATTGCAAAACCATAACGCCACCGGACAAAATTGCGAAATCTTCAATTTCAACATGACCGGCAACCTGGACCAGATTAGACATAACCACACTGTTTCCAACCTTGCAATCATGACCAACATGTGCATTCACCATGATTTGGCAATCGTCACCAATAACCGTTCCATCAGACGCCGGTGTTCCCGAATGAATTGTCACATATTCACGAATTTTGCAACGCTTTCCAATACGCAACCCCGTCATCGCGGATTCATCTTGCCATTTTAAATCCTGGCTCATGACGCCAAGAACCGCAAAAGGATAAATAATTGAATCATCGCCAATACTGGTTTTGCCACCCAAAACCACATGCGACACCAATTCAACCCGATCGCCCAACACGACATCGGGACCAACAATGCAAAACGGCCCAATTTTACAGTCCGCACCAATCTTTGCACCCGGCTGTATAACCGCACTTGGATGTATTTCTGTCATATAATCACCCCATATTCTATATGGATAATACCGCACACACAGAAATTTTGTTATTCAGTAAATATAACGAATTATAACAAGAATCGCGCATCGGGGCGAACATCTTCGGAATTCAAAACCGCAATCCAAAACAACCCAAGCGCACTTATCGTCGGCACATCAATCAAAATTCCAAACATTATGACCGCAAGTCCCATCATTTTGCCACGCACACTGTCCGCGACAGATTCACGATGCCAAACCGACATTGCAAACAAAACAAACGCCATAAACGCGGTCGCAATGAAAATCGGTACCGCTTCGGTAAGTAAAAATAACACCAAACACAGCGCGGTTCCAAATCGAACAAGCCATTTAAGTTTAACAAACGCACTTTTATGAATCCGCCCACACGCCGGCACAATATCCGTTGCGACCGCCGCGACAATCAGTATCCCCGTCATCATAATTCCGATTAAATGTATCGGGGTCAGGTTCCCAAGTTGCCCAAACCTAAAAAATTCCGGTTGCATCAACAGTGCGATTGTTGCCACAAACATCAATGCCGACATGCACAAAACCCCACGCAACCGCCATGCCCGCCAACGCCCAATCAAAAGTCCGGCGCAAACGGCACCAACCTGTAAAATCGGTCCCCACCAATTTAGTGTATCACTAAATCCCACCGGCACCATCAAAAGCAAGAATAGGGCGACATTTACCCACCAACGGCGACGCATACCGGCGCGCGCACTTCCATACCATATTGGCAACGGCACTGCACGCGTTTTCGTTCCAATAAAGATGCACGAAACAAACAAAATCCCCGCCGTCACCCACGGCAAAAGCGACACCCCATCACGCAAAACATCATAATTTCCGCCCATAAAAACAACCCAAAGCGCGACCATAATAATGCACCAAAACGCAATTCGTTCCGGATTTATGAAATCCGCAAGCCCAAGTTTTTTTCCATAAAAACGCCCAAACAAATATACGCCTATGAACAACGGAACACACAACACCGCATTCCAAAAGAACGCCGGTGCAACAATTGCGGCGTTATTAAAAGCACTTATCGCGCTATTCACAACCATATTATCTTGAAACATAAACTTGCCTTTTGATTTGAAAAGATTATTATACATATATGACTAAAAAACAAGGTTTTTTTACCATAATGGGTGGCCGGGTCAAAATGCAATTTGGCCCGTATAACCCAACATCTGATGCGGTATGGCTTGCCGCATTTGTGGACGGGAAACCCAAAACGGTCTTGGACGTTGGCACGGGAACGGGCGCGGTTGCACTTTGCCTTATGGCGCGAATTCCTGGAATTGACATGACCGCAATTGATGTGTCCGATGAAATGTTAGTGGCGACGCGACAAAATTTCGAATTAAATAACAAAAGCGCCACATTTATAAATGCGGACATATTGTCTTGGCGAACAAATAAAACCTTTGATTTGGTTATAACAAACCCGCCATATTTCAAGGGAATGCCCGCGGCGCACAATGCGCACCACAATGCCGATTTAACCCTTTGGACACGCCGGTGCATTGCACGCACCCGTCCAAACGGCACATTTGCAACAATTGTCGATGCCGCCGAATGCGCAACCGTTATCGCGGAAATGTCCGCGCATTGTGGCGATATTAAAATTTTGCCGTTATTTAGCAATAAAAGCATCGCTGAACGGGTTTTGCTGTCCGCCCGGGTGGGGCGCGCATCACATACGACGATTTTTTCACCCCTTTCCATGAATTGCGAGACCATTTTGCGCGACGGAAGACCCGTAAAAGACATTATATCCGGGGCCTAAATGTGATTTCTTGACTATTGCAGATTATTGCTCTATGATTTAACAGTTATGATAAATTTTATAACACGATATTTTACATCACTTTGGGCGTTCATAACCGCACCTTTCCGGGCAATATGGCGCATCATCACGCGAATTTTCCCACCGCGCGAATTTACCGTTATGGACACGCCACGCGGGAATGTTTACACTTTTCAACAGAGCAGTTTTTGGCGTTTCACTAAATTTTGCGGGAAAATAGGGCTATTTGTATGGGCCACATGGTCAACCTATGTATTTTTATATCATCGCCCAATGTTACAAATGCGGACGGTTCAGTTAGAAAATATGAAGCAAAAATACGCGCATCACATGATTGACCTTGGGAAATACCTTGAAAAATACAATGAACTTACCAAAAACGTCAATGTTATCGATGACAAATTACTCAAAGACACCAAAATGACAACCGAAGAAAAAGAAGCACTTATCAACGAACGCCTTAAAACATGGGGCGAATTGGACTTTCTTAAAATGCGTGTGACCGAAATGTTCACCGACGAAGATTACGCACCCGAATATACCAAGGTTTCGGATTTGGCGGTTGAATATGAATTAACATTGGCGGAAAACATTGAAATTAAAAAGCGCGACATTGAATTACTTGAAACCGTGGCCAAGGTTATTGATGCCGATAATAAAATCGTTGATGCGGTTTCAAAACTTGCCGGCGACAAGGTTGCACAGTTACGCGATGAATTGCACCACATAAACGGAACACTTGCGACACTTGGACTTTCCGAGGCAACACTTGTTAAAAATGCGAATCGGTTTTCCAATCAATTTGTTGGCGCGGTATTCAATCCGCTTGAAATCGACAAAGAATTGGACGAAAAATATCAAAAATTGGCGGATAACATAACACTTTGGAACGGCCTTAGCAAATTAAAGAAAACATTACCACTTGGCGCGCCGATTAAGGATGTGCGCGTCACATCACGGTATGGCAAACGCAAGGATCCATTTACCGGCGAACAAAAACAACACAAGGGCATCGATTTTGCCGGAAAAATTGGCACCGAACTTATGGCGGTGGCACCAGGCCGCGTAATATCGGCGGGCGAACGCGTTGGATACGGTACAACGGTTGAAATCGACCACGGACTTGGGTTTACAACATTGTACGCACACCTGTCAAAGATTGCGGTATCGCGTGGCGATTGGGTGCGACCGGGAACAATCATTGGACTTGGGGGCTCTTCGGGGCGGTCAACGGGTCCACACTTGCACTATGAAATACGGTACAAGGGAAATCCATTTGACCCCGAAAAATTCGTAAAGGAATAAAACAAAATGTTGGCATTTACAAACGCAGATGAAAAAACATCACCGACCATAATTGGCGCGGGATGCAAACTGACCGGCAATATCATAACCGACCACAGCGTCCAAATCCACGGCCACATTGTTGGCGATGTCACGGCGGACACAATTGTTATCGGTCGTGGCGGCGTGGTCGAAGGAAAAATTCAGGCAACAAACCTGTTCTTGCACGGAACGCTAAACGGTCCGGCGACGGTTGATATTGCAAATGTGTTTAGTCATGCACAAATGATTGGCACATTGTCGTATCGAACATTAAATATAACCGCCAATACGGGACTTGAATGCAAATTGGCAAAGCGCAAGGATAAATAAAGATGAATAAAAATATCGACAAGGTATTTATTGCCGCCGACCACCGCGGGGTAGGGTTAAAACTCTATTTAATCGAAATGCTAAGTGCACTGGGGTATAACATGGTAAATCTTGGCACGGACGATTTAGATACACCGGTGGATTTTCCGGATGTTGCAAAAACACTTGCCGATGCAATGTTGGATACGCCTAATGCGCGCGGGATTTTGGTATGTGGCACGGGTGCGGGCGTTCAAATTGCGGCGAATCGCTATCGTCATATCCGTGCATCGCGTTGCGATAGGCCGGACCAGGCCCGCGACGACCGTTTTCATGATGATATAAATGTTTTGGCACTTGGCGCGGACGATATTGATATTGAAATGGCGTTTCTATGCGCCCAGGCATTTTTGGAAAGCCCTTTCGACGATTGCGAGAAACGCCGCCGCCGGTTGGCAAAGATTTCATAGTATTCAAGTATTAGTGTAAGTGATTAATGTTATCTGGTTTTCAAATCTCGTGTTTTATTGATTTGTTCTATTATTTCACGAACCATTCTTAACTTCTTGCCAAACCGTTTACATGCCTCAATATCCTTGCGCAACCGGACCTTTCTATAACTATATTGATATTTTTTATTCATAAATTCCCCACTAACCACTCACACCCGTCGCGGCATGACCGCGCCGCGGTCGTGACGGACTTACACTACCCACTATTTTTTCACCACAAAATTCACCAATTTCCGTGGTACAACAATGGTTTTGATTATTTCCGCACCGTTCAATTTTGTGGCCACCGTATCACGCGCAATTTGTGCCAGTTCCCCATCGGTCGCGTTCAAATCGGCAACAAATTCACCAACACGCTTGCCATTTATTGTTATTGCAAAGGTCGTGGTTGTCTGAACCAATTTTGACGCGTCAAATGTCGGCCACGGTTCAAAGACCAGCATTTCCTTGTGCCCCAATTTTTCCCACATTTCTTCGGTCAAATGTGGTGCAAACGGATTTAACACCTGAATCAACACTTCATACGCCCGCCGTGGCATTTTCCCGCCCGGGAATCCATTGATAAACTCCATCATTGCGGATATTGATGTATTAAAGCCCATATTTGAAATACGTTCAGTAACATCCGCAATCAATTTATTCACCAATCTATCCTGTTCCACTGTCAAGGGGGCATCGGTAAGGTTATCAGAAAAATTTTCCACACGTTTCAAGAACCGCTGAACCCCGGCCAACGCGCCTTCGGACCAAATCGTATTGTTTTTCCACGGTCCCAAGGATAAAATTGTAACCCGGGCCACATCTGCACCCACGGATTGCAACAGTTCTGTAACCTGGAAACCATTTCCACGCGATTTTGATATTTTATATCCATCACTGCCCAACACCAGTCCCTGGGCCGTACGTTTCGCATACGGTTCCGGCGTATTTACCAACCCCAAATCATAGAGTGCATGTTGCCAAAAACGCGAATAAATAAGGTGCCGTGTGTTATGCTCATGTCCACCATTATAATGTGTAACTGGCATCCAATTTTTCATCTGCGCACGCGAACAAAACTCTTTGTCATTTTTCGGGTCCAAATAGCGTAAGAAATACCACGAAGATCCCGCCCAACCCGGCATAGTGTCCGTTTCACGGCGCGCCAGCGCGCCGCATTTGGGGCAGGGTACATTTACCCAATCGGCCGCACGCGCAAGTGGACTTTCGCCCGTCTCGGTCGGCCTATAATCCATCATATACGGTTGCAATACTGGCAATTCAGATTCCGGCACAGGCACCCAACCGCATTTTTCACAATACACCAACGGTATTGGTTCCCCCCAATACATTTGTCGTGAAAAACCCCAATCTTTCAGTTTATATTTTGTCGTTCCACGCGCAAAGCCATGTTCGGTTCCATATTTTATTGCGGTGGCAATCGCGGTATCTTTATCCATACCATCAAGGAAAGACGAATTTATATGTGTGCCGTCACCTTCCCATACTTTATCGGGTTCGCCACCCGAAAGCACCGGAATAATTTCCAATCCAAATTTTTTTGCAAAGTCCCAATCGCGCGAATCATGTGCCGGCACCGCCATAATTGTTCCATATGCATAGTCAACCAATACATAATCCGACGTAAATATCGGAATTTCCGCCCCAGTAAACGGGTTTACCGCCTTTATTCCTTTTAATTCAACACCCGACTTTTCACGATTTGCGTCTGTTCGTTCTATTTCGGTCTTGGCCACAGATTCTTTGATATATTTTTCAACTTCATCTTTATTAGTAATACGCCCCGTATCCAACCATTTCCGCAACAGTTTATGTTCCGGCGCAATAACACAGAACGTCACACCAAATATAGTATCAACACGTGTGGTATAGACCGTCATAATATCGTCACCCACACGAAAATCGACATCGGCACCTTTTGATTTCCCAATAAGGTTTATTTCATCTTTCTTTACGCGTTCATCGAAATCCAAGTTTTTTAACCCGTCCAACAATTTATCCGCATATTTTGACAGCGCCAAATTCCATTGTAATTTTTCTTTCTTTTCTATCAGTCCATGACAACGCGGGCACTTGCCGTCCTCTAACTCTTCGTTGGTTAATGTTGTACGACAATTTGGACACCAATTCATCGGCAGGGCAGATTTATATGCCAATCCCGCCTTAAAAAATTGAATAAACATCCATTGTGTCCACTTAATATATTCTGGATCAGACGTTGCCACACGTGTTTCTGGATCAACCGACCACCCGGCCGAATCTATTACATCCGCATACTTTTTCTTTAATTCATTTGCAACATCCGCGGGATGACGCCCAATCTTGGTTGCATAATGTTCCGCGGCAATTCCCATCGCATCAAACCCCATAGGAAACAAAACATCGAAACCTTGATGACGGCGAAACCGTGACAATACATCCATGCCTGTGTAAATAAGTAAATGCCCCGCATGCAATCCGGCCCCAGACAAAAAAGGAAATTCCACCAAACTATAAAATCTTGGCTTTGAACCGTCGTTTTTCGGCACAAACGCGCGCGCATCGCTCCATCGCGCCTGCCATTTTTCTTCGCGTTCAATCACTTTCTTTATATCATCAGATGCCATATCGCGCCCCTTTGGAATAAATCGACAACGCCAAGATTACCAAACTTATCCCCGATTATCAAGTTTTTTATATTTTGCGGTATAATAATACCATAACGATTTTTCTTGACTTTTCTGCACGCTTGGGCAATAATATGCCACGAACTTTTAATAAAACAAAAGGGTAGAACAAAAATGGTGGCGACAAAATCGTTAAAAAAGTCGGAATTGGATGCCAAATGGTATCTGATTGACGCGACCGATTGCACGCTGGGGCGTTTGGCGGCGTATACCGCGAACATCCTGCGGGGCAAGAATAAACCAACATGGACACCGAATATGGATTGCGGCGATCATGTTATCATTATCAACGCCGACCGGGTGGCGCTTTCGGGGACCAAGGCCGACAAGACAAAATTCTATTGGCATACGACTTATCCTGGCGGAATCAAAGAACGCACATTGGGTCAAATGCGCGCCGAAAAGCCAACTATGCTCGTTAAAAATGCCGTTAAACGCATGATGGGCCGTCGCACGGCGGTTGCGTTGGCGGACAAACGCCTTACTAAACTGCATGTGTATGCGGGGGCGGAACATAAACATGCCGCACAAAATCCGATTGTGATTAACTTTGCGGGATTGAATCGTAAAAACAAAAGGGGCGAATAATGGCTAACGACACAAAAAAGACAACCGCCAAGGCAAAAGCAGCCCCGGCAAAAAAGGTGGCGACGCCAAAGGCAACAACCAAGACAACGGTTAAAACCGCCACGGCGAAAAAATCCGCTACAACGGTTGCAACACCAAAATTGAACAACGCAATCTATGCCACGGGCAAGCGCAAGGATTCTGTGGCGCGCGTATATATGCTGCCGGGCAAGGGCAACATTGTTATCAACGAACGCCCAATGGCCGAATATTTTCGCCGTCCGGTGTTGCAAATGATTTTGAATCAACCATTTGCGGTCACCAAACGCGAAGGCGCATACGACGTATTCGTCATGGTTATGGGTGGTGGTTTATCGGGCCAGGCGGGCGCGGTAAAGCACGGGATTTCCAAGGCATTGGAAAAATCTGAACCGGATTTGCGCGCGGCGTTAAAGGCCGCCGGGTTCCTTACCCGCGATAGCCGCGTTGTCGAACGTAAACACTATGGCTATCACAAGGCACGTCGTTCAACACAGTTCAGCAAACGTTAACATTAGTGTTAGTGACAAATGTAAGTGGTTAGTAAAACCGTCGGGAAACCGACGGTTTTTTGTCCGCCACTTGACAACAGGTTTATTTGGTATTATAATAACACATATAAACACGGAGTTAAATATGAAAAACAACAGATTAGACAGAGCTTTAAAAATTGGTACGTTGTTAGCAATTGGTTTGGCGTCACGCGCGAACGCAAAGGCCCAAAGCGCCCCCATGTGTACATATTACACAACAAACGAGCCTTGTAAATTTATTAATAATAAATCACGAGTTGTCATAAATCATAGCGACACTTTACAGGTATATAGCATTGACACAATATACAGATTGGGCCAAGAAATGGTTGTTTGTGATTTAGGGCCAGGTAAAGACAAATTAATTTTTGATCCGCTTTATTACATTAACAATCCTTGGCTACCACCCATTCAAAAAGGCGACACAGCGGCATATAAAATGGCCAGGGATGATATAGATTTAGCGTATCTATTCTATTATTATGAAAACATGGGTGACGAGAAACGTCGTGATTCTGTGGAAACAGTCATGTTAAAAAATCGTCGGGCACTTGCGGAGCGTGCAGCGATGAATTTTCAGAAACAATACTAAAAAAACACAATACCACAAAAACCGCCTTCGGGCGGTTTTTATTTCAAGAACGAATTCCATTTTTTCTAAAAAAAGTTGAATTTTCGAAAAAATGCGTGTATACTGGCGCGGAACATTTCACTCAAAGGAAAATATTATGATAAAAAAAGATAAAATCAAAGATTTACATTATTCTGTGACCGGTGTCATTACCGCTGATGAATTACAATCCGCCGCCGACAAAATTCTTGAAAAATACGGTGCGGACGCCAAAATGCCGGGCTTTCGCAAGGGGCACGTGCCACTTAGCGTCCTGCGCCAAAAATATAACGCGTCCGCAATGGCCGATGCGATTGATAAACTAATGAACGCGGATTTGGAAAAATACGCCGCCGATAAAAAAATCCGCCTTGCCGGCGCGCCGCGTGCGGACCTAGGTAAATGGGAAATAGGGCGGGATGCGGAATACACACTGGAATTTGATATTTTGCCGACATTACCGGCGATTGATTTGGAAAAAATCACCGTCACCAAAAAAGTGACAAAATTACCAGAATCTGCGGTTGAAACCGCAATCGAAAACCTGCGCCGGGCGCGCAGTGTTGCGGAAAAACAACCCGAAAATTACAAGGCGCAAAATGGCGACACCGCGGTTATTGACTTTACCGGTTTTATGGATGACAAAGAATTCGACGGTGGCGCGGCAAAGATGCATCACCTTGTCTTGGGGTCTGGGTCGTTTATCCCGGGTTTCGAAGATCAAATTATCGGTCACAAATCGGGCGATGAATTTGATGTAAATGTAAAATTCCCAGCCGATTACCATGCGGACAATTTGGCGGGCAAACCCGCGCGTTTTGCAATAAAATTGCACGAGGTTCGAAAAAACATTTTGCCGGAATTAAATGACGATTTTGCGCGTAAAATCGGCCAAGAATCGGTTGAAAAATTGCGTGAACATATCCGCAACATTTTGAACGAACAATATGAAAACGCCGCACAATCTGAAATGCGCAACGAATTGTTGGACACATTATCGGACAAAGTGAAACTTGATTTGCCGGAAACATTGGTGGAACAAGAATTACAAATGGCGAAAAACGAACACGAACATAAACATTCACACTGTGACGGCGATTGCGATGGAAAATGCAAATTTGACGAAAAAAAAGAACGCAAGGAAGCCGAACGCCGTGTGAAACTGGGGCTGATACTGGCAGAGTGGGGCACACAAAACAAGGTCGAAGTTTCGCGTGACGATTTGCAACAGGCGATTTGGGCAGAGGCATCACGTTACCCCGACCCAAAGCAAGTATTTGAATTTTATAATAAAAATCCAAACGCACTTACCATGTTGCGTGGCATGATTTTCGAAAGAAAGGCGCTGGACGAAATGCTAACGCATGTGAAACAAAAAGAAAAATCGGTCAAACCCGAAGAATTGTTTCAGCAAGCATCGGCAAGGTAAAAGGAAATTAAATGTTTTCACTGCGCTATCAATTGCTTCGTTTATTTTACGCAGCACGAAACAAATACAATCAACGTCGTGAAGCCAAAGCCGCCGCAGAACGTGTCGAAAACGAAAAACGCACCATCGCACGCCGCATATATGAGGAACGCGAAGAAACACAAAATTTTTTGTTCTTGGCGCTGTTGCAAACAATGTGCAAGGTATGCGAACAATTAAAACCGTTGCCGTGGGTTCATAAATATGGCGGTTGGAATCCAGGTTGGACCGTACGAGCGTTATATGAACATGATAATCCCGTCCCAGAACAAACACTATATGAAATACACCGTCAAATCACCCCCCAGTATTACAACATAGAAGTACGGTCGCAAGACGGGAACACACTTTATGATTCATTGAATCTATTCGTTTCAGAAAAATATGTACCTTACGTTAACGCCGTTTTCGACCTGACCGCGCGTCGTAATATATCATCACCCGAAAGGGCACAAAATCTGAAAGAATTAAAAAACATTGAAATAAAAAAATCAATGTATTGGAACGACTATCCCGAAGCCCATGCAATAAAATATCTTGAAGGTTTATTGCCCAAAAATCAATCAAAGTAAAATCGCCAAAAATGGCGATTTCTTTATGGGCAATCGTCCAAAGAACCTATATAAAAAGTTCCCGTATCATCCGTATATGTCGTATGTCCATCATATTGACATTCTCCTACGTTTGTTGCGCCATCACTTTTCGTTTCAAAACCGGTTGGACACTGTTTACGACACGCATTTTGTGCCGCATCTCCCGCCGACAAATCAAAATTTATCACACATCCATCGGCATAATAGGGTGCCCGAACCTGAATATCACAGGTTATAACACCCCAATTTCCATTATCCGGTCTGGTATAAACACCATCTTCATTTGGCGACGACACAGCACGTAGCACATAACCAGCATGACATTCTTTGCAATACTCCCTTTCAATGCTATACTTAATGTATGCACCAACTGTACCAACGTACGAATCTCCATTTTTAACCATATACTTCAAATTTAAACTTTTACAATCACTCATTTCTTTATCGGACACATCACACCTGCAACTAGCCGTATTCCACTTTTGTTGTGACGGAATCCATCGAGCATTACCCGTCTGGGCACTCTGCGCGCAAAGACAACCATCCCCTATTGGGAAACTACTGCATGGCATAGTATTTGAATAACAGTTATGACCTTCAAAATGACATTCACCCATTACAATGTTTTCCGTATTTCCATTTGACGGGTCACATGCTTTATACCCAATACAATTACCCCCAACAGGACAACCGATATCACCTAATGCAACCTGTTTACACCTTTTTCCTTCCAAACCAACACCTGACGGACAATTGATAGCATATTCACTTAATGGACAATATGAATCCGATAGTACACAAACATCGCATGTCGATGCCGGAACATAGCCGGTACCACAAGAATCACATTCATGATAGTACATAGGACCTTGTGGCGTATCTTCGGTCCATGAATAGCAATATTCACCCTCGTTGCACATACGTCCACCACACTGACACGCGGCCACCGCAACGACGGTGTTCAAAAATCCGTATAACAATAAAAAACATTCCAATAATGCCCGTTTTATCACGTAATAAATCCCTCTTGCCATAAAAATTATACCACCGCCAACGCCACCCACGCAAGCGCAAAAAAACGCAACAAAACAAAGATTTTGTCAATAAATTAGTGTTTTATCGTTTTTTTAGCAGTAAAATCGCCGCAAACTCGCAGGAATCCGCCATTTTTGCGTTTTTTAGGGGCAGAATAGGGCGTTTTTCCAGTTATACAGCACCCAAAACAAACCATACCCCACTAAGATTCTGCGTCGGGACGCGGAATAACGGTTCTTTTTCCCGCCATGCCACGGTATTATCTTGTTGAACTTCGACACGAACGACAAGATACCGCGCTTTTCAGCGGTATGACAAACTTTACAGCGGCACGACAACACCAACACTATGTTAGGATTTTATCATGCGCTAGCATATAAAACAATTTCCACGACACACAAAACAACTTTTACCCATATATAGTTTTATGAGCCAAACCGAATGAAACAATTTCCCATAGCCCTTAAACACAATTTCACGACGCATAAAAAACATTTTTTTCACCCATATTATGTTATAGGTTTATGAGCCAAAGCGAAAAACATCTCTGTTCATATTATGTATAGTTTTATCATGCGTCAGCATATAAAACGGATTTCTGCACCACAAACTTAAAACATTTTCCTACCCATATTATGTATAGTTTTATCATGCGTCAGCATATAAAACTATACATAATATATATTATACGCCTTTTGCACATTCACAAAAACACTGCACCCCACCATATTTTTTACAATCTACAAAAACATAAAAATTATAAAGCAACACTTGTAAAACTTATGAACATTGCGGGCCCCTACGCACATCCTTACGCAAACACACAAATATAATTTTCCACAAAACAAATTAAAAAAGACAAAAAACGTTTTTATCACCATAAAAAAATTACAAAATTCGCCCTATTCTGAATACGTTAAACACCAACACCCAAAAAAAACAAATTTTTGTTTTTTCCCCTTGCATTAATAACTTTATTTTTAGTAGCATACCACCAAGAAGGAGAAAGATTTACCAAAAAATCACGGAATTTAGGGAATGTTTAACAAAAACAAACTAACATTGTTGTTCTTTTTATTACTTATCACGACGCTACCGACCATGTCACCCGCCGACGTTGTTGCAGATAGAAAAATCGTCACCAGCAAGGCATACGTTGATGACACAAAACAACCAAAGATATCCGCCACAACCAACACATACACATATGACGAAACGAATCGACCGATGGCGGATGGGTCTGTGGTAACAACAGGCGCAACCGACGGCACCGTTGGTGAACGTGGTATCGCAACCGCCCCAACATACGACAACAATAATAATTTAACCAATGCCAATTGGCTGCCGACCATGGGCGCAACAATGCACGAAATTGCAAAATCTTCGGTATATTTTTATGGTGAATCAACCGCCGGCGCAACTGACGAGGTCCGCAATGTAACGATTGACGGTATAACCGAACTTACACCTGGATTGATGATTATTGTTAAACCAACCATAACTGCAAATTATGCTAATGCAAACGCCGCAAGTGCCGCCAAGTTGAATTTAAACAACCTTGGTGCAAAACCGATGCGTTATAACGGTGTGGCACTCACCACCTCAACAGATGGTTATGCATGGCGGGCGGGGACTCCGGGATTATGGATATATGACGGAACAAATTGGAATTTTGATGGACACGATACCTTGTATTCTGTTATGACAGATAGTGATACCGGTTCTTACAGCGGCCCATTAGGAACATCCACCACGAATACAGTGGTCAGCCCAAAGGTTTTAAAGAATACTGTTCTTGATGGTATAACACTTACCGCAAACACCGGTCGGACGGCCTTTGATGCAAATATTATTGTCAATTCACCCATTACCGCTGCAGATACAATAATACAGGCGTTCGGACATACCCAGGGTCAAATAAACAACAAACAGAGCAAAAAACAGTGTTATTCATGGGAAACCGGGCATAACAATGATGACAATTACTGTTTATTATGGCTGTTGCCGGATTAGCGATTACACATTAAAAAAAAACGGTTGCCAACAAGCAACCATTTTTTTTCACTAACCACTAACACTAATCACTCTTTATTCCATCGCCGCCAAACGTTCCAATTGATCCGCAGCAATAAGTGCATCAATCATTTCATCTAAACCCTCACCACCCGCTAAAATATCATCCAATTTATAAAGCGTTAGTTTAATACGATGGTCCGTCACACGCTGTTCCGGGAAATTATAGGTGCGAATTTTCTCGCTGCGGTCGCCAGAACCAACCATACTGCGCCGCGAACTGGTGCGCGCCGCATCTTGCTCTGCCCTTTGTTTTTCGTAAAGTTTTGACCGCAAAACCGCCATGGCGGTCGCTTTGTTTTGTATCTGACTGCGTTCATTTTGACATGTCACAACAATTCCCGTCGGAAAATGAGTGATACGAACCGCGCTGTCGGTCTTGTTCACGTGTTGCCCACCCGCGCCCGACGCACGAAAAACATCGATACGGATATCTTTTTCTTCGATTGCGACATCGATATCCGCCGCCTCTGGCATAACGGCGACCGAAACCGCACTGGTATGGATACGACCGCCCGCCTCTGTTTCTGGAACGCGTTGCACCCGATGAATACCCGATTCAAACTTCATACGCGCATAAACGCCATCGCCATCGATTTTGAATATAATTTCCTTGTACCCGTGCAGCGACGTCGCGTTTTCTTCGATAATTTCAATTTTCCACCCATGCCGCAACGCATAGGATTTATATTGGTTAAACAAATCGCCGGCAAACAGCGCCGATTCTTCGCCCCCCACCCCCGCGCGAATTTCCATAATTGCGCTATTGTCGTCCGCATCATCCCGCGGGAGCAATGCAATCTGCAACCGTTTTTCTATATCAGGCAACACATGTTTAAGTGTTTCCAATTGTTCCGCCGCAATATCACGAAGTTCCGCATCATGTTGCATTTCGGCTGCATCAGATATGCCCTGCTTTGTCGCAAAATATTCGTCCACCAACGGCAAAATTTCCGCCACATGCGAATACTCCTTGGACAATTTCGTCAATTCTGCACCCGACACATCACCCGAATTCATTTGTGCCTGAATATCGGCGGCGCGTTTTTTTATGTCCAATAATTTCTGGTCAATTATCATTTTTTCGCGCCCCCGGTCACCAATTTAATCGCATCCGCAACCGACAAAGTTTGTTGTCCACCCGTCGCCATATCTTTTACCGACACCTGCTTATTTTTAACTTCATCTTCGCCAATTATCATACTGTATTTAGCCATAATTTTATCAGCATATTCAATTTGATTTTTGAACTTTTTGTCCGCATCTAAATACGCCACAGATGGAATTTTCGCATTCCGCAGGGCACTTTCGACCGTCAAAGCATATTGCAAGTTATCATCACCCATAACAAGAATCGCGACATCAATCGGCCGCTGCCACCGCGACAAATCAATCTTGCCCATTTCCATAAGCGCAACCAATAAGCGCGACACACCAATGGACGCCCCAACCCCAACAATCTTGGTTTTGGAAAAT
This sequence comes from Candidatus Enterousia sp., assembly GCA_045612805.1. GTDB lineage: Bacteria > Pseudomonadota > Alphaproteobacteria > Rs-D84 > Rs-D84 > Enterousia. The sequence continues at coordinate 49,371 of JAZKZR010000001.1, forward strand.
TTAGACACCAAATCTTCGTACCGACCACCCCCACCGACCGCCGGCAATTCAGGATAATCGACCGAGAAAAATTCAAACACAATTCCGGTATAATACGCATGCCCACGCATAATCGAAACATCAATTTCGGCGTTTTTAACACCCATAACATCCAACAATTTCATAAAATTATCCATTTCGTTTATCGCGGCATCAAGGTTGTCAGTTTTGTTTAAGAATGAACGATAACCATTGATAAATACAGAATTTATTTCATTTGCCTTGTCCGCACCAACGGTGTCGCGCAGGCCTTCGGCAAAGTCCGAAATCTTGTCTTTTTTATCAACCAGGACGAAAACCGCGCGCGATTGTTCCGCGGTTAGGTTTAGGTATTCAAACATCGCATTCCAAAACCGGCGATTGCCCACCTTTACCTTTACCGATCCGACAATATCGGAAATAGATTCATACATCCGCGCAAGCGTCGCAACAATTTCCGCATCATAATTTGTTGACAAACCCTGAATTCCCAAAACATCGATATCCATTTGCCAAAATTCACGATAACGCCCACGCTGCGGCCTTTCACCACGATAGTTTCGCGCAAATTGATACACACGGAACGGAAAAGCCAAATCATTTATATGCCCCGCAACAAAACGCGAAAGCCCGACCGTTCCATCATACCGCAACCCCATTTTGGTGTCGCCCTTTTGGAACAAAAATATCTGTGTTTCGATTTCGTCCCAGTTATCTTTGTCGGTCAACACTTCGGCCCGTTCGATTGCCGGCAAATCAAGCCGCGAATACCCTGCGTATTTCAAAACTTCCTGCATCCGGCGGGCGCATTCGTCAAAACAACGCTGTTGTGCCGGTAACAATTCTATAAATCCCGATAAAGGTTTTGTTGGTTTCAAATCCATTTTATATCCCCTATTCTATTATTTTACATGGTTGACCGGGCATTTGCCCATTGATTTTTCTAAAAAAACATGGCTAACAACACACACCCGAACGGGCGTGATGGTGCGCAAAAAAGAATACTTTCTGTATCATCATGCAACGATTATATATAAACCCTATGGATTTTTCAATATATTTTTCCGCCCCGCCCTGATTTGATGGTGCAAATTTAGTAGTTTAAGGAACATATAAACATCTATGGCCGCATAAACCAGCATAAATATAGCCAAACACACAACCAAGACCCCACCCGTTTCCGCCGGGAACACCAACATCATCGCCGATAACACAACCATCACCGCCGCCACAATCAAATCAACACGATAATAACCAAACCCTATGCGCAACATATTTATCGCAAAAAACAGCATTCGCAACGCATTCAGCAAGAACAACACCGCAAACACATATATCAGCCCCACCGCCGCATCATGCGGATAAACACAAAACACCACACCCAAAATCAATGTCACCAACCCAAAAAACACATCATACGCGCCGATACTAACCCCAAGGTTCGAAACAAAAACCATACTAACGCGATACAGCCCAAACACAACCAGTACCGCGCCAATTATAAACGTTAGCATCCCCAAAAACTCAATCGGACGCACCAACATTAAAATGCCGACAATTGTGAACAAAATCGCCTCGCCTACCAGCAACGGTGCGGTATTACGATAAATCCGTTTAATAACTTCACCAATTTTTTCACGCCGTGTTCCCGGGATAAATCCAATTTGCATAATTCACCTCGCCCTTTCGCAAATGTATTCTATCATATTTCCCCACCCCAATGCAACCCGAATAAATACATAAAAACTTTGTTGCAAGGGGGCGCACGCCATATTATATTAAAAGGCATGAAATATACAGATGCACATTGTCATATCTTTACCGCGCCCGCCGACAATATCACCGGCCAGGTTTGTAATGCAACAACCGCGGCCGATTGGCAAAAACTTGTCCAAATTGCGGACGACCAAACACATGTCTGCATCGGCATCCACCCATGGTATATTGATTCCGCCGCGCCCGATTGGGCGGATTGCATGCATAAAATTTTGTTGTCAAATCCACAAATTATGGTTGGCGAAATTGGAATTGATAAATATCACCCGAACATCGACCGGCAAATCGAATTTTTTGCGTACCAAATAGAAATCGCAATTGAAATGAATCGCCCCGCGCACATACACTGTGTCGGCGCATGGGACAAAGTTTTGCATATACTAAAAGACCACCGCCCCCACATTCCGATTATCGCACACGCGTTCGGCGGAAACACGGCAATTATGACCGCACTTGCCGAATATAACACATATTTTTCATACGGGGCGCGGGGTGACCACGTTGCCGATACGGCAAAAATTGCACCGTTGGATAAAATCTTGGTCGAAAGCGATTCCGACACACCAACCGCGCAAGCCGAAATTTTGGCGACCGCCACGCGTGAAATTGCAAAACTGCGCGGATGCGATGTGCGCGAATTAAACGAACAAATCAACAAAAATTTTAATGGGGTTATAAACTATGCCGGATAGATTACACAGATGCCGCCTGCTGCTCGGCGAAGAAAATTTAGCAAAATTACAACACGCAACCGTCATGGTCGTCGGGTGCGGCGCGGTCGGATCTTTTGCCATCGACGCCCTTGCCCGATCGGGGGTCGGCCACATAATTTTGGTGGATTTCGATAGAATTGAAGAATCAAATATCAATCGCCAAATGTTTGCAACGCAAAACACATTGAAACAAAAGAAAACCGCGGTGGCCCGCGAACACATTGCCGCCATTTCCCCGGACATCCATGTCACCGAATTGGACATTTTTTTCGATGCCGGCACCCTGCCCCCCATGCGTCCCGACTTTGTCATCGACGCCATCGACACAATCGCGTCCAAAATTGCACTTTACGAATGGTGCAAACAAAACCGCATACCGTTTATATCATCAATGGGCGCGGCACGCAAAACCGACCCGGCCCAGGTTAAAATAGTCAAACTTTCAAAAACGGTCGCCTGCCCACTGGCACGACAAATTCGAAAATTGGTCCGCGAACGGGGCCTGGGCGATTTTCCGGTTGTGTTTTCCACCGAACCCCCGGCACCACAAAAAACACCCGATAAAAATATGGGATCAATCATAACCGTCACCGGAACATTCGGCCTTGCCGCCGCAAATTACGCAATAAAATATATTGTGAATTCAAATTATTAAAGCAAAGAATTAAAACAATTTATCGCACAAAATCTTCCGAAATTTCCGCCCCAGTTTTGAAACGACGTTTTTGAAAACATTCCTTTTGCAAAAAATACGCGTTTCATCAATAGTTGTCACAACAGGCATACTTAACCAATACGTGGAAGAACGCACATGAAAAAAATTTTGATATATTTGTTATTATTAACTGGTTGCAATAATTATCAACCCAGTGCACATTCAGATATTTATTTAACCACTATGTCTGGCACAGGCCAAAAAATAGGCGAAATTTCTTTTACGGACACCCAAAATGGAATGTTAGTAAACGTCAACTTGCATAATCTGCCATCGGGCGAGCATGGTTTTCATATTCACGAAAACCCCAATTGCGCCCCAGATATCGATGCCAACGGGAATTTGCAACCCGCCCTCAGTGCCGGTGGTCACTATGACCCTGGAAAAACCGGCCATCATATGGGTCCCAACCAAGCCGATGGGCACAAAGGCGACCTGCCGGTCCTGACCGTGTCCATGGATGGCACCGTTAACGTGTCTTTTAGTATCCCAAATTTAAAAGTCCAAGAGATTAAAAACCGCTCAATTATGATTCATGCGGGCGGTGATAATTACAGTGATACGCCCGCGACACTGGGCGGCGGTGGCGCACGCATTGCATGTGGTGTAATCGATTAAATTAAACTTGGAATATCGCCATAGCATTCCCAAGGCACAAATTAAAATCGGCCGCACGCCGATTTAAACTTCTGGTCGGGGCGAAAGGATTCGAACCTTCGACACCTTGCTCCCAAAGCAAGTACTCTACCAGACTGAGCTACGCCCCGATGTGCCACAAATTATATATTATTTTTTACTTAACGCAAGTGTTATTTATACCAGTCATTGACAAATAAATCTTTTTTGTAATAATAACAAAAAAAGGAATTCATATGTCCAAAAACAAAACCACGCGTGTTGGAATTGGTTGTTGGATTTTTAATCCAGCGGGGCAAGTGTTGCTTGGGCTGCGACTTTCACCACACGGACACGGCACATGGGCGCCACCGGGTGGCAAGGCCGAATATGATGAAATGCCGACACATTGCGCCGCGCGCGAACTGCGTGAAGAAACCGGAATAATTACCCCCAAAAACGAATTCCACCTTGTTGGCATTACCAGTGATATTTACCCAGATTCACACTATATCACCCTGCACTATCGCGTGGACGGTATTACGGGCGAACCAAAACTTATGGAACCGGAAAAATGCGCCGAATGGCGGTGGTTTTCGCTTGATAATTTACCGAATCCGCTGTTTTTATCCGCACAAAATTTACTAAAAACACACCCCCGAATATAATCCTTTTGCATTTCGGTGTTGGCGCACTATATAATTCACATGGAAACAAGAAAAGGAGAAACCATGAAAAAAACACTTGTTGCGTATTTTAGTGCGACCGAAACAACGCGTGGACTGGCCGAAGATTTGGCGGCGGCGATTGGTGCCGATTTGTTTGAAATTGTGCCGGCGGAAAAATACACAACCGATGACCTTGATTGGACAAATAAACTAAGCCGCACAACGACGGAAATGAACAACCGCGCGTGTCGCCCAAAAATTGCAAAGAAAATTCCAGACCTTTCAAAATACGAAACGATTTTTGTCGGGTTCCCAATATGGTGGTATCGTGAACCGTCAATCATCGACACATTTATGGAATCTTATAATTTTTCGAACAAAACAATTGTTCCGTTCGCCACATCCGGGGGCAGCCCAATTGGCGATGCCGGCAAAAATATGCAGAAACTTGCGCCCGACGCACGCGTTGAACGCGGTGCCCGCCTGGACACCGGCCTTTCGCCGGATGCCCTGCGAGAATGGGCAAAAAAGTGGATGTAAGCGAGTGGGTAGTGTAAGTGGATGGTGTAAGTGGTTAGTGTCGTCATACCGCTGCAAAGCGGTATCTGGTGGTTTCAACTATGACGACAGGATACCGCGTTTCCGCGGTATGACAAGAAAAAACGGGCGCGCCAACACTACCCACTACTCATACCTTAAACTATCTATCGGATTTAGTTTTGCTGCCTTTATTGCTGGCATCACACCGGACACCAGTCCGACAAAAATCGCAACCGAAATTGAAACAATAACCGGCCAAATGCTAAACGGCACATTATAGCCCAACACAAACCGCCCAACGCCCTGCGACAATCCGACGCCAAGTATCAAACCAAACATTGAACCAATAAACGAAATCATTATTGATTCAGACAAAAATTGCGTGATAATCGTGCTTTCTTGGGCACCAATTGCCTTACGAATCCCGATTTCGCGTGTGCGTTCCGCGACGGACACCAACATCATGTTCATAATTCCAATCGACCCCACCAAAAGTGACACCGCCGCAATCGCAACAAGCAATAATGTCAAATAACTGCTGACCGTGTTCATCGTTTCCATAACCTGTTTCATGTCGGTTATTTGAAAGTCATCCGGGGCGGTATCCTTTAATTTATGCCGTTCCCGCAAAAGTGCCGTTATTTGGTCCGTGGCGATATTATTATCAGAATCTTGGTAAAGTTTTAACGAAATCATCTGGACGGCGTTCGGAAACCGCGACCCCGCAAGCCGTTTTTTAAGCGTGGTTATCGGAATTATTACCATATCATCTTGGGACCCCATGCCCGCCGCACCTTTGGCCTTGGTCACGCCAATCACGGTCATTGGGGTATTACGCACACGAATAATTTCACCCACCGGATTTTTTGGCATACCCAATTCTTCGGCCGTTTCCGGTCCAATCACCGCATATGTTGCGGCCGTTTTAACCGCATTCATTTCAAAGAACGCACCGTATTCCATTTCTATGTTTTGCACGGTCGCATAACCCGGATACACACCCACCATAGACGTGGACCAATTTTTGTTTCCATATACAACCTGGGCACTGCTGTTTTCAACCGGACTTACCGCCGCAACATCGGGCAGGCGCGCAATAAAATCGACATCGTCCAATGTAAGTGTCATACGATTACCACTGCGCACACCCGCGCTTTGCGCCGCACCCGCGCGAATCATAATCGTATTTGTCCCAAGTGATGAAAATTGGTCGGTAATTGATTGCTGAACCGTTTCGCCGACCGCAACCATAACCACCACCGCCATAATCCCGATAACAATCCCCAGCACCGTCAAAAAAGACCGCATTTTGTTCCCCGAAATCGACAGCCAAGATTCATGTGCAATATCATAGAATGTCATTTTTTGTGCGCCTTTTGTTCGGATTTAAGCAACACCGATTCATTTTTCGGAATCGGCCCATCGTACGTTATATGCCCGTCATAGATATGAATCACACGACTTGCATAACTTGCAATTTCAAATTCGTGCGTAATCATGACAATGGTTATTCCCAAATCATTATTTAATTTTTTGAAAAATTTTAAAATTTCATTCCCCATTTTGGAATCAAGTGCGCCCGTCGGTTCATCCGCAAGTATAATTTTTGGGTCACCCGCCAATGCACGCGCAATCGCGACGCGCTGTTTCATACCGCCCGAAAGTTGCGTTGGTAAATACGTTTCAAAATTTACCAAATCAACAAGTTTTAACATTTCGCGCGCACGACCAATTCTTTCATGCATCGGCAACCCACGATACATCAGTGGCAACATCACATTGTCCAAGATGTTTCGTTTTGGCAACAAATTAAAATTTTGAAATACAAAGCCGATATATTCATTACGCACCTTGGCCAATTCATCGGGATAAAGTGTCGTTATATCTTTGCCATAAAGTTCATATACACCCGAAGACGGCGTGTCCAATGCACCAATTATATTCATGCATGTTGACTTGCCACTGCCCGACGGCCCCATAATTGCAACAAATTCGCCCGGCATAATATCAAAGGTATTATCAAACAAAACCTGTTGCAGCCCCCCGATTTCAAGCGGAAAACTTTTACAGATTTTTTTCAGTGAAATAACCGGTGTTTTTTTCATTTCTCACCCTTATCGCCGTCCACCACCCGGCATACCGCCCGGCGCGCCACCCATCATGCCACCACGATTATTACCGTTCCGACTGGTGCTTGATTTTTTCTGCTGTCCCATATACCCGATTATAACTTTGTCGCCCTCTTCTATTTCATCAGATATAATTTGTGTTTCGGTCGCGGTCACCAAACCCTTGGTATACGGAACCAAGACAACATTTGACCCACGTTTAACCGCCAAATGATTCGCCGGCGTAATGTTTTCATCCACCACTTCCACAATACCATCGAAACTGCGCAACAAAAGTGCGGAATTTTGCACCTTCCACGTATCACGCGCCGCATTCACAATAATCGTAACAAACGCCGTCATCCCGGGCATAAGACGCAAATCAGAATTATCAACATCAATAACAACCGTATAAACCACAACGTTTGATGTCGTTGTTGGCGAAAGCCGGACTTGACGCACAAAGCCATTAAATGTTTGCCCCGAATACGCATCAACCGTAAAGTTCACATTTTGTCCCTGTTTGATAACACCAATGTCGGCTTCGGATACCGATGTTTCAATTTGCATTTTTGTTAAATCTTCGGCAATTTCGAATAAATCTGGCGTTTGGAAAGATGCCGCAACCGTTTGCCCCTTGTCCACTTTGCGCGAAATAACCGTGCCATCAACCGGCGACACAATCGTTGCATACGAAAGGTTCGTTACCGCCCTATCATATTGGGATTGCATACGTTTGACCGATTGCAATGCTTGCTCGTACGTGGATTGCGATTGTTCCATTTCCGCACGCGCGATATAGCCCGAATCATAAAGTGATTTATTACGATTATAATTGCTTTCCGCCAAATTTAATTGCGATTTTGCGGATTCCAACGATGCTTCGGCTTCATCAACCGATGCTTTTAACACCGACGGTTCAATTTCCAACAACCGGTCGCCTTTTTTAACAGTGGAATTATAGTCAACAAAAATTTCCGAAATTGTCCCCGAAACTTGCGACCCAACATTGACCGTATTTACCGGTTGAATTTCGCCAGTTGCCGTCACGGTTTGCGACAAATTACCACGCATAATATCCATTGTCACAAAATCTTTTTTTGCAACCTTGGCCGCCGTTCCAAAAAACGCATAAAGCATAACAATCGTCACCGCGCCCGCAATACACCACCATTTGTGCCGCCGCACCCAATTTTTTTTATTCATCTTTGATTCCTTCTAGTTCAGATTTCAAATCGCCGATGGCCAACGCCACCGCCGCCCGTTTAATAAACAAATCATACTTTGCCGCGTTGTTTTGCCTTTGCGCCGACACCAGTTCTGATTGTGCCGTTTGCCAATCAAGCATCGTTGCACGTCCAACCTTATACATGCCACTTGTCACCTTTTCTGATTCAGTCGCGGATTTTAACAACGCCTTGGTTTGTTCCAAAACCGTTTGCGCGGTTTTATAGTTATTGTACGCGGTAAAAACATCCAATTCTGCGGCATTCGCCGTTTGTTGTTCATTATATTTGGCGCGGTCATAATCTGCCTCGGCCGCGCGCAGGCCATACATATTCGCAAATCCCGCAAAAATAGGCATTGATGCGCGAATACCAATCGAACCATTTATTTTGTTTGAATTCGGACTAAACACATCACCCAAACTATCATCACCCCAAGACACGGACCCTGATGCCGAAATTGATGGCAAATTCCGCAAAAATGCCGAATTCCGTTTATGCCACGCGGCATCTTTATTCGCCGCCGCTTTTAACAAATCGGGACGTTTTTCACGTGCAACCTTTAACAGTTCATCGATACTTTCATTTTCCGCCTCTGTCCCAAAACTTGACGACATGTCCGCAATTGTTATATCGCCGTCCGCCGGAAACGAAAGTTTGGTAAGCAGTGTTCCCTTGGTAATTTCACGATTATTCTTTGACCGTTCCAACGATAACTTTGCACCGGCAAGTGTGGTTTCCGCCTTTAACACATCCGCGCGCGCAACCGCACCGGCCTTGAACTTTTTATTTGCCGTATCATACGCGGTCTGCGCCACCGTCAACGCAGATTTCGCAGATTCCACATCCGCGTCCGCGTTTAACAGTTCGTAATAAGAACCAACCAACCCATAAACAAAATTTTGCACGGTGGAACTAAAATCAAACCCGGCGGCACGATACGCGGCAATCATCTGATTCATATCCGCGGTCCGTTTCCCAAAGTCAAATATCAAATAAGACGCGGAAATCGATGCGCCATAACCCCAATCTTCCCATTCATGGTCACGATAACCCTTGCTTGCATTAACGCCGGCACTTACACTTGGTAAATAACTGGCATATCCGGCATTTTTACTAAAATGACTTGCCCGCAGTGATGCATACGCCGCCGCCGTTTGTGGATTCCGACAAAGCCCAAGTTTTATAACATCTTGCAATGATTGAACGCCGTCCGGTACATCGCGACGCGTGGCACAATCATCGTCCGCCATCGCAAAAACCGGAAAAATCAGCATAATTGCGAAAAAAATTCCCTTCATTCAAATCTCTCCTGATGATACATTATACCGAAAAAAATCCTAAAAATCATTATTTTTATGAAATTTATAAAAAATTTTAACAATTGCTTGACAATTTGTATGTTTTGTATTACATTATAAGTAACTTGATAAAAAAGAGCAAAATATGAAAAAGGATAACAGAACAAAATTTTGTGGTGCACTGCTTGTTATCAGTGGTTTTGCCACCATACTTTGGGCCGGACTTAGAATTGGCGGTGACAATTTGGCCCAAAAAGAAACAAAAAAGCCCGTTTCAGAAAAACAGACAATAATAAAAGAATTTTTCCCAACCAACAAAAAAAATGTTGCCTTGGGATTTTTCGGGGCGATTGCTATGATCGCTGGCATGGGCCTTACAAACAAATCAAAAGAAAAATAAACAAAAGGAGTAGAAAATGAAAAAAGATAAAGCTTTACGTTTCATGGGCGGAACACTTATTGTCCTTGGCCTTGGTATGGAATATATCGTTGCAAGCACTGACCAAGATTATGTAAACGCACCTTCACGAAACAGCGTCATAAATCCCACAGAAAACGCAACGTTCCAAGAAGATATCAAAACCACCAACAATTTATGGTGGGAAGGTGCACTTAGCATAGCAGCCGGCGCAGGTTTGATGGCCTTGGCAAAAAAACAACAATCCAAATAATTAAAAACCGAAACATTTGTTTCGGTTTTTTTAGTGCGATTTGACAACCAACCTTGACATAACGGTTTTCAAATTCCGTCCATCAATTGATTCCGAATACAAATAATTTAATATCATATTGTCATTATTATCAATTTGAACACAATTTACATATGGTGTTGTCGGGGAATTCGTCGAAGTATATACACGATTTTCAACTGCACGCCCCAAATTATGAATTGCACCCAAATAATCCACAGGGACACGGATACCTGTTCCGCGCTCATTATACACACCAAAATCACCATTTGGCAATTCATCGACACCAATTTTACGATTATTTAATTCGGCTTGTAATTTCTTTAACGCGTTTGCCGAACCATCTGTATTAAAGCCATTTAAAGTTGGTCTTATAGCCGCCATTATATAATCATTCGATAAAATACCACTAATCAAATCAGCAACCGCCATGGTATTATTATGAAATTCATCCACCGATATGTTCAATGTAATCAAAACATCTGCAGAATATGCGGCATTTGCCAAAGTTCCAAGTATTAAATTTCGTTTATCAGCCGACGCACCCCATGTTCCATTTGTTTTGATTGTTGGAATCTTACCTGCCCTGAAAATCAAATTTAACGCACTTGGAATATACCTTATATTCTTAAAAAAATACGGTGCCATACCTTCGCCGCCACCAATGACAATGTGTTCAGATATATTATATGGCAAGTTTTGAATTTCACCCAAATACCGCTCTATTTTGTCAAGTGGCATAAAATTAGGCGGGTTTGTTTTGCCTGAATTTTCACAACAATGCGCACAGCGCAAATTACACCAATTTGTTATTTTAAAAGAAAACGCAAAAATTCCATTCATTTTTTAACCCTTGTTGACAAATAATACTATAATTTTTGTGTTTGTCAACAAATTTCTTATTGCCTTGGCACGGGTGTTTTTATTAAACTAAAAATATGGAAAGGATTATACGGCTCTTTATCGCGCCCTGCTTTGCCCTATGTGCCACGGTTGCCATGGCCGCCGTGCGAAAGCCCGCAATGTATGTTGACCCGAACGCATACGCGTATATGTACCCGTATATGAATAATCAAATGCGTACCGATTTGAACCCGGGGACCAGTGTTCTAATGACAAACAACCCAATTGATGTTGTTGTTAAAACCAAACCTGCATCCAAACCACGCCACGTTGTTCCACGCCGGGCGTCCGCCGCAACCACGGCCCGCACCGCAACGGGCGTGAACGTGCCAACCCAAAATTCAACCCGTCGTGTTGTCGCACGCGCGGCAACGAACCAAAACACCACCCCTAAAAACACGCGTCGTGTTGTCGCGCGTTCCGCGCGTGAAAATGCACGCGTCACCGCCGACACAACCGAAACGGTGACCGTCACATACGATGTTCCAACAACGCGTTGCCTTGCGGGTTATACTGAATGCATGGATAATTACTGTGCCCGCGCAAACACCGCATATAATCGTTGTTATTGCAGTGCACGTCTTACACAAATCGATTCAAAATACCAAGATGAAATCAACGATATGACATTGCAAATAATCCGTCTGCGTGGCGGGGGCCAGTGGACGGACGCAGAAATGAATGAATATTGGATGGAACGCATAGGACAATATGTCGGCGAAAATTCATGGATGCGACTTGAAAACGCAATCGACATCGACTGGCCAACACCAGAAGAACGAATTCAGGGTCAAAATGTGTTCCTTACTGGCCACGAATACTGTGTCGCGCACCTGCGCAATTGTGCATCGATGGCATCAAACATGCGCGATGCATACCGTTCGCGTATATCACGCGACTGTGATGCGTATGAACAAAATATGCAGCGCATCCATGATGCCGCCGCCGCAATGATTGAATATTATAGTGAATAAATATCATTTCCCCCGCATTGATTCACAAATCAAATTATGCCGGTATATATTGCGTACTAAATCATCACTTATTGTATCCCAATCAGATGCGCGCCCATATATAAATTCGCACGGGCACACATCCGCCGCCGATTTATTCCGCAATGGTATATTTCCGTCGCAAGATGTCACGAATATCGCGCACACCGGTATGAACAGTTTTTTCATTTGCCACCCTTACCATATTTACATTGTTTATAATTTCATTTGTTTGCGCGTTTGCACCACGGGCCGCGCATTTTTCACGCGCAATTCGCGCACCAAAGAAATACGCACCCAAAACCATCGCACAAACGGCGATTATTAAATACTTTTGCATTTTTTGTTTTTCCCTAAAAAGAAACGCACCAAACGGTGCGCATCTATTATTGATTCATGGAATTAAAGAAATCGTCATTCGTCTTGGTAAGTCGTAATTTATCAAGCAAGAATTCCATCGCCTCCAGCGTTCCCATCGGATTGATAATTCGGCGCAACACATACATTTTTGATAGTAAATCCTTGCCCACCAGTAAATCTTCCTTGCGCGTGCCGGATTTGGTAATATCAATCGCCGGATAAACGCGTTTATCGGAAAGTTTCCGGTCAAGTATGATTTCACTATTACCTGTTCCCTTGAATTCTTCAAAAATAACCTCGTCCATCTTGGAACCCGTATCGACAAGTGCGGTCGCGATAATCGTCAAACTGCCCCCGCCTTCGATATTACGCGCCGCGCCAAAGAAACGTTTTGGCCGTTGCAACGCGTACGCGTCGACACCACCGGTTAAAACCTTGCCACTGGACGGAACAAATGTATTATATGCGCGTCCCAACCGCGTAATAGAATCAAGCAAAATAACAACATCTTGACCCGCTTCGACCAAACGTTTTGCCTTTTCGATAACCATTTCTGCGACCTGAATATGTCGCGTTGCCGGTTCATCGAATGTCGAAGATATAACCTCGCCCTTGACACTGCGTTGCATATCGGTCACTTCTTCGGGCCGTTCGTCAATAAGCAACACAATCAATTTAACCTCTGGATAATTGGTTGCGATGGAATGTGCAATATTTTGCAACATAACGGTTTTACCGGTGCGCGGTGGCGCCACAATAAGCGAACGTTGCCCACGCCCCGTCGGCGATATAAGGTCGATAACACGCGCGGACAAATTGCGTCCCTTGTCCGTGTCACCTATAACCTCCATCTTTAATTGTTCATCCGGGTAAAGTGGGGTCATATCATCAAAAGACACCCTGTGCCGCAATTTTTCCGGATCATCGCCATTTACGCGTTCAATTGTTTCCAACGCAAAATACCGTTCAGATTCATTTTGTGGCGCCTGAATTTGCCCTTCGACATAATCGCCGGTTTTCAATCCGTACTTTTTGATTAAATTCGGCGACACATACAAATCATCTGGCCCGGCCAGGTAATTACTTTCCGGCGCGCGCAGGAAACCAAAACCATCCTGTAACCGTTCAAGAACGCCGTCACCAATAAGTGTTATTTTTTTATCCGCCGCAAATCCGCGCATAACCGCAAAACGCAATTGTTGCACATTTAATTGCGATGCTTCTTCGATGCCCATATCTTCCGCCATTTTCAACAGCTGTTGTGGCGACTTGGCCTTTATTTCATTTATATGCATTAAAAAGTCCTTTTTTTGGAAAATTTGTGACACAGAACGCGCCACAACCTACTTCGACGCATATTATTACACATTTTTATCAAAAAGTCAAGTAGAAGTGTTAACGTAAGTGGCTAGTGATCAACGAAAAAAGAAATTGTGCGCACCGCGCCCACACTAACACTTATACTTGACATTGCCACGAATTCTTGCTCCAATAAAACCATATTAAACAAAAGGATATAAAATGGCAGGCAGTATAAATAAAGTAATCTTGGTTGGTAATATCGGGCAAGACCCTCAGGTTCGCACTATGCAAAGCGGACAAAAGGTGGTAAGTTTTTCACTCGCAACATCTGACCGTTGGCGCGACCGCCAAAGTGGCGAACAAAAGGAACAAACCGAATGGCACCGCATCGTGATTTTTAGTCCGAATTTGGTCGAAGTTGCCGAACGCATGTTGCAAAAGGGAACAAAACTTTACATTGAAGGCACGCTTCGCACGCGCAAATGGCAAAATCAACAAGGCGTTGATACTTATACGACCGAGGTTGTATTGAATCAGTTCAGTGGCACAATGGTTATCCTGTCGGGGGCCAAGGCGGTTGATTCAATGTCGGGTTCCGCGCCCGCCGCGGCACCGGCACCGGCCGAAGAAATTTCAATTTCCGAAATCGGCGACGATATTCCGTTTTAATAATTAGTGTCAGTAATCAATAAAAAAATGTGGGCGCGTTTGCGCCCATACTAACACTTAAAATCTATACATCCCAGAAAGTTGCAATTTGTGCATTTGAACATTTGCATTATATTGGTAACGATAATCCAAACCAACATGAACACCATTTACCGACAGGAATTCCACACCCGCACCCGCATGCGCCCAAAGCGGATCAACACCAATATCGTATTCACGCCACGGATTCACAACCGCGAAACGATAGTGCATTTGATTCGGCGATTCAATCAAATCATACTCCACACCAACCGTCGCATATGGCCGGAATTGAAACCACGCCGATGGATATATACGCTTCTGTGCCGTAATTGAATAGCCCGGTGTCAATATGAAATGCCCATCAAAATCAAGATTCATATAATCCGTGCCCCCAACCTTTTCGGTCATATCAAAACCCGAATTGTACCCAAGGCGCAAATAAACATTACCAATAATGTATTGATTCAACCAATCATGAATTATGCCTGTTTCACCGACCAGCCCAAGTGAAAATGCATCACCTTCTATACGGCCATTAACCCATGTTTGATCGCGTTTAACATCGATAAAGTTCAAATCCAACATTGCGTCGCCATACCAACGCGCCTTTATCCCCAATGTTTTCATAAAATACGCACCACCACCAACATTAAGGTTACGAACATCCGTATCAACATACCCCGTTGCGCGTGTCGTGCCATAGGTTAAATCAATGACATCGTTATCTTCACTGCGCACATGTGAAACATGTCCCATCCACCCAAGAATCAATGTATTGCTGGCCTGCCAATCATATCCTAAATTAAAATTGATACGCGAACCATGTGCATGATTATCCACCAAATCATCCCACATATATCCATAATCACCGGTAAACCAAATTTTATTCACACGACGATTTCGATTCCAAATTGCTTCATCAATAAAACGATTTGATATATCTTTGAACACCGTATGCGTATTCAATTCCAACGCATCCGCAATCTGGTTCGCTTCGCGCAATTGAAATACACGACTAAACGCACGAATAACATCGGGTTTATTATACGCCCAATAATACATCATACGTTGATAGAGTTCTTCACTAACCTCTGACATAACCGTGTTATCAAACAGTATCCGCATAACCCCCGCCGGCGAATCATACGAAAACCCTTTGGACAGCAACAAATGTTCAATCAAATCATCCAATGCGCCCGCCGATTGATATTCACCGATTGTATAATAAGGCGCACTTGCAACAATCGGTTGCAATTTGAACAAACGTCCCCGATCCGTCAGTTGATCGTCAAATACCACATATAAACTATCATTTACACCATCGCCATCCGTATCATACGACACAAGATGTATCGGCAATTGAACGCCCGCGCCATTATTCGCACCCGTCGCCGCCAGATAATCCATACAAATGCTTCCATCCGCATTACAGAAATTTATACTAAGTCCCGCAATCCGCGCCGCAAGTTCTTGGATTCCTTCGTCCGCATGCAGCAACCAAATTGCCGAACCGCCGTCTACGGTATTACGCAAATTTATACCAATCTGTGAATCCAATAACGGTGTTCCATTTGGCGTCAACGCATCACCACTTACATTTGTAATAAGTTGCCCTGACACCGAAATCAACGGTTCCGCACCACCGACATTATTGGTTATCACACTAACCATATTATCTTCATCGAAAACGGCCGTTGCCCAATATGTAAACCCGGCACCCGAATTTGCAAAGGCAACTAAACGACTTGCATCATCAAATGTGTAATTTCCACCAACCGTCATATGTGCAAGCCCAATTATATCTGTTCCGCCAATTATATTTCCACCAACGGTTATATCTATACCATTTGCCAAACCTGGATTATAAAACGTCACATCACTTCCGCCAAGGTTTCCGCCAACATTCACCGTTCCAGCATTAAATACTATATTACCGCCATTACTTGATACGGCATCACCCGTGACATTTATCGTTTGACCAAAAATTTCAAGCCCATTTCCAAAACCATTTGCCGATATTCCGCCACCAACATTCACATCAAAATTTCCGGTATCTATTTCTGTATATCCACTGGTTATATTCATTCCACCACTTGCCGCACTGGCCAACCCCGCACTAAGGTTCCCATAAACCGAAACCGCGGCGCCCGACGTAATAACATCCGTGTTTGATATATTTAATGCACCGCCTTCGGCAACCGAAAGGCCACCCGTTCCAATCGATATGGTCGGCGCGGATAAATTCATCGTTCCACCATACGCATAAATACCATCCGCATTGATAAAGGTTGATGCCAACAAATTCATCACCGCCGCCGCATCAGTGTACCCATTTCGAATCGTGTTCGCATCTATCGCACCATTCGTCACATTCACTGTGAACGAAGTTAAATTGTTATCATAAAAACTATCGATTCTATCACCCAACGACAATGTTCCGGTCGTCAAACTAAACGAATTTGTCGCACCCATTGTCGACAAGTCAAACCCATGCGCAAGTGTCGTCGCACCCGAAACAACACCAACAAAATTTCCCTTGTTTATAAACGATGCGGTCGTGTCCGCGTCACCACCAGTTAAATTCAAAGAACCTGCATTGATATTCAACGTTCCTGAATTCGAATCGTTTGTAATTGTTTGTGTGGTAATCGCACCGGCGGTTATCGACATGGTCCCAGTCGATTTATTTTCAATACTGCCTGTGACACCCAAAGTCCCACCGCCCAAATTCAACGTCATATTCCGCGCATCCAACGATTGAATCACGCCACTAACATTTAATGAATTTCCCTGAATTACAACATTACCGGCATTGCCCGTTCCCGACGCAACAATTTGCCCAACCGTCAAAGCGGCCCCATAAAGGTTTAATCCACCGTACGCCTCTATCGCGGCGGCATTAAAATTATACTGTGCGCCCCCGGTTCCGCCGATGGTAAGATTTTTATTTCCGGCGATTTCCAAAACCATACCAATATTTATATTACCACCGGTCAAAATAGAATAATTTGTTCCATCGGATGCCTGGGCAAAAATATTACCATTATTATGCGGCATGGAACCATCATACCCAACATAAACACCGCCCGCGGTCGCAAGTGACCCACCAATACTTATTCCCGAACCCGCCTGAAAAATATACGATTCGTTGGTCAAACTTAACGCACCACTAATCGGGGTCATTTGCCCAACTGTCCCTGGGAATGTGGTATCTACGACATCCGCGACCGCCCACATCGGGGTCAGGCAATATAAAAACGGCACCAATTTTTTTATCATATTTTTTTGTTCTTTTTCTCGTTTCCTGTTGCTATATTATACCACAACTTGGAACAAAAAAAAAGCACCAATGTAAACAAAGGAGAAAAAATATGTATAAAATCACAAAAATTCATGCACGACAAATTATGGATTCGCGCGGCAACCCAACAATTGAATGCGACGTGACGCTGTCCGGTGACGCGCTGGGGCGTGCGGCGGTCCCGTCGGGCGCAAGTACCGGTTCGTTTGAGGCACTTGAACTCCGTGACGGTGGCGATGCCTTTATGGGCAAAGGTGTCACGCGCGCCGTAAAAAATGTAAATGAAATTATTGCGCCCGAACTTATCGGTATGGACGCGGGCCGGCAAACGGAAATCGATGAAAAAATGCTAGGCCTTGACGGCACACCGAACAAGGATAAATTGGGTGCAAACGCGATATTGTCCGTGTCACTTGCGGTCGCGCGTGCGGTTGCGAACCAAAAGGGCGTTCCGCTTTACAAATACCTTGCGGAAATTTATGGAAACCCAAACCCGCATGTTTTGCCACGCCCAATGATGAACATTATCAACGGCGGCGCGCACGCGGACAACGGCCTTGACGCCCAAGAATTCATGATTATTCCAAACGGCGCACGCGACGAAGCCACGGCGATTCGTATGGGTGCGGAAACATTCCACCATTTGAAAAAGATTCTAAAATCCGGCGGTCATTCGACAAACGTCGGTGACGAAGGTGGTTTTGCCCCGAACTTTGATTCATGCGCGGCGGCACTGGACGCAATCATCGCCGCAATTCGTGACGCAGGCTACACGCCGGGCGAACAAATTTCAATCGGACTGGACGTTGCATCATCTGAATTTTATTCGAACGGCGTTTATAAATTCGAAGGTCGCGACATGTCATCTGACGACATGATAAAATTCTATGCGGATTTGATTGAAAAATATCCGATTATTTCTATCGAAGACGCACTGGCCGAAGAAGATTGGGCGGCATGGAAAACACTTACCGAAAAAATCGGTAGCAAATGTCAATTGGTCGGTGACGATTTGTTCGTGACGAACCCAACACGCCTTAGACGCGGAATCGACGGCGGCGTTGCAAACGCAATACTTATTAAGGTAAATCAGATTGGGTCGTTAACCGAAACCCTGCGCGCAATCAAAATGGCCCAAGATGCAAACTATGGCGTTGTGATTTCGCACCGCAGTGGTGAAACCGAAGACACAACGATTGCGGATTTGGCGGTTGCAACAAACGCGGGACAAATCAAGACCGGTTCAATGTCGCGCACCGACCGCATGGCGAAATATAATCAGTTGTTGCGTATCGAAGAAGAACTTGGTAATAATGCAACATATGGAAAGTAGAAAATGTCGCTAAATGCGGAACACATTTTAATAATCAAATATATCGTGGCGGGACTCGCGCTGTGTGCAATCATACTTGCACCGGCGTATCTGGCCGCCAAATCTGAAAAACCAAAGGCTGTCGCCATGCGCATCCGCATTGCATCATGGGTATTTGGATGGACCGGCATCGGATGGCTCCTCGCCCTATTCTGGGCGGTGAAAAAGTAATAAGTGTTAGTAACGTCATCCCGCTGTAAAGCGGGATCCCTGCGGGGTTGCAGGGACGCGTCACACCGCCGAACGCCGGGATCTTGTGGTTTCAACTGTAACGATGAGATACCGCGTTTCCGCGGTATGACGATAAAATAAGTAAGGTATGAGCCCCCAACAAAAATCCCCGCCACCGCGGGGATAAATTTATATACACATATTTTCTCGACCATCCCACCGAGTTCCAGAATCACACTTACACTCTTTTTGATTGCCACGCCCACCAAACATAGTTGTCACCCATCGCTCAACAAGTCCTTTCGATGCGTCACAAACACAGCCTTCCGGCAAAATCTTATTCGGCTCTCCTATAACACAATCACTGTTCTCACTTGTCGCCGATGATGAACTTGTCCCGCACTTTTTTGTCACAGGATCAAACTCCTCCCCCTTCGGGCAATCTTCACATTTACACTTTTTACCTATACCCTTGGCAAGTTGACATACCAAATCACCACCATGATCCGTATCCAATTTGCACATCTTACTTGGGTCCTTGGCGCATTTACACTGATCAGTAAACAAGTAATCACGTTTCACACAATCGCCATTTCCACCAATACGAACATACCCCTCAGAACAATCTGTAACAAGATTTTTCTTCACACACTTTTCATGACTTTCATCGGCAACAAGGCCATCTTTACACTTATCAACCCTACAAGAACACAACACCGATTCATCATTATACTTGCACTTATATTTTCCTGGTTTTTCCCAATATATCCCGTCCGTTGCATCGGTCGGCAAATCACTTTTCCAACACGGCTGTCCCAAAACTCTCTCCGCTATTGTATCCTTTTTTTCCTTAACGCAGTTTGAACCATTCCACGTCTCGCCAGTTTTTTCACACTGACACGTTCCATCTGTACCTAACTTCAAACCCTTATCACCGTCACACGGACAATCAGTTGTCGGTTTTTTACCATGCGATGTACGACAATCCTTTTCAGGTTTCACCGGATTAACGCCTTCTTGTTCAACATCAATATGCACATCCGTTTTTTCATTCGAATCGCACTTTGTTCTATTTCTACATACGGCTTTGCCCCCACCAATTGCTATCTCGCCTGTTCCTGTTGTGGCTTGCACATATTCAAAACTTCCGCCTTGTTGGTCCTCGCACTTTTTTCTATATTCTTCAAGTTTCGCCTTAATTTTTGAAGCATATGGATCCGGCAACGGCCACGCATAACTATATGTAATATCCGGGCAATCCCTATCATTCTGCTTTTTACCACAATTCGCCATTACTTTATAATTTTTACATTCATATGTAACAAAACCATTATTTTCGGTTCGTTCCATATCTTTACTTGTTACATTTTTACAAGTTTTATTCAAACTTTCCAAAATCTGCTCGTATTCTGTTCCCCTAACAAATGTAAACACCACAGAATCACAATCTAATTTATACTTGCTATAATCATATGCGGTTCCACCATCACCACTGTCACCAGGACAGTTACCTTCATTCAGTTTTTCACATTCGCAACAACGGCTTTTCATATCACAGCATTTATTTGCTTCTGACTGTTTTGCGCGTTCCGCGGCAATATCATTTTGTATCCGATTCAA
Organism: Candidatus Enterousia sp.; assembly: GCA_045612805.1. Taxonomy (GTDB): domain Bacteria; phylum Pseudomonadota; class Alphaproteobacteria; order Rs-D84; family Rs-D84; genus Enterousia. Next base: position 70,451 of record JAZKZR010000001.1, read on the forward strand.
TTCATTTTGATGGCGTTCCAATGTGCTTTTTTCCATTTCGATTTCGGATGACAATCTGTTGCTCTTTGATGCCTGGGCAATGTTCACACCAACACCAACCGCCGTCAGACCAATCGTCGATATTCCCGCAATCATCCATCCTTGCTTTTTCCCTTCGCATTTTTCAAGTTGCTCTATCTTTTCCTGCTTTTCTTGCAGCAACCGGCGAACCTGGGCACTCATCGCGACACCGTGTGCATCACCAATACCCACACCCAGAACCGCAAACAGACCAACAAATGATATTATCTTTTTCATTTTAATTTCCCTTTTTTGTCTGTAATTTATCTAAATCTTGGCGCGCTTCGGACACCTGTTGCTTGGCGTCCGTTACATCTTTCTGCACGCGATCCAGTTCCGACTTTTTATCTTGAATCTTGTTATGCTGCACGATTGCCGCAATCCCCGTCGCCGCAACACCAACACCGCCAACAACCGTCGCCGCGACCCATCCCTTGCGCTTGCGTTCACACGTTGCAATTTGTTCATCCAACGCCTGAATATCATGGCGCAGGGTCGATACAACCTCCATTTCACTCATGCCATCCGCACCGGGAACATAATCAAGTGCGCCATAGTCATAATCTGAATAATACGCACCACCGGTCGATTCACCGAACGACCGCTGTTTCAATGTCACGCCGAATGACAGTCCCGGCAGTAAGCACAACGCCACAAACATAAACGTTAGATTTTTATACATAATGAAAACTCCCTCGCTATCCTTTTGAGATATTATATCACAAAAATTCCCATTTAAAAAATGTTTTTTATTCCCCCTTTGCAAAAAAAGCATGGCGACACGCATGTGCCGCCACACCCAATTGTACAGAAAATAAACTTTATCGTTGGGTCGGGTCATCCATACCCGGGAACCGAACCGGCACACCACGTTGTGTTAGTTGCGCCGCCAAATCGAAACGTTCCATTTCCACACCCGAACGAAAAGCCATGCTTTTCCTAGCGTTCATCAATTTTTTTACTTCACTTACCATTTTCAATACCTCTTGCAAAGCATCTCTCTGGTAATCGGCACTGTACACCAACAAAAACTTTTGTCAAGCGTTTTTGTGATTACCAATTTTGATATTCTGTCTCACAATTTCCGTTTTCACAATCCGTATAGAATTGTTCAACATTTACATCCGCAACCGGAGCATACTTTTCCCCCGCCGGTTCCGTATATGTAACCTCTTTGACAACGCGCACGCGGCGGTTTTCCGCATTACGCACACCGTCCGGTGTCGGCACCTTCAGGTCTTCTTCGCCCGCACTAACCGCGACAATCTGACTTGCCGGGATACCGCGTTCAATCAACATTTTCTGAACCGCTTCGGCCCGACGACCGCCCAGTGCATAGTTATACGCCTGGCTGCCCGAAGTATCGGTATGCCCAACCACTGAAATTTTAACATTCCGATTCGCCTGGGTGACCTCTGCCAGCTGACGTATGATATCTTCGTATTCCGGTTTAATTACCGCCTTGTCAAAATCGAATCGGATTTCGAACACTTCTTCCATAACATGTTGCTTTGGTTCAACCGGAATCTGTTGCACTTTGATAACCGTTGTTTCATCGCGCATGCGTTCAACCGGTTCATTCTTTTTAGCCGCCAATTCATCAAGCCGCGCATTTATCGCCGCCAATTCGCCACGCATCATCATCATAAGTTCAATGAATTCGTCACGTGAAACCAACCCATCGGCAACAATTGTTATTTCTTTTTCCTCTGGTTTCACATTGGCACACGGACAATCAACATTTACATTTTGCGGACAGGTTCCACCCACGGCCGCCGCATTACAAGTGCCCCCCTGAACGGACACCGGGACATTAACATCAACCTGGCTTCCGCCCTGGGACGGTACAACAACCGGATTAGAATTCACCGTTAACGACACTGGTTGATAATTTTCTTGGACACTTTGTTGTGAACCACCCTTGCCACCATTTTGCTGTGCACATGGACAATCAGATTTCTCAACCGTTTTGGTATTACCGGCGTTTTTAACATTATTACTGTTGCGGGTACTGTTGTCATTCAACGTTTTGTCACCGCCATAGATATTCTGATTAAACACCATCGGTTGCACCGGCTCCGGATTTATAAGGTGTTCCGGTACATTCACATTGTTTACAATAATCACCCCATCACGCGCCCGATTCGTTCCACGCATTGCGGACATATTTGTCGTTTCCGGATAGAACGTTCCAATTTGCGCACCACGCACCCGATTCACCGTCCGTCCAGAATCAACACGCATTTCTTCAACCGTGGTTTCGGTCACCACCGGGTTTATAACACGCCCGCCCGTGCAATCACGCAACGCGGTCAATGTATTTTCAAAACGCGTTTTACATTCACGCGCGGTTGCGCCCTGGCCACTTGCAGTGGCAGATAACCAACAATCATATTTTGCCTGCAACTCTGCCGCCAATTCCGGCTGTGTCACGGTTGCATCATTTTGAAAAAGTTCAATCATATCATTATATGCCATCATCAAATCATATGCGGCATTGTCATCTTCGATTGGCCAATTATCAATGGATTCAGGATACGGCACCTCGCCAGAAAACGCCGCCACCGCCTTTTGTGCGAACAATTCACCAACATCGGGATATCCACTGGTCCGGGCATTATAAATCGCATACGAACGATAATTCATCGCCAATTGGTTAAGGAAAGAATCCCGATGCGGCGCGGAATACACATCCAACCCTTCGACATAGTCAACGGTCGGCGTCGCCATATATCCACCATTATATTCCGTACCAACATTCGAACGCGCACACGCGGCGAGTGACAGCACGCCCACAACCGCCAACACACGCGAAATTGCATACAACGAAACATTTGATTTTGATGTCATGAAAAAATCCTTTCTCTTACCTTGTCACACATTATACATTTTTTAAGGATTTTAGTAAAGCAAAAAACAAACATAAAAATCAATTTTTATTATCTATCTAAAAACTGTGCTGCAACATTTGCAATACCACCGATATTTCCAAAACCGGTTTGCCCAACAACACTGCTGACCGCGCCCATAATTGAATCCGTATTCGTTGGTTGCCCAAGATTACTTATCGTATTTGTTATAAAGCCACCAAATGTTTCCAATCTTTTCGCCGCCAATTTATTAGTGGAACACTTTGTCGCCTTTTCCAACAACGCCACCGCCTGGGTTGCCTCTCCCTGGGTATAATCTTTATTTTCAAAATCAATCATATCAAACAGCGTCCACATATTTGTGACTTTCTTGCGACTGCCTTTACCGCACAGGCTAAGGTTATCGCCACCATCCGAACAATATTCGGCAACCGACGCCTTTGGGTACCCGGCCCATACGGCATGTCGCGCCTCTGAATCCGTAAATGTATCCCAACATATTGTTGAATTATCAATCGTAAGTCCATTTCCCGCATACCGCACCGTGGTCGCATAACTTTCGTTTGCACTGCACGGCCGCACCGCACTTGATGATGTCAAAGGATTACGCCCACCGGCATTTGCCCATTCCTTTATCATATTGTTCACAAAGGTAATTTCACGCGACGTCGGTTCACATTCCGCTGTCAACGCCTTTTGTTGTTGGTTAAGTTGTATAACACTTGTGACCAACCCAAGTGCCGTCGGCAACAAACTTGCCCCCGTTCCGGTTGTCGATGTTGACACGTCACGTTTCGCCACCGAATCCGCCTTTTTTGGCATCAACACATTTGCGGCACCAAACGCCGTAGCACATATCAATACCGCAAGCGAAGAACATACAAAAGTACCAAACTTTTTCATTTCCTACATTCTCTTACGCAAGTGATTATATCACAAAAAAACAAAACAACCAAATATAAAAAATTGCTTTTTGGTTTGTGGTGGGCTAATATAATGCACATGACGAAAAACAAACGCAATTTAATCATAACTAATCGCCATCGGCGCTGGCAACGGCTATGGCAATTTTTCTTTACCGGATGGGGCATCACAATGATTGCGGCACTTGTTGCCGGCGCACTTTTCACGCACCAATTATTATGGACACCAATTTCGATAATAAACATGACCGATGTAATACAGAATCAATTTAAAATGTCCGGTGCATCACTTGCGGGAACAGATGCCAAGGGCGAACCGTTTCAAATTACCGCGGCAAGTGGCCGTTTAGAATACACGCGTCCGAACATTGTTATACTTGAAAAAATATCCGGCTATACTGTTCAAATGCAAAATGGCCGAAAAGATAAAATAAGTTTTTCTGCCGACGGTGGCGAATATGATATAAAAACAAAAGTTTTGCAACTTGCCGGAAATGTGAATATAATTTCAAAAAACGATGGGCATAAAATGCAAACATCTGAATTAATAATAAGGCTTGGTGAATAAAAAATGGTAAAGCAATCTGTATTAAAAATTGAACATTTATCTAAATCATACGGTCGCCGCGTGGTTCTGCGTGATATTTCCATGATTGCGGCCCAGGGGGAATCTGTGGGACTGCTGGGGCCAAATGGCGCGGGGAAAACAACGGCGTTTTATTGTATAACGGGCCAATTAAACGCATCGCGCGGACAAATTTTCCTTAATTCCCAAGATATAACTAAATTACCTTTTTATCAACGTGCACGTTTGCACATCGGTTACCTGCCCCAGGAAAGCAGTGTTTTTCGCGGCCTTAATGTCGAACAAAATATCATGGCAATACTGGAGGTCACCGAACCGGATAAAAAAACGCGCAAAAAGAAACTGGATGCACTGCTCGAAGAATTTTCTATATCGCATTTGCGGCACAGCCCAGCAACATCACTGTCCGGGGGTGAACGCCGCCGCGTTGAAATTGCACGTGCATTGGCCAACGATCCAAAATTCATATTACTTGACGAACCGTTCGCCGGAATCGACCCAATCGCCGTGAACGAAATCCGCGATTTAGTATCACAATTAAAAAATCGTGGACTTGGCGTAATAATCACCGACCACAATGTCCGTGAAACGCTTGGCATCACGGACCGCAGTTATGTTTTGCACGATGGCATGATTTTAAAACACGGTACAAGTGACGAAATCATCCGCGATAAAATGGTAAAAAAGGTTTACCTTGGCGAAGATTTCACGATGTAAGTGGTTAGTGTTAGTGGGTAGTGATTAGTGGTAATATTTTTGTAAAAAACGGTCGCTTTTGCGACCGTTTTCACTAACCACTTACACCAACACTACTCACTTGTATCGGTAAATTCCTCTTCCTGTTCTTCTTCATCTTCGTCAACGGCATTAAGGTCAATTTCCTTTGGCACACCGATAATATCTTCGATTTTTTCGGACGCGGCCTCTATATCCATTTTATGTAACACGGCAAATTCTTGGGCCATACGTTCCAACGCGCGCATATATAAACGTCGCGCCGAAAAAGGGATCGTATCGGTCGGATTCCGCCGTTGCAAGTCACGTACAACCTCGGCCAATTTCATGGGGTCACCCGAATTTATGTTTTCTTCGTATTGCGCCGCACGCCGCGCCCAAATCATACGTTTTGCGCCGGCCTTGCCTTTGGCGGCGGCAATCGCCTCGTCCATCTTTTTTGCGGATGAAAGCGGTCGCAGCCCGGAAATTTCCGCCCGTTCCAACGGAACACGCAACGTCATACGACTTTTTTCAAAATCGATAACCAGCATTTTTATTTTTTGTCCGCCTATGACCTGCTCTTCGGTGCGCACAAGTTTACCGACACCCTGGGTCGGATAAACCACATATTGACCGTTTTTAAATTCCAATTTTTTACTTGGCATAACATCACTCTTTATATTGCCATTCTCTCTAATTCCCGCACATTATAACATAAAAATATCAGAAAAACAAATAAATCGGGCGATTTTTTCGCCCGAAAATATTCTTGTCTAAAAACCGGGCTATTTACGCAGTGTTCCACGCATCCGCGTTCCGGTTCGACGCACCGCCGGCGCACGCCCGGTATTTCCGGAACCTTGGACCCGAATCGCACAAACCCACTCGCCATCTTGCAAAATCGCATCTTCGCCCGCGGGACACACCGGTTTTTCCAAATTCCAACTAAAACATCCGCCCTTTTGCGATGATGTATATGTTGCCGAATCCACACCACCACGCGTATACGCGCCATATTCCGCGTTCCACACACCCTTTGGCACCCCGGTGCACCATTTGCGGTCACCAAAGCATTCGACACATTCCCCGGACACGTCACACAATTCAACCGGCGTGGCCGTCATAACATAACCGGTCGCCGCACGATCACCCGAACCCATTTCACGTCCCGTTTCCAAATCCACACACCAAAGTTTTTGACATTCCCGCGCCACCATGCCATCAATTTTACCACGATCCACCAAAACATAGCCCGGTCCGCAATCACCCGCAAACGCATTACCACAAATCAAAAGAGCAAATAAAAATTTTTTCATATTCCTTCCTTTGCCCCAATTTTACACTTTTTTCGCACATTTTGCAAATATGTTTTTTATTGCCCAAGGGCGCCTGGACTAAACCGGCCGATATTATTAAACAATTCTTGCAACGCGTTAAGTTCAATTGCCGCCGGGATTTCGGTTTCGTCTGAATCAATACAGACATCCGGCAAATCTTCATCGTGCAAAATTTGTGTTTTCGTCACACGCCCGCCTTTTACCCATGCAAGCAACACCGTTTTTTCATCATACGACAACGGAAACGGACCATGATAATTTTCATCTTCGCCAAAGTAAATCCAAACCTCGTCCCCGTAAATGGTTTTAACCTGGGGCGAACCAATTAAATCTTCCAACTGATTCGTGGTTTTTATCTTTGCAACCTGCACGTCCAAATCTTTTGGAAATACATATCCACGGTGTTTCGTCTGAAAAGTGCACGCACAAAGCGCCAATGACAAAATTAAAATTATTTTTTTCATTTTATCCCTCCCCGTTTTCTTTGACGGTGTTCGCCTGCATCATCGCAAAGTGCGCGATGTATTTTTTAAGTTGCGTCCGATACTCGTTATTTTCCTTGGCATATTCGACCAATTTATCAAAGTTCGGATTCGCCGCACGCGCCGCACCGAACCGCGTTTCGGTCTTAAGGAAATCTTCCAACGGCGCCAAATTATCCACATTCGAATCCATCACCAATGGATTGTGCCCTTCAACAATCAGACGCGGATCAAACCGATACAGCGGCCATGCCCCCGTGTTCACCATTTGCATTTGATGTTCCGGACCATTTTGCAACGCGAACCCATGCGCAATACACGGCGCATAGGCCAAGATTATTGACGGGCCATTGAAACTTTCCGCTTCACGAAACGCCTTTATTGCCTGAACCGGATTCGCCCCCAGTGCAATTTGCGCAACATACGCACCCGACATCATCGCAATCATACCCAAATCCTTCTTTGCGTGATTTTTTCCACCAATCGCGAATTTCATACTTGCGCCGAATGGTGTCGCCTTGGATTGCTGACCCCCGGTATTCGAATACCCTTCGGTATCAAGAACCAAAACATTCACATTTTCGCCACTGTGCAACACATGATCCAAACCACCATACCCAATATCATACGCCCAACCGTCACCACCAACAATCCACACGGATTTCTGCACAACATCGCCCAGCATACTTTCAGCCAAACGTGCATCAGGCGAATCAATTTTCTTTAATTTCTTTGCTAAATCTTCTTTAATTTCGCGTTGTTTATTAATGTCCGTTTCGTTAAAGATTTCTTCAACATTTTCTATACCCAATTCGAACAGCAACCCACGCAACATATCGCGCCGCTGGTTCAATGCAACCCGCATACCCAAACCATATTCGGCATTATCTTCGAACAGTGAATTCGACCACGCCGGCCCGCGCCCGTTTGCGTCACATGTCCACGGCGTTGTCGGCAAATTCGCCCCATAAATCGAAGAACACCCCGTCGCATTTGCGACAACCATATGGTCACCAAACAAATGCGCCATCATTTTAATATATGGCGTTTCCCCACACCCCGCACACGCGCCCGGAAATTCAAAGTAATGTGGCAACAGTTCTATATGCTTTGGCAAATTCAGGTTCAATTTTTCCCGCTGGATATCTGGCAATTTTACCGTTTCATCAAACGCCCGCTGGTCATCGGCATTTGCATCAACCATGGAAAGGGCCCCAACCGGACAATTTTTCACACACAGCCCGCACCCCGTACAATCCGCCGGCGAAACACCGATTGTGAAATACATATTCGCACCCAATTCCGGGGTTTTCATCGGCACCACAATAACACCACGCCCGCGCGCGGCATCCGCCTGCTCTGCGGTCAATGCCTTAATCCGAATCGCCGCATGCGGGCACAGCATTGAACATTTTCCACACTGAATACATTTTTCCAAATCGCACTTTGCGACACGCGCGGCAACGGCACGTTTTTCATATTTCGATGTTCCAACCGGATACTGGCCCGCACCGAATTCAGATCCAACACGGAAACGCGACACCGGAATCGCATCGCCCCGCCCCGCCGCCATTTCACCAAGTGTTCCCGCAATCACGGTCGGCGCATCCGCGGTCATCGCCGGCACAAAGTCCGGTGCAAAATTCGACACCGACGACGGCATATCAAAGTGTTTCAAATACACCGCCGCCCTATCCACCGCCGCCCAGTTCGCGGCAACCACATCCATACCTTTTTTCTTATACGTTTTTTCAATCGCGGTCTTGGCGGATTCGGCGGCAACGGACGGGTCAATAACTTTGGTTAAATTAAAGAAATTCAACATTATAAATGTATTGATTCGATTTCCCAATCCCAATTCCGCCGCCGCGCCGTTCGCATCCAAAAAATACACATTTGCGCGAAGGCGCATAAGGTGTTCTTGGGTCGCGCGGGGCAAATTTGCAAACGCCACATCCGGCGACATTGATGTATTTATCATAACCGTTCCCCCGGCACGCAAGGATCGAAACACATCAAACCGCTGGGCAATCATAAAGTTTGAAACACTTATAAAATCTGCAACCTCTACCAAATACTGGCTTTGAATAGGTTTATCTGAAAACCGAATATGCGACGCGGTAAGCCCACCGGATTTTTTTGAATCATACACCGCATAAGATTGCGGATACAGTTCGGAATTTTCCCCAACAATTTTTACGATATTTTTCACCGCGCCAACGGTTCCGTCACTTCCGATACCATATAAAATCGCGGTTTTTATATTCGGGTCTTCAACCGAAAATGCCGGGTCGGTTTTAAGCGACAGCCCCGTCAAATCATCATCAATTCCAACCGTGAAATTATGATGCAATGTCCCGCGTTTCATATTTTCAAATATGGCGGCAACATCACGCGGTTTGAATTCTTTGGACCCCAAACCATAGCGTCCACCACACACACGTGCCCGATCACCAACAACGGATTTCACATCCACATAAAGTGGTTCACCAACCGCACCCGGTTCCTTTGTCCGGTCAATTACCGCAATTTGTTTTACACCCTTTGGCAACGCCGCCAAAAACGCATCCACCGGGAACGGCCGATAAAGATGAATCTTAATCAGGCCAAATCCGGCCGGCAAATGTGCGATTGTTTCTTCGATTGTTTCACATGCGGACCCAAGCGCAACAATAACATTTTCCGCCTTTTTATCGCCGACATATTCAACCAACCCATACCGACGCCCCGTAAGTCGCGCGAATTCATCCATGCACTCCGCCACAATTTTCGGTGTCGCGGCGTAAAGTTCATTTGCGGCCTCGCGCCCCTGGAAATATACATCGGGGTTTTGCGCGGTGCCACGAATTGTCGGATTATCGGGATTCATCCCCATCGCGTGATAGCGCGCGACCAAATTTTCGGGAATCATTTTACGCAAAACGTCATCATCGATACGGTTTAACCGCGATTCTTCGTGACTTGTTCGGAACCCGTCAAAGAAATGCAGAAACGGCACACGCGCACGAATTGTTGCCGCATGCGCAATCGCCGCCATATCATGTGCCTGTTGCACATTGTGCGACGAAAGCAACGCAAAGCCCGTCGACCGCACCGCCATAACATCACTGTGGTCACCAAAAATCGACAACGCGTGTGTCGCAAGTGCCCGTGCCGCCACATGCATAACGAACGGCGTTTGTTCCCCGGCGATTTTATACATATTCGGAATCATAAGCAAAAGCCCCTGCGACGCGGTAAAAGTCGTGGCAAGTGTCCCCATTTGCAACGCGCCATGCATCGCACCCGCCGCACCACCTTCGGATTCCATTTCGATTATTTGCGGAATTGCACCCCATATATTTTTCTTGTGCTGAAACGACCATTCATCGGTCAGTTCACCCATCGTACTGCTTGGGGTAATTGGGTAAATCGCCGCAAAGTCCACACACCGATACGCGACATCCGCCGCCGCCCAGTTTCCATCAACAATTAAATTTGCCATATCTTAAATCCCCTTTTTTTATTTCGCCCAATCATAGCCCCTTTTCAAACCAAAGGCAAGGGATTAAAACACCAACCCTTGAAACATTGTTTTTATTCATTATATCTTGTTTATCAAAATCGGCACAGAATATAACAAAAGGAGTAGTTTATGTTTAAACCATTAAATAACTATGTGCTTATCAAACGAATGGATGAAGATAACAAAACCGCCGGCGGAATCATTATTCCGGACACCGCCCGTGAAAAGCCCGCGCGGGGCGAAGTAATCGCGGTCGGCGACGGCGAATTTCAAAATGGGGCGCGCATGGCGATGACCGTAAAGCCCAAAGATATTGTTTTGGTCGCAAAATGGGCGGCATCCGCGAACGAAGTTAAAATTGACGGCAAGGAATATGTTCTTGTCAAAGAATCCGATATTTTAGGAATAATTAAATAAAGGGGAAAATTATGGCAAAAGATATTATTTTTAATACTGATAAAATCGCGGCGGGTGTTGATAAACTTGCCGATGCGGTAAAAATTACCATGGGCCCCAAGGGTCGCACGGTTGTTATCGATAAATCGTATGGCGCGCCGGTCGCAACCAAAGACGGTGTCACGGTGGCCAAGGCGGTATCTTTGCAAGACCCGGCGGAAAACATTGGTGCACGCATGATACAGGAAGTTGCGAAAAAGGCGGGCGATGATGCCGGTGACGGAACAACAACGGCAACGGTGTTGGCCCAAAAAATCTTTCGTGAAGGTCGTCGCGTTATCGCCGCGGGCATGAACCCAATGGACATAAAGCGCGGAATTGATATCGCAACCGCCGCGGTCGTGGCGGATATTGAATCGCACGCGCGCCCGGTGAAAAACAGTTCAGAGGTTGCCCAGGTTGCAACGATTTCTGCAAATGGCGACGCGGACATTGGTAAAAAAATCGCCGATGCGATGGAACGCGTGGGCAAAGAAGGCGTTATTACCGTCGAAGAAGCCAAGGGATTGGACACCGAAATCGATGTTGTCGAAGGAATGCAATTCGACCAAGGGTTTATGTCACCATACTTTGTCAGCAATAGCGAGAAAATGATTGCGGAACTTGACGGCGCGCAAATACTTGTTTCTGAAAAGAAAATCACGGGGATTCAGGCATTGTTGCCAATTCTGGAACCCATCGCACAACAGGGCAAACCGTTGCTTATTATCGCCGAAGATGTTGAATCCGAAGCGTTGGCGACATTGGTGTTGAACCGTCTGCGCGGCGGATTAAAGGTTTGCGCGGTCAAGGCACCGGGTTTTGGCGACCGCCGCAAAGAAATGTTGCGCGATATTGCAATTGTGACGGGCGCGACGGTTGTGTCGGACGATATGGGTATGACGTTCGAAAACCTGACGCCGGCGGTGTTGGGCGCGGCAAAGCGTGTTGTTGTCGATAAATCAACAACACTTATTGTTGGTGGCGCGGGTGATAAAAAGGCGATTGCCGCACGCGCGGACGAAATTCGTGCGAATATAAAGACAAGCACCAGTGACTATGACCGTGAAAAATTGTCAGAACGTCTTGCCAAAATCGTTGGTGGTGTCGCGGTTATCAAGGTTGGCGGCATGACCGAAGTAGAGGTCAAAGAAAAGAAAGACCGCGTTGACGATGCACTGGCGGCGACACGTGCCGCGGTGGCGGACGGAATTGTCGCGGGTGGTGGCGTTGCACTGTTGCGTGCGGGCGCGGCGTTGGGTAAAGCCAAGGGTGAAAACGCCGATCAAAATGTCGGAATCGATATCGTTCGTCGTGCAATCGTTGCACCATGTGCACAAATTGCGGAAAACGCCGGCGTATCGGGCGAAATCGTCGTGGGCAAGGTTTCTGAAAACAAAGAATATAATTTTGGATACAACGCGCAAACCGGTGAATATGTCGATATGATGAAGGCGGGAATTATTGACCCGGCCAAGGTTGTAAAAACCGCAATCATGGCGGCGGCATCGACGGCGGGCGTATTGCTTACCACCGGCGCGGTTATGGTTGAAATTCCCGAAGAAAAACCCGCATCGCAAATGCCAGGTGCCATGCCAGGCATGATGTAAAGTATCGCGGCAAAAAAAAATGCCCCCCTTTGATAACGATGTTATCAAAGGGGTTTAATTTTAACAGATTTTACATGCTCCACCCATCCGATTTTGGAGTTTTAAACCGCTTTAGATCATCCAAAGTTTTAACCGCGTTGATTCCATGTTTTAACGTTGACGCATCAATTTTTTTCTTATGATCAGCATTCAAAAATTCTATAAACTTATCTACATTCCTAACATTCAAACAAAGTTCCGGTTTGTCTGTATCTGGATTCATAAGAACGACACATGAACCCATATTAAAACTCTTTGACAAAGGCGCATAATACTCTGGTTCTAATGTTCTATCAAAAAATTCTTCTTCTATATCAAGGTCTTCTTCTACTGGCGGTTCAACATATTCCCGGGTTGCAAACACCCCCATGGCCGCCGCAATCTTTTTTACACCGACCCCATCAATATATTCCGCTTTCAATTCATCGGCAGTTTTCCATTCATCTGTTTTTATTGGGACAGGAATTGGTGAACACTTGGCAAAATCACAAAAATCGGCAAGATACAACAAATTGAACATAAGTGATTTATTATCACCATCTGCCTTGACCGCCGCCGGACATTTTGCCGCGAACTTTTTCAACGTGGGGCGCAGCGCTTTGTCAAAATCCCAGCTGTCTGTCCTTATATAATCCCACAACTTTTTTTCTGTCTTCCATATAGGTGTCCCACGATAATCTGCAATTCGATAATCTTTATTTGGCATCCATTTTCTCTTGAAGCCCATTACCTTACAGAACGTATCTATAAAATCCTCATGCAACCAATACCTATCAGGATTCCAACCAGAATCATTGCTACGGCGCCTTTCGTGTATAATCGCCTCTCTTAAATCTTTTATATTCATATACCTGGCCCTTGAATTATCCTGACCGGCGCCATAATCCAACGAGGGCCAATCTTCACTGGGATCATCATAAATAGATTCCAAAGCACGCTCTATTTCATATGTACCAGCATCAATATATTTTTCTGATAGTTCTGGCGCTTCAATATAAGCAGAATAATTTTTTCGTTGTTCTATCATATCTGTCATTCAAAAATCTCCTATTTACAAATTCAACTCTCCCAGCAAGTATTTCACAAAACAACAAATAAATCAATCTGTTTATTCAAAATCAATATCTAAATCTGCGAAATCTTCGTGGTCGGCGTTGGGGACAACAATTATTTTGTCGTTATCGCCAATCCATTTCTGCGAAAGTTCCATCGGCACGACATCATCGTCCGCGCCAACATAGTGCAACGCACGCACGTCCGGCAACCATTTCAGGTTCAACGATTGCCGCAACGGTGTGTCCCCAAAATACGCCGTCCAATCCGCATGATTCAGCACGCCCGCAATCGTAATCCACTTTTTAATCGGCAACGCCGGGTTGCGCTTTATAATCAAACCGCCGACCATCGCACCGCCGGAATACCCAATCAAAACAATTGGCCGGCCGGATGCAACCTGGGTCACGGCCATACTCATCGCATTTATCACCGCCGGCGCAAAACGCCCATCGGTCCAGTATTTTTCGTCGCATTTTTCGGACATTATATACTGGCACGGGCGCGCCATATAAATAACATTAGGGGCGGCATCGCGCATCGCCAAATCGCGCACCATTGTGTCGCGCGGTGTCGGTTCGCCCGTCGGCGCGCCATAGGCATCAAACGAATGGCCGTCGCCTTCGATATAAATATGCACCGGCGCTTGGGTATCGGTGTTTTTTTGGTATGTCAAAATATCAAACTTGCCCGCGTGCACCGGAACAGGCACAAAATCACCCGCCGGCCGCCACGTCGCCGCACAAGAACACAGTAAAAACGCCAAAACTATCGCCCGCATGGAACAATTATACACCAAAAACAAAATTTCACCAAAAAATAAATTTAATTTGACAAATGATTTTTTTATACTATATTTATAGCACAATAATTAAAAAAGGCAAAAAATGTTTAAAAAATTGAAAGCAAAACTTGATGCGAAACGCACGCGTCGCGCGGCCGACCAAGTGGCGGCGAACAAACGTGCCCAACAAACGGAAACCGCATTTGAACGCGCGATATTGTTTCCTTTTCGTATGATTGCGCGCGCGTTGCGATGGGTTTTTGATACGGTTTGCGCGGTTTGTTCGTGGATTTGGGACGGCATCGTTTGGGCGGCAAAGAAAATATGGAAATGGTTGTGCGGAATCAATTTGGTTGGACTTATTAACCTGACCCTGCTGACCGCGATAATCGTGCTGTTTTCCATACTGATAATCAATATCGTAAATTGCCGTCGCGGCCCGGTCGTTGTTCATGCGGGCGAAAAGGCCGTGACGGTTGTCGCGAAATCTGGGGCAAAAACAATATCAAAAACCATACCGGTTAAACGCGATGCGGAAACGGGCAATATGGAAACGACAATAAATGTTGTTGAAACCGTTCCGTCCAACGATCCGACACTAAAACCCCAAGGCGACGGAAAGATATACGGCGACATTATCATCGAATCGCGCAAAGAAGCAATTGTTTTGAAAAATGGCGCGCATATTCGCGGGAACCTTTATTTGCAAAACATGTATAAATACGTTTTGCCATGCGATATAAAAATCGAAGGTAATTTATTCCTGCGCGATTTAGGCATCTTGCATTTTTGCGGGCGATTTGATATAACAGGCAACATATACGTCACACCAAATTCTTCGTTTGGACCAATTCCAAAGAATGCGTATCTTGGCGGACAAATAATTTTATAACAAGGAGCAACAAATATGAAAAAAGTTAAACTCAGTAAAACACAAGGTTCAGAATGGCGGGTTTCATATCCATCTTGGAACGGCCGTATATCTGAACATTATCAAAGCGCGGCCGAAGCATTGATTAGATATCTGCAATTACGATTCAAAAAATCAGAACATGGTCGGAAACATCGGTAAAAAAACGCCGACCGGCGTTTTTTTTACTACCAAAAAAATCAAAAATGTGGTATAATACTGTGTGCACATAACAAAAGGAACAAACATGAAAACACTTGAAAAGATTTTATCCACATTGGTAAAAAACCTTGGCTATACAATCGTATTGGTCTTGGCAATTATATTGTTTGCAATATTTTCTGACGGTTTAATCAGTGGTGCAATAACCGCAATATCTGCACTAATCGCATACGCATGCATTGTTGCACTGTATCGTGAATTCAAAAAAACACCGGCAAAAGCAAAACCGACAAAAAAGAAATAGAAAAAAATAATCATGATAAAAATGGGCGCGTCGCGCCCATAATTTTTTCACATAAAACAAATTATTTTTTATCGGTTTCATTATCATCCGCATCGTCATCGGATTCCGGTTTCGATTCCGCCGCGGTCCGCGCGTGTTCAGACATTTTTGATAACGCGATCACCATTTCCATACCACGTTGCAATTGATAATCACGTGCATCTTTTTCTTCGTCGGTCAATTCACGGTCATCGTCATCATCGTCTTTCTTATCGGTTTTTTCCGCCTTTTTCTTTGCCTTTTTTTCCGCCTCTTCATTTTTTAGTGCATTACGGAAAGACGCTTCGGAATAAAAACTTTCGCGCTTTTCAATTTTTTCAACTTTGCTCTGCAAAACCTCTACATCCGGGGTAATTCCGGTATTTTGAATTGATGTTCCACTTGGTGTATAATACCGCGCAATCGTCAAATGAATTGCCGTTCCATCGCCAAAGGGCTTTTGTTGTTGCACACTGCCCTTGCCGAAACTTTGCGATCCCATAATAACCCCACGGCCGTTATCTTGGATTGCACCGGCCACAATTTCGGACGCCGATGCCGACCCATGATTGATAAGAACAACCAGTGGTTTGCCACCCGTCATATCACCCGGTGTTGCGAAACTGCGTTCTATATCGGTCTTGTTTTTTCCACGCGTGGACACAATTTCACCCCCATCCAAAAATGCATCTGAAACATCAATGGCCGCAGTCAAATACCCGCCCGGGTTATTACGCACATCCAAAACATAACCCACAACATTTTTCTTTTCAAGTTTTGTTATCGCATCGCGTAAATCCTTGGCAGTTGTCGCGCCAAAATCCGAAATACGAATATACCCAACCTTTGGTGTCTCTTCGTCCGCATCGGCCAATGTTTTCTCACTAAACTTTACCGATTGCACCTTGATAATCGCGCGTTTAAGTGTCAATGTTTTTGGTTCTTCTGTACCCGACACAATGGTAAGTTTCACCTTGGTTCCGGGTTTTCCCTTCATACGTTTTACCGCCTGGTTCAATGTTAAATCAAACACTGGTTCATCATCAATATGCGTGATATAGTCGCCGGTCTTTATCCCCGCCTTGGCCGCCGGTGTATCATCAATCGGCGAAATCACACGCACCGCCCCACGGTCAGATGTAATTTGTATCCCCAGCCCCCCAAAAGAACCACTGGATTTGTCGTTAAAATCCTTGAAATCATCCGCCGACAAATACGACGAATGCGGGTCCAGCGCTTCCAGCATACCGTTCATTGCCCCTTCCAACATTTTGCGTTCGTCGGCTTCTTCGACAAAGTTTTCACGCGAAACCTCAAACACCATGGCAAGTTTTTTAAGTTCAGTGTATATTTCTTCATCCGTCATATGAACGATGGGTTCTTTTTTCTTTTCCGGCGCCGCGCAAACGATTGTCGGTACGCACAGGGCAATCAAAACGAAAATTTTTTTGAACATAGCAAATCCTTTTGCGCAGATTTTATAATAAAAAAATCGTGTCCGCAACACGATTTTTAGGATTTTTTGCTACTGTTATTTTGAAAATTTTTGTTCAAGTTTTAATATCTCAGCCATCTGTTGACGCATAAAAAGAACTTTTTCACGTGTATTTCTTTTTCCTTTTTCGGTCTGTGGATTGGTTCGCAGATCCTGTGACGCCTTAAGGAAACGCTTCATCAACACGCTTTCTGCACGATATTTCATAATTTCCTGCATTTTTGGGTTACGCAAACTCATCATTCGCCAAAGTGACGATTGATGATATTCCAAATATTTTTCATAGACCCGTTTTTCTATTCGCAAATCAGTTTGCAATGGTGCAAAAATATCCGCATAAATAAGATGATAATCGGCTTCGGCAAAATCTATAAAAGATAATTTGCTTGTTTCAGGGTCATAATAGACGTTCCCAGAATTCAAATCGCCATGCGACCACGCCATATATGTATCATAGGTAAAAGAATCTATTTGTTCACAAAACCTTCTCATTTGCAAAACTTCATTCTTATTAAACCATTTACCCATTCGATTATTGATAAAATTCATCAAAACATCAAACTTAAATTCTGTCGTTATTTTATGATTTAATTCCGACTGAACCGGTTTTAGTTCATTCATATCAACAAGAAAAGTTCCTATACTATTCACAATTTCATATTGTTGCCGCTTGGACAATTTAACAAAAACATCTTTGGTTAATTTATCACCCGGGGCGCGTTCTTCTAAAATTTGATATTCATCATCATTTATAAATTCCATCTTTGGAACATTATACACCGTATGATTTACCCCACGCAACGCATCTATGCATTCCTTGGTTCTATGTTGCTTGGCAAGCCAACTTTGTCTCTGTTCTTCGGTCGCATTTGGCAAAGGACGCTTTAATACATATCCACCGCCGTAATAAACGGCGTAAGTTTCACGTCCATGATTCAAATTTCTTATATCTGTCATAACATGGACTAATATAATACTTTATTTTTGTTTTGTCAAGTATAATTTATTCTTCCTTGAAAATTCTTGCGGGGTCAACGACCTTGTTGCCACGCCGCACTTCCAAATACATTTCGGGTTTGTCAGGATTCATCCGCCCCACGGGTTCGCCACCTAAGACCTCTTGCCCCACAATAACATCGATATTCCCAAGGTTCGTCATCACCGTATTATATCCGTTTTTATGCGAAATGATTATAACCCGACCGTATCCTTTGAAACTGTCTGCAAATTTCACAACACCATCGGCGGGCGCCGCAACCAGTGCATCCGAACGCGTATGAATCCGCCAGCCATCGGACTTTAACCCCAACGCCGTCTTTTCGCCAAAGCGCACAACAATACGCCCACGCACCGGCAGATTTAGTTTTCGGGTTGAAAAACGCGCATCTTCGGACATTTCGGAACTCCCCACGCCGGCGGATAGTTCAGAAATACTTTTTGCGCGCGCCGACAATTCGCGCAATTTTTTTTGCAACGCCGCATGTTCACCACGCAATTTTTCATTTTGCGCCGACCGCCGCCGCAACAATTTATCAAGCAAACTTTTTTCATCGGCATATTTTTTCGCGGTCCTATCAAGTTTTTCTTTTTCAATCGCACGCGCCGCACGAATTTTATCAAGTTCCGCAATTTTTTCCGCCGCATCGCGAATATGTTCTTCCAAATTGTCCGCCATACCCGTCATCACCGCGGATGTCAGGACAAAGTTATGCATATCATCAGTATCAAAACTTGGGTTCGCAGCAAAGAACAAAACCGTCGCCGCCGCATCCGCCACACGTTCGCGATTTTTTTCCAATTCCGCCGAAATCACTTCGCGTCGCGCATCCAATTCTGCAATTTTTTTTGCCAATTCCGCCCGCAATTCTTCCAATGACGAAACCTTGTCCGCCGCGGTCACAAGTTGCTTTTTTGTTTTTTCAACATCCTTGTCGGACGATTTAACCTGTTGTTCAAGTTGCTTATTTTTCTGTTCCGTTTGGCGAATTTGTTGCTGAATTTTATCAAGTTCCGACGGGGCGGCACACACAAAACCCGTCCCCCCTAACAAAATTCCCAAAACCACCGCCACACGCAACATTTATTTTACAATCACCTTTAGGTGCATTTTTTTACCACGTTGCACCATAAATTCCGGTTTTTTCGCGATAAACGCCCGCCAATCAGTCAATTTTTCGCCGTCAATTTGAACACCACCCTGTTCTATCATACGGCGCGCATCAGATTTGGTATCAAACAATCCCGCCGCACACAGGAAATCCAGCGCACCCATTTGACCCGGCATTTCGATTTCCACCGACGGCACATTTTGCATATCGCCACCGCCACCAAACAGCGCCGCCGCCGCACGTTCCGCCGCATCTGCCGCCGCCGCACCATGCGCGATTGTTGTCGCCGCCCGCGCCAGAATTTTTTTTGCATCGTTCAATTCCGAACCTTGCAACCGCGACAACTTTTCAATTTCATCCATCGGAATTTCCGTAAAGATTTTAAGGAACTTTTCCACCAATTCATCCGGCG
Source organism: Candidatus Enterousia sp. (assembly GCA_045612805.1). GTDB lineage: Bacteria > Pseudomonadota > Alphaproteobacteria > Rs-D84 > Rs-D84 > Enterousia. The sequence goes on from JAZKZR010000001.1 coordinate 90,261, forward strand.
TATTACGAAAGTATTGCCAATAATCATACGGCGATAATTTGTCTTCATTTACCCAAACCGCATTTCCGGCGGACTTTCCAATTTTGTTTCCCGCGGCATCTGTAATCAGTGCGGTGGACAAAACATACGCCTCCTTGCCCAACTTTTTGCGTATCAGTTCGATTCCCATAACGGCATTTCCCCACTGGTCCGCACCACAGAGTTGCAACACACAACCATATTTTTGATAAAGTGTCAAAAAATCCACCGCTTGGAACGTCATATAGTTAAATTCCAAAAACGTCATACCATTTTCCAACCGACGTTTTACACTTTCCATAGATAACATACGCGGCACGGTAAAGTCCGTTCCAAATTGCGCAAGGAAATCAATATGCCCATAATTCTTCATCCAATCATAGTTATCAACAATAATCGCGTCCGATGCACCATCACCAAAATTCAAAAACTTGGAATAAGATTTCTTAAGCCCTGCGATATTTTTGGCAAGCGTCTCTTCGGTCATCATCGGCCGGCCCGTATCACGCCCCGACGGGTCACCAATGCGCCCGGTTGCACCACCAACCAACATCAATGGCCGATGTCCATATTTTTGCAACCATCGCATCATCATAACGGGGACAAGGTGCCCCACATGCAACGAATCCGCCGTTGGATCCGACCCCAAATACGCGGTGATTTTGCCATTATTTAGTGCATCGTTCAACGCACCCATATCAGAACACTGGTTTATAAACCCGCGCAATTCCAATTCATGTAATAAGTCATTTTGCATAATATACCTCAACTAAAATTCAACCATTGATTACGCCAATTCTAACCGAACCCCGGGCAAAATTCAACCAAACTTTTTCGTAAAAACAATTTGACAAAAAAACGCGGGGCGAATGCCCCGCGCACTAACACTAACACTTATTTCAACATTTTTGCGACTTCGTCGGCCAAATTATCTTCGCGTTTTTCAACACCTTCGCCCAATACAAAATACGCAAATCCGGCAAGTTTCCCGCCCGCTTCGTCTAAAACCTGTTTCACGGTCTTGGACGGATCCATAACGAACGGCTGTTCTTCCAAAACGGATTCGGCATAGTATTTTTTCATACGGCCTTCGACCATCTTTTCAACGATGTTTTCCGGTTTGCCCGCCGTCGCGCTGGATTCAATGAACACTTTTTTCTCGCGTTCAACCGCCACCGGGTCAACATCAGCAACCGTCATAAATTCAGGTTTATTTGCCGCAATGTGCATCGCGATTTTCGGTCCAATTTCGGCAATTTTATCGCCGTTTCCATTTATTGCAACCGCAACACCAATTTGCCCCATACCCGGAACAAGTGCGTTGTGAATATAACTAAACACATGGTCACCCGAAACCTTTGCGATACGGCGCAGGTTCATATTTTCACCAATTGTCGCGATTGTCGCCGCAATATCATCGTGCACCGCGGCAAGCGTCGCATCAAAATCGCCGGACAATTCCAACGCCTTGTTTGCAACATCTGCAACCAATTTTTGGAACTTTTCGTTTTTCGCAACAAAGTCCGTTTCCGCGTTCAATTCCACAACACAACCCATATTGTCGCACTTTACAACGGTCACCAAACCCGACGCCGCAACACGACCGGCCTTGGATGCCGCTTTGACAATACCCTTTTGACGCAGCCAATCCGCCGCCGCCTCGATATCGCCATTATTTTCAATCAATGCCTTTTTGCAATCAAGCATCCCCGCGGATGTTTTTTCACGTAATTGCTGAATAAGTTTTGCTGTCACTTCCGCCATTTCTTTTCCCCCTTTTTTTAATAAAGATTGATTTTGTTGCCCGATTTTTTCACACCGGGCAACACACATTTTAATTATTTATCGGCTTTTTCTGCCTTGTCAGCTTTATCGGCCAACTTGCTGCGGCGAACTTCACGTGCTTCGGAAACCTTGGACTTTTGTTTCATTTCTTTGTCTTTCATTTCATCTTCCAACGCATCGTTCGCATCGTCGGCCATGGATGCCTCTACCTTTTTGCCAGCCGCCCCACCAAGACGCTTTTCAATACCGGACAAAATCGCATCAACACACAAATCGCAATAAAGTTGAATCGCGCGTGACGCATCGTCATTTCCCGGCACTGGATAGTCAACCATTTCCGGATTCGCGTTCGTATCACAGATTGCAATTGTCGGAATATCCAAATTTTTCGCTTCGCGTACCGCGTTCATTTCGCGTGGCACATCAATAACAATCATAACCTGCGGGATACCGTGCATATCCAAAATACCACCAAATACATCGCGCAATTTTGCGACTTCTTTGGTCATAACGCCGACTTCTTTCTTGGTAAGGCCCAATTTTTCGGCATTTTCAATATCCGATTCCATCTTTTTCAAGCGGCGAATCGATTGCGACACGGTTGTCCAATTGGTAAGCATACCACCCAACCAACGATTATTCACATAAAATTGCCCGGTGCGTTCCGCCGCATCTTTGACAATATCTTTGGCCTGGTGCTTGGTCGCAACAAACAAAACCTTGCCACCAGCGGCGGTAATCGCCTCCAGTGCGACCAGTGCGCGGTGCAACAGCGGTGCAGTTTTATTCAAATTGATAATATGAATTTTATCTTTGACCCCATAAACATACGGCGTCATGAGTGGGTTCCAACGACGAGTGTGGTGTCCAAAATGAACGCCGGCCTCCATCAATTGTTGCATAGAAAATTTTGGCAATGCCATGATTTATCCTTTTTGTTTCTGTTAAATCCTCGCCCTGGTGGGAAATACAAACCGGAAACCCCGGACAGAAACCCCACACAACGGCTGTGTTCTTCGCGCCAAACGGCACGTGTCCCCATATTATGACAAAAAATTCAAAAAAGCAAGTATTTTTCTAAACAAAAAACTTGTGTTTTCATATTTATGTTTTATGATACAAACATGAACATAGGATTGGGGAAAAATCGATGAAAAAAAAGAATAAAAAATCTGTGGGCGGGCGGATACGCACCGCGCTTGTTATCGCAATTTCTGTCGGAATCGTTGCGGCGTCTGGGCTTTATTGGATGGGACATCGTGGCGCACATACTACAAAGATGGATGTGTATATTTCCGCCCCAACCACAACAAATTTCACAGATGACGCGTCCACGGTGCTTTCAAACAATTTCCCGAACATAAACAATAACCGCGAATTATCTAAACCCGCGACGTTACGCATATCTTATGATTCGGTATCGGGGCCAAATAATTCGGCATTTAAATACGATTCGTCAAATACCAAGGTTGCCGAAAATGTCAAAATATCCCCCGCTATTCGTGGTACATGGAAAATGCCAAGTCCGAACGAAATAACCTTTACCCCCGAACAAGATTGGCCGGCGGCGACCAAGTTTACCGTAAAAATTGGCAATAATTTATTCACACGTGATGTTCGCCCCAACCGTTCAACCATATCTTTCAAAACCGAACCAATTGTCGCAACAACCGAAATATTTAATACCTATGCGACACCGGGTGAAAAAAATTCGGTAACCGGCGTTGCGATAATATCTTTTAATTATCCGTTTCAAACGCGCGACTTTGCGGACAAGGTTTCAATGAAACTTGATGGACGCTATATTGATTTCACCGTAAAGTTCGATAGGTACATGCGCACCGCAATGATACAAACCGCACCAATCAAAATAACAGACGAACCACAAACATTGCGCATGAAACTAAATCGTATATCAGATGCGGATGAAAAATCACGCACGGAAAAGATAACCGCAAAAACAATCATAAATTCCGCGGACGACTTCTTTAAAATCGCGGATGTCACGACGATAACCGCGGACGATAAATTTGGCAACCCACAACAATTATTATTGCTAAACACAACCGCGGCGGCAAAAGAAAATACAAATTGGTCAAAATACATTACCGCATATTTATTGCCAAAGAAAAAAGCGTCGGAACCCGACGAAGATGTTCATGCATGGGCACGTGATGAAATTACACCTGAAATTCTTAATAAATCCGAAAAACTTGCACTTAAACATGTTGATTTTGTAAATCCGGCGGGAACATATCAATATGCATTTTCATACGATGTTTCTGATGATGTGACAAGGTATATTTATGTCGATATTGCACCTGATATGCAATCGGAAAACGGATTTATAATGAAAAATGGCATGAACACCGTTATGTCGGTGGCATTCCCAGAACGCAGTGTAAAAATTGTTGGTCGTGGGGCGTTGCTTTCGCTTGCCGGTGACAAAAAGTTGGGTCTTGTGGCGCGGGGCGGTGTTGATACGGCACATGTGGACATATATAAAATAGAATCACGCGAAATAAATCACCTTATTACACAAACATATAATTTATTTTCAAACCTTGAATTCCGCGCGCCTTGGGTATTTGATGCATACGATATGTCGGTTGTTTTTCAAAAGAAAATACCATTTGCAAACACGGCACGCGACCATGTGAATTATACTTCCGTCAACCTTGGCGAATACCTTGACCGAACATACAAAGATCAAACAGGCATATTTGTTGTAAAGGCCGGCGCAACCGAAAATGACGCCGAATATGGTGACGCACGACTTATATTGCTAACGGACCTTGGAATTATCCGCAAAATAAATCTTGATAGGTCTTCGGTCGTATTCGTTTCATATTTGTCCGATGGCAAACCCGCCAAAGACATTGATATAACGGTCCTTGGTCGAAACGGCCAACCAATATGGTCTGGGGTCACAAACACGGATGGCGTTATCGATATTCCGCATTTTTCATACGACGAATATCGCAACGCCAAAGAACCAGTTGCAATCATTGCCCGCACCGGAAATGATGTATCTTTTATTCCATATAATGCCGAAGGCGAACAAACAACCGAATTTTCAAAATTTGATGTTGGCGGAACATACGCGTCAAACGCGACGCCATTGCGGTCATTTGTGTTTTCGGACCGTGGCATATATCGCCCCGGTGAATTCGTCACGATTGGTGCGATTGTCGAAAATCAAAACTTTTCATCGGTTGCCGAAATTCCGGTAAAAATCGAAATTACCGACCCACGCGGGCGCACGATGCTTGAAAAAAAGGTTTCCCTTGATTCGGACGGAATGTTCGATGTCACCCATCAATTATCAACCGACGCAACAATCGGTCGCTACGATGTATCCATATATTCATTGAATAATCGCGGCCGAATCCAAGATTCAATCGGAACCGCGCAATTCAATGTCCAAGAATTTGTCCCCGATACAATGAAAATAAATGTTCAGATGGACAATGCGAAAACAACCGGTTGGATTTCCCCTGAAAATATTCAAGCAACCGTGTTTTTAAACAACCTTTACGGCACACCCGCAACCGATCGCCGTGTTTCCGCGCATGCCACATTACGCCCGTTTAATTTTACATTTGACGAATATCGCGAATATAAATTCACCGGTAATTTCATATCTGATGGTGTGATATCGCGCGGTCTTGCCCGCGCCGGCCAAACATTTAGTATTGATTTGCCCGATACGCGAACCGACGAAAACGGTGTTGCAAAAATAGATGTAAATTTCAATCGCGAAATTCCAACGGGCACATATATGTTGAACCTTGAAATTCGCGGATTCGAAGCCGGCGACGGAAAAAGCATTCAAACCGCCATCGCGTCCCGTGTTTCTAACCTAAGATACCTTGTGGGCTTTCATGCGGATTCCGATTTATCCTATGTTGCACGCAATTCCGAACATAAAATCAAACTTATTGCACTTGATAATGATGCCAAGGCCACAAATGCCGAAAACCTTAGTCTAAAATTTATCAAGCGCGAAAATTTAACAAGCCTTATCAAGGACTATGCCAATAATTATAAATATAAAACTACATCGCGCGACACCGTTGTTTCTGTGACACAATTGACAATACCCGAAAAGGGAACTGAAATTGAACTAAATACCAAAAACGGCGGAACATATTATGTTCAAATAACGGATTCGGATGACAACATATTGGCAAACATTGAATACTTTGTGGCCTCTGACGAAGATGCCGAACTTGGTGGCGATGCGAACGCGGAATTACAAATAAAGCTTGATAAAGATGAATACAAACCCGGTGAAACAATAAATATCGGTATTGTTGCGCCGTACACCGGAACCGGTCTTATCACAATCGAACGGGACAAAGTTTATGCACACACATGGTTTAACGCAACCACAACCGCATCAACACAAAAAATCACCCTGCCCGATGATTTCGAAGGCACGGGATATGTCAATGTTTCGTTTGTCCGCAATATCAACAGCCGCGATGTCTTTACCAGTCCGTACACATATGCAATCGCACCGTTTTCAACAAATATCGACAAGCATAAAATCAAGGTTGAATTAAAAACCGAATCCATCATACGTGACAATAAATTGGATATTGAATATTCAACCAATAAAGATTCTGATTTAATGATTTTTGCGGTAAACACCGGAATTTTGCAAGTTGCCGGATATGAATTACCAAACCCGATTAAACATTTCTTTCAAAAGGCTGCATTGCAAGTCCAAACGACCCAGATATTGTCACTATTGTTGCCGGAATACAATATCTTACGCGAAGTCGCCAAAACCGGGGGCAGTGACGAATCTTTTGCGGATTTCGCGAACGAAAAATCGGCACTAAGCAACCCGTTTGCGCGTAAAAATCTGCCGTCTATTGCATTTTATTCGGGCATATTAAAAACAACCGCAAATGAAAAGAAAAACATAAGTTTCGAAATCCCCGAATACTTTAATGGTTCAATCAGTGTTTACGCCGTTGCGGCGTCAAACGGCGCAATCGGTTCGGCGCACACATCCACAACCGTTCAATCGCCGGTTATCATATCGGTATCTGCACCATTATTTGTTGCACCAAATGACAAATTCACCGTAAACACAACCATATCAAACCTAACCCCTGAATCCGGCGAAAACGCAACCGCACGCATGGATGCGTCATCGGCGAACAATTTACTGGCCATCGCAAATAATACAAACACAATGTCCGTCCCTGAAAACACCGAAAAACTTTGGGCATTTGATGTGACGGCAAATGGCGTACCCGGTGTCGCCGACATAAATGTATCAACAACATTGTTTGACGATAAAAACACCGCCATCGCGTCACGTCGCACATCAAACAGTTTATCAATAAGACCCGCAACAACATTTACAACGGAAATAAAGACTGGGATATTAAAAGACACGAACACGACACTGCGACATTTTGAAAACAACATGTATGACGAACACTTTGCACGGACAATTTATATTTCCAGTTCGCCATCTGTATTGGTCCGTCCGTTGTTTATGTATCTTAAGAATTACGATTATACATGCACGGAACAAATGGTATCGAAAACATTGCCCTATGTTTTAATGCCTGAAAACAAATTGCTTGGGACCGAATACAAAAATTCCGCTGAAAAAATTGCCAAGACGATTCAAACCCTTGGGAATCGGCAAAACAACGACGGTTCATTTACGCTTTGGGCAAACGGTTCGGATTATGTCGAAAGTTTAACAAGTGATACAACCCCATACGTCACCGCATATGTTATGAACTTTTTGACTCTTGCACGTCAATCTGGCTTTACCGTGCCCCAGTCAATGTTTGCACGCGGAATCGATTTCTTGCGCGAATATGCCGCGCAAAATACAACGACCAAAACCGATGCGTTCGCCAAGGCGTTTGCGATATATGTCCTTTCATTAAACGATTATGTGACGACAAGTTATATTGATTCACTCGAAGAATACGCAAACGAAATGATAAAAGATTGGGAAACCGGTCCAATCGGCGCATACATCGCCGCATCATATAAAATGCTAAAACAAACGGACAAGGCATTTAATCTGATTTCAAAATACGAACCAAATAAAAAGGCCCAAAAATCCGTTGATAATATATTCGATAACATTGTTGCAAACGATGCAAATTATACCTTTATCATGCGTCGCTATTTCGATACGGCGAAAAAAGATTTGGAACAAAGCATATCGGAATACATAAATGCCGGAAATTATGATTCTTTTGTTGCGGCGGCGGTTGTAATGTCTGCATTTGGTGACACAGAAAATCTGAACCTTGGCGACACAGATGCCATATCAATACTTGCCGACGGGAAACAGATTAAACCACAATTTGAATCGGGCACAATTTATGCGAACCTGCCCCGGGAAATAACAAAATTGAATATCGGGTGCAAAAATTGCAAAGAACCGTTATTCTATACAATGTTGCAACAAGGTTTCCCGAAATCTGTTTCACCAACATCGCATGGGTTGGATGTCACACGCACATATTATGATGCGGACGGCAACGAAATACATTCTGGTAAAATCGGCGACATTGTCGATGTCAAGATATCGGTTCGTGCACGTGGCGATACGGACTATGTTGAAAACGCGGTTATATCGGATTTATTACCGGGTGGATTTGCCCCAATATCTGATTCACTTGCCGGCGACATGGATTTTAGCGAGGTCCGCGAAGACCGTGTGTTAATATACGCAAACATCGGCCGCACCCCATTGGTGTTTTCATATCGCGCACAATTATCGGTTGCCGGCGAATTCAAGGTCCCACCAATAACCGCGGCGGCGATGTATAATTCGGCCATTCGCGCCATTGGCGACGGGGGTAAATTTACCGTATCAAATGAAGCGAATTAAAAAAATCTTGCGATGGTTCGGAATTATTATTGGCGCACTTACTGTCGTATGGGCGATTATCAGGTTCTTTTTTACCGCACCGATATTAGATGGTATTTCTTTTTCACGCGCATATTACGACCGCGATGGAAAATTGTTGCGCCTAACCCTTGCCGCCGATGACAAATATCGCATTTACACACCCCTTTCGGAAATAAGTCCACATATCGCGAACGCGATTATTTTATACGAAGACAAACATTTTTATAATCATATCGGCATAAATCCAATCTCACTTTTTCGTGCGATAAAGCAATATGCGTCCCACACCCCACACCCGGTTGGCGCATCAACCATCACCATGCAGGTTGCACGATTAAAATACGATATAAACAGCAAAACTTTTCTTGGCAAAATGCAACAAATCGCACTGGCCATTTACATCGACCTGTTTCATTCCAAAGATGAAATAATAGAGGCATATTTGAACCTTGCGCCATACGGTGGCAATATCGAAGGCATCGGCGCCGCATCAACAATATATTTTGGCAAACCCGCACGCGATTTAACAAAAATAGAATCAATCACACTTGCGACCGTTCCGCAAAACCCCGTAAAGCGCGGATTAAACACAACCACCGGCATAAAAAACCTTGAATCTATGCGTAAAAATTTGATTGAACGATGGGTCGCCGAATATCCAACCGACACAAACCTTTTGACCTTTGCCGATATGCCAATTGAAACAAAATCGCCGCGCGACCTGCCCTTTTTGGCACCACATTTTACGGATTTTTTGAACACGCAAAAAATAAAGAAATCTGAAATCACGACAACACTGGATTTAAATCTTCAAACCAAAATGGAAAAAACAATCGCACGCGAAATCGCCACACGCCGATCGCACGGTGTCACAAATGCGGCGGCGATTTTGGTGAATTATAAAACGATGGAAACCGTTGCGTATATTGGTTCGGCAAATTATTTTGACCGCGAAATATACGGTGAAAACGATGGTGTTCGCGCCCGCCGCAGCCCCGGTTCCACACTAAAGCCCCTTATTTACGCCACCGCCACCGACATGGGATTGATACACGGCATGACATTATTGCGCGATGCGCGCGTAAACTTTGGCGTTTATGCGCCAGAAAATTCAGACAACGATTTTTATGGTCCCATCCTTGCGCACGACGCATTGACACATTCGCGAAATATCCCGGCAATAAACCTTGTCCGCGAAATCGGCGCAAAAAATTTTCATAAAATTTTGTCTGATTCCGGCGTTGCAAACCTGCGCCCGGCGGAACATTATGGCATATCCGTTGCGCTTGGCGGGGCGGAGGTTTCAATGTTCGAACTTGCGGACATTTATGCAACAATGGCGAACCTTGGGTCGCGCCGCGCAATTAAAACGGAATTAAATTCGCCGGATACAGAAATAACAAACCTTTTGTCGCCCGAGGCATTTTTCCTAACCATCGACATGTTGGGACACCAATCAACACCAACCAAGAAAATTCCATTTGCAAAAAACACGCAAAGCCCGATAAAGCACTATTGGAAAACAGGCACATCGTCATCATATCGCGACGCATGGACGGCGGGAATTTTCGGCGACTTTGTTTTGGTCGTGTGGGTCGGCAATTTTGACGGCACCCCGAACAATGAATTTAGTGGCGCACGTGCCGCCGCACCAATATATTTTGCACTTGCCCAAACGGTTGCAAACCACTATGCATCAATCGGCACACCGATTAAGGACAACAACTTTATGCGCCCAGAATTAAACGTAATAACCGTTGACATGTGCGAAATCGGTGGCAACATCGCCGGCCCATATTGCCCGAAAAAAGTCGCATCTTATTTTATTCCTGGCAAATCACCACTCACCCGAAACACCGTGCACCGTTCGATTGCAATTGATAATAAAACCGGCCTGCGCGCATGCAACCCCAACCCAAAGACCACACACAATGAAATCTTTGAATTTTGGGATTCGGAATATATCGATATGTTTCGGCGCGCGGGTATCCGACGAAAAACCGCGCCGGCGTTTATGCCCGGATGCAAAGCCACGGAAATGAATGAAGATTGGGACGCGCCAATAATTGTGTCACCAATTCCCGACACAAAAATTGTAATAACCGCCGAACGCGATTTCGAACCAATCGGATTTATGGCATTTGGCGCGGATGCGGACGCAAAGTTATTCTGGTTTTTGGACGACAAAACATTGGGCACAACCAAAAGCGGCGAAACATTACAATATAACGTCCCAATGGGCGAACATATACTGCGCGTCACCGACCCCGCCGGCACCACAAGCGAGATGAGTTTTAGTGTGGTGAAATAGTGGAAAGTGTAAGTGTTAGTGATTAGTGGTTAGTATGCCCTGGAATAATCATACTATTACGAAATAATTCTAAATACTACTAACCACTTACATCGATTTTACCGAAATATCTTTGCGTAAATTTTCGGCGGCTTGTTCTGCATGTTCTTTTGTATCAAACGCCGCCCCAATGCTATACACCTGAACACAACCCGGCATATTGATATATTCATCCGGTATTTTATACGGTTCCACGGTTGTAATATTATATGTTCCACGGTGCGATGGTTTTAGAATATATTTAACCGATGTTCCTTCAAATGCCGAACGGTCTATATCAAAATCCAATGGAACAATTATGAAATCCGATACATCTGATGCCAATTGCCTTGCACGTTCTTTATCTTTCGTAAATTTATAAGATTTATATATGGCAATTTCCAAAGGTTTACAGTAATAATTCACCATATCTTTGAACAACTCATCCGCCGATTTCGATTTATCGTCATTCATAAACGCAATAAGATAAGACAAAGTATTCGGATATTTTTTCTGGCCAAAATTGTCGGTCAAATCCATTTGTGTCACAAAGTCCGTATCAAATTTTTCAACGACTTGCCTTGCGGTTTGTTCATCTGTTTGATATTTTTCCATGATATATTCCACACCTATGTCATCCCATAACAATCCAAACGTGGCATATTTATTACCATTTTGGCGAACACGCGCATTTCTTTGGTGATGGTCAAATTCGCCGCCACCAATATCAAACACCAATCCATTAAAACCTTGCGGAACCCGTTCGACGCGTTTAACCACAGAAACATCAGATATAATTCCAACAATTTTTAACAACGCCGCAGACAAAATATCATCAGCATGAAAACGCCCAGTGTGGGTAATACACCCATTTTTAACAAGATTGCGAAGTTTTTCTATATTCTTTGCCACCAACATATCCTTGACGAAAGGATACAACAAACATATTTATTTGTCAACCAAAACCGGCGCAATAATGCGCCGGTTTCACTTACACTAACACCAAGCCAGGGCAAAGCCCTGGCGCAGTCTCGGCGTAGCGTAGCGAAAGCGGATACCCACTAATACAACCCAAACTTGGTTATATAATTAAACGACAGGCCGATGATAAAATTGCTGCCATAACTTTCGGCATCGCGCGCCTTGGCCCGACGATATTGCACATATGGTCCCAATGTGAAATCACCCCAAAGGTTCGTATCCATACGCGCAATTACACTTAAATCGCGTTCCAAATCCGTTCCGACATATTGCGAATAATCAAGGTATTCACGATAATACCCATCGGTCGCAAATTTCACGCCTTCGCGCAATTCGTATTCAAGTCGCCAACCAATTTCCGCGGCAAGTTTGCTGACTTGCCTATGCCCATATGTAAAGTCATATTCATACACGCCCGCGATATGCAAATCTTTGATTATTGGCGAATCAAACACCGCAAAACCCGCCATAGAACGCAAAACCTTTAACCGATTGTCCGTATCATTCGCCGGGACAAATTCCGTTTCATACGCCGCCCGCGCCATTGGCCCAAGTTTGAACGAATCAAAATCCCAACACGCATAATTCAAATTAGAAGACAATAAAATTTTATCCGCACTTTCGTTCACGGTTTTTGGTTCGTTATATGGTTGCAATTCCGTTCGCCCGTATTCCATAAACAAACTGTTGTCCCAATTCAAACGCCCATGTGTATATTCCAACGCCGTATCAAACACGCCCTTGATAAATTCTTGGCTATCGGCACTTAGTGCGGAAATCGGCGAATTATAATATTCATCAGAATGCCGAACGGTGGTCTTGGACAAATCAAGTCCGATTCGCCGAATGTTCAAAATCAATTCTTTACCTTCTAAATCCGTGTCCGCGGCAAACACCGCAAAAGGCATGGCCGCCGCACACAAAGCAACAGAAATTTTTTTCATCTCTACAATCCTTTGATTTTATTCCCACGAAAAATTATTACTTAAAGATATGCAAAAGTCCATTTTTATCTTGATACCGCCAACCGTTTTCACGCAATGCCGATGTCAATGCCGCACGCCGACCGGCATTTGCCCGAAAGACGATTTGATTACCGCCAATGGATTCCGTTTCCAAATCAACACCGACCCCGTTCGCGGCGCGCCGAATTTGACCCCAATCCGCAAATTTATCATTTAACGTGGCAACAATTGTGAATTTATTATCCGCCTCTTCTTCGGCCGAAAGCCAATTACGAACATCATTTCCATCCAACCAATTTTTTGCGGCAACCCGGTTCACGGTCATCTTTATATTCGCCGAATACGTCGTGTCCGAAGTTTTTTCCCCCGAAATCCCCGAACTTTCAACAAGTGTCGTCAGTACCGCATTTTTTTCATTTGCAACCGCCGTACGCAACGCGCCCGCATCCGCATATGGCGACAGCACATCAACAATAATTTGCCGCCGCGCATCATCAAACGCCATTTGTTTCGCCGTCGCGGCGGTATCACTTGTCATATTCACATGCGCCGTGCCAGAAAGCCCCGCCGCCATCGCAACCACCGGCAACGAAAATAAAACCGCAATCGATAAAATTTTTTTCATACTTGTCACACCTTTATAAATACTTTTAGAACTTTGCCTGAATCCCGACATGGATTCCCATAGATTTATAAATCGATTCGATTTCATTGTCAACCTTGCAAACCCAACCCGGACATTCCGCCTCTATCTGTGCAATGTTTTGAACAGTCGCATCGTTTTCCAACATATATTGCTGTATTTCCGCCTGGGTCTTGCCCTCGTTCACCGATAGTCCCGCATAATAAGTGTACAAATCGTTATAAATATCCGCATAATACCCACTGTTTAGGTACGTATTCGCCTCACCCCCGGACATGGTGTAATAATCAAACGTGAACCCAAGCGAGAAAAACACACTTTCGGTCAACGCCGTCATATAATTCGCCCCCAATCCAATATGCCACGCATCGCCAAACCCGCCCTTGTCTTCGACACTTTTCGGATGTTGCCAATCGACACGATACGGCTGGTCCCCGGTCGAAGTATACATCGGCAGTCCAAATTCAAATCGCGCATTAAATTTATTATACACATTTACATCATAATCCAAATCCAATGCTAAATATGGTCCCATCCATGTCGTTTCATAAGAATGGCTTATACTTGGCAAATGAAACATATATGTTCCGCCGGTACTTACACCAGTCGCGCCATTTGCAATTGTCCAAAATCCATATTGATCAACCGCTGGATTCCATAAAACCTGTTGCGTATTATTGTTGTATTCAATAATAACAATTGGGTCACACTGTGTTTCATCACCACCATTGACATTTGTGCAATACCCAGTATCCACCGTCAAACCATAATCATCTTTGGTTTCCAATTTATATTTCAAATACCGATACCCAATCGAAGGCGTCACACGCGCAACCCCAATTCGAAATGTATCCGGCAACCCAAACCCGGCATACAGCCCAAGCATATTACCACTGCTGCTTTGGCCAATGGACAACGAATGTCCCATCTGTTGCCCAAGCAATTCATCCGCCGTTCCATTACCATCATTATCTTTCCACCATTCGGTAATAAAATATCCGCCATTGGTAATATCGTCATCAACCATATTGGAATCACCAAATTGCATACCATACTTTGCCCCGGCCTCTATCAAAAGTGGGGTTTTATCGCCACCGAACACATATTTCATATCACCTTCTATCACATTCCAACGAATGTTATCATAGTGCAACTTACTGCCCGCACTTTTCATTTCAAAGTTCCAATTTGCAAATTCGTGCGACAGCCCAAGGTCAAAAAAGAACCCCTTTTCCACTTTATTTTTGTTATCAACAAACCGCGTCTGGTTCGAAACCTGTTTATCACCCGTTCCAACAACCCGCGTATAATCTTGATACGGCGCACCAATATATGCATTATTGTTCGGCGCAACCGTCCGTGTCCGTGTGTACATTGTATCTTGGGCATAACTTTTTTGCTGCTGTTGCTGACGTGCGGCATACGATGTTTTGGCATAATTTTGCTGGGGTGAACGATAGTTCCCCGTATAATATGTCCCCGCCGCCCCCGCGGTGCCAACGCACAATGCAACCAACGAACATCCCAAAAACGCCCTGCGTATAATAGTATTCATATAAACTCCTATTCCTTTTTTATTATCAAATATATTTTATCACAAAAAGATTGAAAAAAAAACATTATTATGTAAAATAGCAACCGTTTTAATATCACGCCGTGCGGATATGGCGGAATTGGTAGACGCTCAGCACTAAGGATGCTGTGGAGAAATCCGTGGGGGTTCAAGTCCCCCTATCCGCACCAGATTTTAATTTTATTGCACATTTTCCACTTGCCCGAAAAATCATAATTTTGCTAACCTTGTACCAAAGGGATGAAAGGATTTAGACTAATTTTCTGTTTATGCCTTGGCATAATTGCCTTTGGGCACGCGGTTGCCGTTGATGGTGACGATACCGCGCGTGCCGCAACGCGCCGCGCGTCATCACCCGCCACAACCGCCGCGCGCGCCACACCACCGGCGGCAATCCCAAACCAAAACGCAACCACACGAAACGTATCAACCACGCAACGCACGGCCGCAACCGAATCGCGCGGCGCTATTCAGGCATCCGCCACCGCGCCACGCACCGTGTCTGCGCGCACCAACCCTGTGATACGTCCAACCGTTCAAAATCGACCAACCGCAAACATAACACGACGGGCAACAAACGCGCGAACGGCGACTGCATCACGCACCGCACGCACACCGCGCACAAATGCACGAACCGCCACGCCCGCACGCGTGGCAACCAATACCGCGGGCGCAATCGTCACAAACTATACAAAATGCCGCGAAATATTTTATGAATGTATGGATGAATTCTGTGCAAACAAAGACGCAAACCTGCGCCGATGCGCATGCTCAAGCCGTTCAAATGAATTCAACGATATAAAAAAACAAATGACAAATGTTGAAAATAAAATGCTGGATTTCAACCAAAGATTGTTGCTTATGAACATGGATGCCGAAGATGTGAAGGCCATAAACACCGCAACAGAGGGCGAAGACGCATTTTATTCCACCCGCGACACAACAAAATCCAAACGCGCATTGGACGACATCGCCAAAAAGTTAAATGCAAAATTCGGTGACACCGATTCGGGTGGTGGGGGCCTGGGGGCGATATCTTTGACATTAAATGTTGATGCGGCATTCGATACGGTCGATTCGTTTATGGGCATCGACACAACGACCAAATCCGGTGTTGCGCTTTACAATGCCGCCCTGCCCATCTGTCACGACATCGCGCGTGAGGTTTGCACCGACGAAGAAATATCACTTGCGCAAAGTGGTTATCAAATGCAAATTGAACAAGATTGCAACACGGTAAAAAAAGCATACCAATCCCAGGTTGACCAGGCCCGTGCCAAGGTATTTGAAAGTGGCGCACTGCTTGACATGTCGCGTCTTGATGCGTATCAAACACGAAATTCCGATGATTTACTAACGTGCAAGCGGAAAATGCTTGAAATGCTGACCGACACAACGGTTTGCGGGGCAAAAATGGAAAAGTGCCTTGATATGACCGGCCGCTATATCGACCCGACAACGGGGGCGGCATTCCTTAGTGTGAATTTGGCGGATTTGGATAACATGATTACGCGCCCAGGCGTGAATCAAACATGGACATCGGCGAACAGTTCTGGAAAATTCATCACATTTTTGAACGACCGCAAAAAATATTTGAACACGGCAACCGAACATTGCGAAGATATTGCCGACACCGTTTGGGACGCATTTATCGAAGACGCATTAGCACAAATCAAACTTGCGCAAACCGCCAAACTTGAAGAGATACGCCAGGCATGCACAAAACTGACCGCGGAATGTTTGGATTCTGCGGCGGGTTCAATTGAAAATTTTGATGCGCGCGCATTATCCGTATTCGGCATCATGGCGGACAGGACTGCAAACACCATGTGCGCCGATGTCCAACAATCTTGTGCAACCCTGTTGGGGTCGACGGGCGACGCGTCATGGGAAACCGGCATTCACGAAATCGCCGCCGACAAAACATACGATGCAATTGTATCCAGTTGCACCCAGGTTGGCCAAAATTGCATTATTCAATCATGCAAATCCATTTCCGGCAATTTCGACCTGTGCGATGACATAGATTTTTCACCAAACAGGCACGCAATACTTGAACGCACGGCATGCTGGGGCGAAGTATTAAACTGTGTCGCATCGGCGGGCGACAACGCGATCATGGCGATAATGGACAACCTTGGCAAAACGGCAAGTGGCACCCACAAATACGCCTTTTACAAAGAATTATATGGCAACCCAAACATTTCCCCAATCGAAGATATATGCACCGCGAACGGTTTGTGCAACGATTCAAACGCCGAATGCGCCGCATGTCGAATCGCCGAACGCATTTGGGGCAATTGCGAAGAATATCCGGCGGTAATTATTGGGACCAGCACGGACGAACAACATAACCGCATACACATGCCACAAAATGGCCAAAACACCTTGCTGTCGTGGTTTGCAATAAACACCGGCACCGCACGATCGACAAACGGCGGCGGATATCAAAGTGACGCACGCAGTTGTGTGAACACCCGTTGCACCGCCGATACAATATATACAAATTACATAGGGCAACAAATATGCCTGCCTGATGACGCCGCCGCCGGCAATATCACCGGCGAAGGTATGTATTGCCCGGCCCCACATGTTCAAATACAAATCAATGATGATTTGAAAAATTGTTGTTTTGCGAACCCAAATGGTTTTGATACAATCCCAATGGACGGCGAAAATGCCCCATGTTGCGTGGGAAAATTGCAAGACGGTTTATGCATACCAAAAAACACATCGGCCCAAGAATTAGGACACCGAGGAAACGAAAGAATAATTTGCATCGGCACGCTTGACACGGGTGGCAACACGGGCAATGGTTTTCCATTGGGCGACACAATCGCGTGCAACGGGACATTTGTTAAAATCACAAACAACAAAACATATGAACCAATGGAATATGACAACGACGTCACATCAACCTATCACCCCAACGGCACAAAATATACACCCCAAATGGGATATTACGGGCCGGACGACAACCAACACAATAATTTTATTGAAAACGACAGCATAAACAATTGGTTCATAAAGTATACCACCCCATAAACCATGTATTTTTACTTGCAACGATTTGTTTGTTTTGATACCGTGCAAGCGTGAGAATGTTATACAAATTTTTACTGTTTTCTATATTATCTTGTTGCGCCGTATGCACCGCGGCCTTTTGCGATTGTATACAACAAGGTGAATCTGGACATGGTTGTGCCCAGGGTACATATTGGGAAAACGGAAATTGTAATAACACATGTTCGCCCGGCTATTATTGCCCGGGTGGTGGCATTGCATATTGTTGTCCCGAACCATTTAACCATTCAGGTTCACAATCAATGAGTATAAGCCAATGCGAAGCACATATACAATGTGGGTCAAACCCAAATGACACCGCGGTTGTTACATGCAATAACTGGCAAAGTAATAAATGCACACCAACAAACGAAACCCCGTACTATACCGTTCAATGGGCATATGCCGGTGCCGAGGGTATAAACGGTGACACCACTAACTCACCTTGGATGCGCAAACAGAATCACGATTGGTTTTCTCCGAATGGCGGTCCTTTGGCAGGATGGAATACACCTAACAATTACCACCTTGAAATAAAACCGATCTATGCCGATTCTGGGATAACAACTGAATGGTGGGAAACTTCTTTTGAAATCGCATGTGTGCCGAACACCAAAACATGCAAAAGTTTTAATGAACCTAGCAATTTTCCACCAACAGATTGTACCGCATACAATTCATCTAATTGTCCAAGCGACCAAGGATGTGGTCTTGTATACGCAGGACAAGGCAGTGGCACAAATCCTGTTTATCAGTGCACTTATTTGAATAATATCGGTGCATCCATTGAACAAACAAATTGTGCGAACGAAAATATCAGTGGCAACGCCAATTGGGTTTCCCAAGACGACGAAAATAACACATTGGGTTTCGAATATTGGGATGTCAGTGCATGTAAATGCAGGTTCAACAACCAATTAAACAACAGCGAACATATACATTGTTATGGCAATGGTTCATACCCAATTATGGAAAACGCACCAATAAGCATAGTACATTCTGTCGGCGAACATATTATATTCAATCCAGAAGCACATTCGTCAGACTTTGTCTGTACTAAATGTCAAGATGGTGCGTATTATGTACCAGGCAATGATGATAATGTGGTAATTGTCACTGGATGCGAACCCGTTCCCAGTTATGGATTTTGGCGCAAACCCAAACATAACGGTTATTGCAATGACGAAACCAATAATGGCACCACATGGACTTATCCTTTGGACGGCAACCCTTGTCCACTAAAACCGTGCCCCGCCGGGAAAACAACGACCGAATATGGTCCAATCGGTTCTGGTTCTTGCCACTATACCGACCAAACAAAATTCTGTGATGCGAATGGGTGTTTCAATATCAACGACGCGGCGAACGGCGGTTGGAATTGGGATTATTGATTATAATTGGATACCCTCTATCACCCGATGGACTTCGGACATTTCGGCGGGGGTAAATTTTCCCAAAACCCAATCTGCGACATCAATTGGCAAGCCCAAATCACGCGGATGTCCAATTCCAATTCTTATGCGCCTATATTCGCGACCAATCGCCGAATCGATTGACTTTATGCCGTTGTGACCGGCACTTGACCCGCCAACCTTGGTTCGCGTGTCGCCCAATTTCAAATCCATATCGTCATGAATCACCGTCACATTTTCAATTGGAATTTTATAATAATCAACAATCGCCCGCACCGCGCGCCCACTGTCGTTCATAAATGTTTGCGGCATTGCGAAAATTATCCGCACGCCGTCAATATCGACCCGATATGTTTTGGCAAACAGTTCATTTTTCCAAGTCGCGTCCGCCCCCGCAAAATATTGCACCGCCATAAATCCGACATTGTGCCGCGTTCTTTCATATTCCGCACCCGGATTCCCAAGTCCAACAATTAAAAAAATAGGTTTATTCGCTTGCATATACCAAACTCTTTTTCTATTATTATGTTATCATAAAAAGGAGTGAAAGATGAAGTTAAAAACATCAATTATTTTATGTTCCCTTGCATCCGCCACGACGATGCCCGCGGTTGCGAATTCCGCATTTGACCTTTACGCCGGTGTTTCGGTTGGGGTCGGCGCACAAACATTGTTCGGTGACGGAAAAAATGAAACAAACACTTCACAATCCTTTGGCGCGATGTTCGGAATTGATGTCCCGGTTTTCCGCGGCGAAGTTGAATATACATACATCGGCACATCCGATTCACACGCAAGTATCGGTTTCGCAAACGCATATTTCAAAATGCCATCAACCGTAATTCGCCCATACCTTGGATTGGGGGTCGGGTTGATGTTCGCCGGCGAAGAAAACAAGCGGTATAACGAACAATATGATACAAAACCGGCGTACCAAGGCATGTTAGGCGTGACAATCGACGTCCCAAAATTGCCGTTTAAGTTTGATGTCGAAGCGCACGCGATTTATATTCCGGACGTTTTGCGATTTGCTGATGAACGCCCTGACATTTTGCATTACGAGGCGAAACTTAAACTTCGCTATTTATTCTAAAATCAAAACGGGGCCGCGTGCCCCGCATTTAAGTAACGGGGGCCATGTATGCTAACACTGATTGACGGAAATTCGATTTTATTTCGCGCATATTATGGTGTGCACAGTCGCCTTACGCGCACCGACGGCACCCCAACCGGCGCGGTGTTTGCTTTTTTCAACATGATGTTGCCGGTATTTGCCGCCGCCAAACCCGACGATATTTTCGTATGCGTGTTTGATGCATCGCGCCAAACTTTCCGTCAAGAAATATACCCGGAATACAAGGCGAACCGCCTTGAGACGCCCGCCGATTTAATTTCCCAAGGCGCGTTGATTCGCCGCGGTCTTGCCAACATGGGTGTCCCCGTTCTTTGTGTCCCCGGGGTCGAAGCCGACGATGTAATAGCCACAATTGCAACACAAAATTGCACCATCGCCGACAAAACCCGCATTATGACCGGCGACAAAGATTTGATGCAATTGGTGTCTGATTGTATTTTCCTTTATGACGGTATGAAGCAAAAACGCATCGAACGCGACGCGGTTATTGAAAAATTTGGTGTACCACCCGAACGCGTTATCGATGTTCAATCACTGATGGGCGATTCGTCCGACAATGTTCCGGGCGTTCATGGAATTGGCCCGAAAAAGGCGGCGGAACTTATCAACGAATTCGGTTCACTTGACGAACTTTATGCACATTTGGACGATATAAAAAATGAACGCACGCGAAAACTTCTTGCTGAATCACGCGATGCGGCATATATATCAAGAAAACTCGTCACACTTAAACGCGATGTCGATTTGTCGGGATTAAAACTTGGGCCGTTGCACTTCAACCGCGCCGCCGCATTGGATTTTGTTCAAAAAGAAATCGAAAGCAATTCACTGTATGAAAAAATTTCAAAACTGTTTAGTGAAACCGATACAAAGACAACAAAATTCGAATTCCCTGGTTCTGCATGCCCCATCGATACGCCCGCACCCACCACACCAACGCAAAACGAATCGAAAATGACCTTTGCGAAAATTACGACCGTCACGGAATTGGAAAAATTTTTATCGGGCACCCGTGATGTTATCGCACTTGATACCGAAACAACCGGCCTGGACCAAATGACCGCAAAAATGGTCGGTATGTCATTGGCAATCGATGCGACACACGGCGTTTATATTCCATTGCGTCATCGCGCGGCGGCGGGCGATTTATTTGGTGGTGACCCTATTGCCCCGGGACAGATTTCAATCAAAGATTTGTATAAAAAAATTTGGCCAATTTTGACGGATAAAAAAATTACCAAGGTTGGCCACAACCTAAAATTCGACCTGCACATCATGGCGAACGAAGGGTGGGACATCGAAAAAATTTCTCCGATTGACGATACAATGTTGTTATCGTATGCGTTGCATGGAACATTGCATTCGCACGGCATGGACGAATTGGCGTTAAAATACCTGAATCATCAAAATATAACTTTTGCATCACTGTTCCCGCCCAAGACACGCGATGCCGACATGCACTTTGATGAATTACCAATCGACACCGCATATCCATACGCCGCCGAAGACGCCGCCGTCACAATGGCGCTATATAAACTTATGCGGCCGCAAATCGACGCGAACGAAAAACTACACGAATTGTATGAAAAATGCGACCGACCGTTGCTAATGGTTTTGACAATGATGGAACGCGCCGGCGTATTGGTGAACAAAAATAAATTATTACAACTTTCGGGCGTGTTTCATGAACAACTTACGAACATCGGCAACGAAATCTTCGACCTTGCCGGACACGAATTTAATATCGCCAGTCCAAAGCAACTTGCAACCGTTCTGTTTGATGAATTGCACTTGCCCGAAAACAAACGGCGTTCCACCGATGCGGATTCACTAAACGATTTAATCGAACACCATGAAATTATAGAAAAAATTTTGAATTGGCGTTCAATTGCGAAACTTGCGGGAACGTATGCGGATGCCCTGCCCCGGCAAATTGGTGACGACGGCCGCATTCACACAACATATTTGCAAACAAGTACGAATACCGGCCGCTTGTCAAGTCGCGACCCGAACCTGCAAAATATTCCGGTTAAAACCGAACTTGGCGAAGAAATTCGGAAATGTTTCGTAGCAACCCACGGTAAAAAACTTATCGCGGTCGATTATTCACAGATTCAACTGCGCCTGCTTGCGGACGTTGCGGACATTAAAACATTCAAGGATACATTTATCGCGGGCGCGGACATTCACGAACAAACCGCGCGAAAAATCTTTAATATTCCGCAAACAACCATAGTTCCAAAAGACCTGCGCCGTGCGGCAAAGACAGTGAATTTTTCAATTATATACGGAATTTCGTCAATCGGCCTTGCGGCCCAATTAAATGTGTCACGTGCGCGCGCGGCGGAAATAATAAATTCATACATGGCGGGATTGCCGGAAATAAAAAAATACATCGACGACACCAAGGAATTCGCGCGCGAAAACGCGTGCGTTTATACCCCATGGGGCCGCCGCATTGAATTACCAGAGGTAAAAAATTCCCGCATGCGGGCATACGCGATGCGTGCCGCAATCAATGCACCGATTCAGGGGTATGAGGCCGATTTGATGCGCCGCGCGATGATAAATGTTTATAATGAAATCGTTATTCCGAATAACGACAAAATAAAACTTATTATGCAGGTTCATGACGAAATGGTCTTTGAATGCGATGAAACGTTGGCCGAAAATTTCGCCGAACGAATTAAAAACATCATGGAAAATGTGACCAAGATATCCGTGCCACTGCGCGCGGACTATGTCATCGCACCATTTTGGGGAAAGTAAAAAAGGGTTGTTTTTCAAATAATCATTAGTATAATCCCAACAAATTAAGGATAAAACATTGCAGTACAGTATCATTGTCCCGAATTTTGGTTGGTATTGGGGAAAAAAGTTTAATGAGTCATGGGGTTCGGGTTCATCTGGATCATCGCCACTGCCTGATTGGAACAATCGGAACAATCGTGACGATTATAAAGGAGCGTTGTGGCTTTGGATTCTTTGCATTGTTATGATGGGTGCAATGGCTGCTTATGCGGGATATGTAGCATTTTTCTATAAAACCGAATGGGATGAACAATTAGATCAAGCACGAAAATATGGAACAGAACAGGTTTTGGAATCCACGCATTCACGTGCGGTAAAATCGGTGGATACAATCAATTTTGCGAATTATGTGATGATTCCACAAAAGACAGCAGAACGTGATTCAGCACGTTACAGTCGGAAAATATCCCGTTTTATTAACCTCAGTGGAACCGATTATTTATACAAATATGTTGTATACGAAACCCCGGGGGATGGGTATCGTCATGCTTATTATAAAGTGGTCTTTGATAAAGATGCTTTTGTTAAAGAACCCAAAGTTCAAAAAGCGTTACGTGGATACGAACAGGCGTGTCAGCAACTGGCCGCCCGGCGCAAAGTTTATAAACACCAAAGCAAATGACCCTTTACAACTGAATAAACCCTTTGGGGTTATTTTCCAAATCTTCAATCGCCTTGTCCAGTGTCGCGCGATATTCCAAGAATTTCTTTTTATTTTCCGCGTCCAAATTATTTATCGCCGGCAACTTTACGGTCATCGGATTTACATGCTTGCCGTCCTTGATAATTTCATAGTGCAAATGCGGCCCCGTCGAAAGTCCGGTTGACCCCGAATAGCCGATAATTTGTCCCTGCTTTACGGTCGTTCCGACCTTTACATTTTTTGCAAACTTTGACATGTGTGCATAGAGTGTTTCAAACGAACCATTATGACGAATCCGCACGAAGTTTCCATGCCCGCGATTATATCCCCGCGCAACGACACGCCCCGCGCCGGCGGACGGAATCGGTGTTCCGGTCGGCGCACGAAAATCGACACCCTTGTGCGCACGCGTAAATCCCAACACGGGATGTTTACGCCGCGTTGAAAAACTGCTTGTCACTTTCGCATTATTTATCGGCGTGCGCTTCAGTGATTTAATCGCGCCATTTCCATTTGGGTCATAATACCCGACCGTTTTATCGGCCTTTTTGAACCGATACATTTTCACATTCCCACGCAGCGCATCAAATGACACAACCGACACCGCACCGTTATCAACATGCACATTGTCATGATAGTTTTCTTCATACAACACAGAAAACTTTTGCCCCGCGCGCACATCACGTTCAAAGTCCATTTCACACGCCAACAAATCATAAACATCCGCCAAAATTCCCGCCGGAATATTTGCCCGCATCCCGGCAAGGTAAAAACTGTCGCCGTCCAAAATTTCCCCTTGGCGATAGACCAGGCGCGTATCGCGTTCAATATCAATCGCGTTGCAATTCCACACCCCCGCATCGTCACAGGTCAATTCCACACGCCGCCACGGCCCCGGCAAAACAACAATTTTTGTTATCGGCGTATCAGGCCCACCGTCGCGCACGATTTCAATTTTATCCTTGTCCGCGCGAAGTCCCGTTATGCCCGCTTTGGCCTTTAAAACACCGGCGATGGAATTTATATCTTTGCCCCCGACGCCATTGGCCGACAAAATTTTCGAAAGTGTATCGCCCGCCACAACATTTATAACCGTCGTTTTATTATCCACCGGCGCAATCGTTTCCGTCACAAAGTCCGCCGTTCCCGGAACATCGTCCACCGTCCGTCCGCGCAAAACGGCCCATAAAACAACCACAACCGCAATCACCGCGCATGCCCCCGCAATCCATAAAACCGCGCGGACAAATTTCTTAGAAGTTATAATATTTTTTGCTTTTTCCATGGCGTCCATTATAATAGTTTTATGACAATAAATCAAGCATTTGAACTTTTGAAAGATGCCGGCGGCATTCGCGCCGCCCGAATTATTACTGACAACTTTCCAAAAATTTCGTGGTTTCGCGCACATATAATCGCGCACCGGTTGCGTCGCGGCATACCAATCGCAAAAATCATACATAAAAAATGGTTCTATGGTTTGGAATTTTATACGAACCGCAAAACACTGGACCCACGCCCCGACACCGAAACATTGGTTGAATCTGTTTTATCGGACGGGTGGCACGCCCCAAGAATTTTAGATTTGGGAACGGGCACGGGTTGCATAATCGCCGCACTGGTTAAAAATATCGATTCCGCAACCGGCATGGCGGTCGATATATCACGTGGCGCACTGCGTGTGGCACGCCGAAACATAAAAAAACTGAACCTGCGCGACCGAATAAAAATAAAGCACGGTTCGTTTGCAAACCACAAAATGACGCGCGAAAAATTTGATATCATCGTTTCGAATCCGCCATATATTGCAATGGGCGACCCGCGCGTTGATGCGGGCGCAACGCACGACCCGCGCATTGCACTTTATGCGAAAAACCGCGGCATGGCGGCATACGAACAAATTGCAAAAAATGCAAAAAACTGGATTGCGGAAAGCGGAAAATTATATATCGAAATCGGCGCGGGTGCGGAAGTATCGGTCCGAAAAATTTTTGAATACGCCGGTTGGAAATTCATCCGCGCCGACCGCGACCTGGCCGGCATTACGCGGGTTTTGGTATTTACAATCTAAAAACCCCGAATTTCTTCGGGGTTTGTTATTATTTTTGTTTTTCATATTTATCGGGCCAGAAAACCTTTCCGATATTTTCTATAACAAACGGGTCTTTACATTCTCCCTTTTTTAATTTGCGGAAACACCCACCAACACTGCGTGCGCCACATAACGGATTCAGGCCATATACACTGCATACGCCGTTTTCGATAATGGACTCTATGATTAAAGTTTGCTTAAAATTTTTGTTATACGGATAACCTGTAAAAGAAAATCCATATCGTGCACAATGTGGCTTACCCAAATCTTGTTTGCTCAATTTTTCCAAATATTCATATATTTTATCATTCGGCAAATATCCACATGACAAACTGTCATATCCAGGTGCTCCGAAATATACACGGGTTTGTGTTTTAGCATTGTCCATTTTTTTATCCTTTTGTTATAAATACCGCCAGAAAGGATAGCACAATTTATAACGATGTCAAATTTTATCACAACGCAAATGTTATAAATTCGATGATGAAAAAATTTTTCCAGAGAGCCGTCACACTCTATAAACTACGCATAAAACCGCGCCTTGATATCACGCATCATGGAATCCGTGCCGTGGCCGTGAACAACGTATGTATCGTCGGGCAAATTGCGCGCAACAAGTTCGGAAATCGTTTTTTGTAATTCATCGGCGTTTCCGCCCGGCAAATCGACGCGTCCCACGCCATCACGAAAAATCGTATCACCACTTAGTAAAATTTTATATTCCGGAAAGTAAAACATAACACCACCCGCCGAATGCCCCGGCGCCGCGATTATTTCCATATCTATATCACCAAGAATTTTCGTTTTCCCCGCACGCAAATCATTTGGTTTTACAAAATCATCCGGAATCCGTGGCAATTCCCAAAAATCCAAAATCTGGTTCCCCCATAAAATCAATGGCACATCCGCCGAATTCAGAAACCACGGCACATTATAAATTTTGGCAAGTTCCGGCGCGGCACTAATATGGTCACTGTGTCCATGGGTTGCGTAAATTGCGCACAGGTTTAATTTTCGCGTATTCAATAATTTTTCCCACGCATCGCCCCGCCCCCACGCATCAAAGATTACCGCATCCGCGCCCGATGTCACCAATACAGAATTGGTAAATTCGGGTTCCATCTGTAAAACTTCAAATTTATTTTTTTGCAACACGCGCCTTTTTGGGTTTTGCCGCCGCCGTTACCTTTTTTGCAGATTTCTTACCAGAAACAATTTCCATAATTTCATCCCCGGTCAGTGTTTCACGGTTCAACAATTCATTTGCCAATTTTTCAACGGTCGCTTTATTTTTGGTCAATATTTTAACTGCGTCTTTATACGCCGCATCGGTCCACGCGCGTATTTCCGCATCAACCATTTCGGCGGTTTTTTCAGATGCGGTCTCCAGCGGCACGCGCGCACCAAACGTTTGCGCCTGGTTCACGGAAACCATACCGATTTTATTCGAAAGTCCCGACATAGTTATCGAACGCCGCGCCAATGCCGTCGCCGCCGCGATATCCGATTCCGCCCCGGTCGTAATTTTATCCGCGCCAAAGAAAATTTCTTCGGCCGCCCGCCCGGCAAGGTCGATTACCAAATTCGCCCTAACTTCGGCCAAACTCATGGACACTTTGTCATCAATCGGCAAATGTTGCACCATCCCCAATGCCCGCCCGCGCGGAATAATCGTCGCCTTGTGTATCGGGTCGGCGATGCCGGCGAACGCGGTACTGGCGAATGCATGTCCGGCCTCGTGATAGGCGGTCAGTTTGATATCTTCGGGGCGCATCTTGCGAATTTTACGTGGCCCCATCAGTGATTTATCGCGCGCTTCTTCTATATCTTCATCCGCGACCAGTTTACGCCCCGAACGCACGGCGTGCAATGCGGCCTCGTTCAACAAATTTTCAAGGTCCGCGCCCGAAAACCCGGTCGTTCCGCGCGCAAGTTTCCCAAGGTCAACGCCTTCGTGCATTTTGATTTTTTTCGCGTGCAGTTTCAAAATTTCTTCGCGCCCCGCCATATCCGGCAAATCAATGTGCACCTGCCTATCGAACCGACCCGGCCGCAACAGCGCAGGGTCCAACATATCCGGTCGATTCGTCGCGCCAATCACAATAATTCCAGTTTCATTTGAAAAACCGTCCATTTCAATCAGTAATTGATTCAACGTCTGTTCGCGATCTTGGTCATTGAACGAATTTTGACTGCGCCGTTGACCTATCGCATCGATTTCATCAATAAACAGCAAGCACGGCGCATTCCGCTTTGCCATTTCAAAGATATCTTTGATTTTTGCAACACCCAAACCGACGATGATTCCGGAAAAATCACTGCCCGATGTGGCAAAGAACGGAACATTCGCTTCGCCAGCAATCGCCCGCGCAAGCAATGTTTTACCCGTCCCCGGTTCCCCCGACAGCAACACCCCCCGCGGCACACGCGCACCAACGGCGGCAAACTTTGATTTATCGCGCAGAAAATCTACAACCTCACTCAATTCTTGTTTTTCCGAATCGATTCCGGCGACATCTTTGAATGTGGTCTTGGGTTTTCCTGTCACAACCTTGGTCGGGTTTTGCCCAACCAATGCCCGCCCGATTCCCGCGCCGCCACCACGAAGTCCGCGGAAAATCCACCATATAAACAGCACGCCCATAATAATCGGCACCCACACCCCAAGGTAATCAACCCAACCCTTGGACGTGTCAATCGAAACCGCCGTGCCACGGTCCGCAAATTTTTCAAGCATTTCAGGGCTATACGCAATGGTCGCACGATATTCCGTTCCATCGCGCATTTTCCCCGTTGCCATATCACCACGAACATTCATCGTCTGAATTTCATCAGCGCGCCGCAACACATCGGAAAAAGACAGTTCCACCGGTTCGGACCGCACCACACCGTTCGAATTATTTTCCGCAACAAACGAATTTACAACCACCGCCAAGAATAACGCGACAAAAATACCAAAGAAAATCGTTGAAATTCCAAAGCGGGACCTATTTGAATTTTTGAATATATTTTTTTCCATGTTTTTTCCTAAAGCTTGTTTTTTCGCCTTCGGGAACGACCAAGATTTGACCGCGCAATCGTCGCACCGTGCAATGCCCCAGTGTGAATTTACAATCCGCACGCAACATTTCCGTGGCACGCAACAACGAATCCAACCGTGGTAAATACCTGTCCCCCCCAATTCGGCGAATAATTGTTCCGATAAACTTTAACCTAATATCATCGCCCAGGTCAAATAGAAAAGTTTCATCAAACACTGCACGGTTTCCACGCACCACACGCCGCACCAATCGCCCAAGGTTTAATTCGCGTTCGCCCCGCACACGCCCAAGGTTTTCTATTGCGGTCAAAATGCGTTCATCAGAAATACCAAGTTTGTCATATAACAAATGCCGATTTTGCCGAATGCGCACACGCGTATAATGCGGGTCATCGTTCATTTCATCAGAAAAATACCTAATACCACGCGAATCGCAAAACGCACGCAGTTCCCGCCGAAACACCGACAAAAGCGGCCGAATAATTTTAATCCCGTTCATTAAACCTTCGCCCCGCATCGCCGCCAGGCCGTAAACCCCACTGCCCCGCCCAAGGTTCATCAAAAAAGTTTCGATTTGATCATCCGCCTGGTGCGCGGTGGCGATAAATTCAATTCCATTTTTATGGCAAAAATCAGTCATCATTTTATACCGCGCAAGGCGCGCCGCGTCTTCGACCCCGGTTTCCGGCTTTTCCCCGTCCCAATAAAAAACATGACACGGCACATTTAGTTTTTTGCACAAATCCCTAACGTATTGTGTTTCGGTTTCCGCGGCGGCACGCAGGCCGTGATTCACATGCAAACACACAATATCCCCAGGCATAATTTCCGCCATCCAATACAGCAACGCAACCGAATCAACCCCACCACTAACGGCGACGGCGATTTTATGGCCGGCATATTTTCTCATAAAATTTACAAAATTTTTGTTCATAACCGTTATATTCTATGCTATAATCCCGAAAAATAAAGGAAAAAAAGATATGAAACATAAAATCAAAACTGTTGCGGTTTATTGCAGTCATACATTTGGATTATACCCTGAATTTATGCACGACGCCGATTTGGTGGGTGAACTTATTGCAAAAAACGGCCTTAACATGGTATTTGGTGGCGGAAATGTCGGATTGATGGGCACGGTGGCCAGTGCCGCACTTAAAAACGGCGCACACGTGACCGGCATTTCAACCGAACATGTTATCGCCCTCCAAGAACCTGTCCATAAACACATAAAGGTCGAAATTGTCGGTGGCGTGAACGAACGGAAACAAAAAATGTTTGAATTGGCCGATGCATTTATCATACTGCCCGGCGGCATTGGAACATTGAACGAAGTGACGGATATTTTAACCATGCAACAAATTGGCGAAACATCCAAACCGATATTCTTTTTGAATACTTGCCGATTTTGGGCATCGTTCCATAATTTGATTATCGATATGTTAAACAATAAATTTATTGAAACATTGGACGATTACAAGGTCAATATCTGTGGCACCCCCAACGAACTTATGGACGCGGTTTTGAATTACAAGGATTCAAAGTAATTCCACCACCTTGTCCCGCGACGTGGCGCCACGGATGATTTTTATTTGCGATTTCGGCACATCAAAAAAATCGGCCAGTGCGCGAATAACCGCGTCATTCGCCGCGCCATCAACCGGTGCGGCGGTTATATGCACACGAAGTGTCCCATCTGCATCGGTGGTAATTTTATTCTGTCGCGCACGCGGAATCACACGCAAGTTTATTCTTGGCATAGCATTTCTTTCATAATGTTGATACACGCCGGTGTCTTTTCGCCCGCAATTAAATGCAGGTGGAAATGAAACACACTTTGGTTAAAGAGCGGCGCATCCAATCCCGCATTTGCAAAGACATTAAATTGGCTATCCACCCCAACCGCATCCGCGGTTTTGACAAAGCAATCCCAAAATCCCGCCTGTTCCACCGCGGGTGCCCGCCGCGCAAAATCAAGGATATTTTCATATTCACCCTTTGGCACAACCAAAACATGCTTTTCACACATCGGGTTCACATCATAAAAAGACATCGCATATTCGTTTTCGACAACTTTCTTCGATGGTATTTCCCCACGAATAATTTTTGCAAAGACATTATTTGAATCATACATTTTTAACCCCTTTTTCATTACCGAACGATTGTATCATGCCACAAAAATTCTGCAACGAAAATATGTACGAAACACTAACCGCTATCCTCAAAAACTACTTGCGGGATTTTTTATTTTTTTGCTAGCATTGTTTTAGTAAAGGGATGAAAGGAAAAATACTTTCTTTTGCACTATGCGCGTTATGCGCCATGTCGGCGTTGGCGGCGGTTCGCACCCAAAATTCACCATCACGCGTGCAAACAAATGAAACCACCCGGGGTGGTCAAAATGTCGCATCGCGCACCGCAACCATTACACGCGCCGTTTCAAACCGCGCAACGAATGCCCGAACCGGGGTGGCACGCGTGGGGCGCACTGCAACAAACCCACGGGGCGCAATAACAACCGCGGCGGTTGCGCGCATCACATCGCGCGCCACAACGAACCGCGGGGCAACCGCACGCGCGATGGCAACGCAAACAATTCCAACAAATACATTTGATGAAAAATATCATAATTGCTATGCGGCGTATTTTTCATGCATGGATCAATTTTGTGCAACTGTTGACGACCATTATCGTCGCTGTATATGTTCATCAAAATTGAACACGGTGCAATCGCGCGAAAACGCGCTTAGCCAAACGTCCACACAATTGCAAGATTTCAAAGACCTTAATATCGATGCAATTCTAAAAACCCCCGAAGAAGTCAAAGCAATGCTATCGGCAAGTGACGGCGAAAAGAAACTTGCCGGCACACACGATAATTCTGCATCAAATAAAAAATTGACCGCCATCGGCGATGTATTAAAAAAGGCGAAAACAAATTCACTATCGACCGCGGGCACATTGGATATTGCCGGCAACATAAACCAAATATGGAACACAACCGATATTGTATCCGGCGCAAACATCGCGAACCTTACGGGGGAACCATTATACAACGCCGTTCATGCCCAGTGCGCCGAATTGGTAATGCCAACATGTTCATCGATGACAACACTAAATATGGTCGCATCGGCATATGGAATGTATATTGAAAACGATTGTTCGATATTACTAACCGCACTTGAAAAACAATCGATAAGCGCAAACGCCGCAATCCGTGAAACGAATCGGGAAATGAATGCGGCGCGACTTCAAAATTATGATTCGCACAATTCAACCGCGATAAATGAATGCATCGCCGGCGTGCGCGCGGACATAACCGCGGACACGGCATGCGGTGCAAACTATATTCATTGTTTGGATTTAACCGGCCTTTACATTGAACGCGCAACCGGCAGCCCAATATATTCAAAAAATTTCTATAAATTGAATGACCAGATTTCACTGTCCGGCAACATTTTAACCAACAGCATAAACGCCAAACTTGTAACCGAATTAAATGCAAAGCGGAAATTTGCCGAACACACACTTGAAACATGCCGCGACATCGCGGATACGGTTTGGGACGAATACCTGCGCCAGGCGATAACCGAAATATACCAAGGTCAACAGTCGCGCATTCAACAGGTTAAAAACGAATGTATGGATGTTGTGAATACATGCTATGACACGAAAACATCGCAACTTCGTGATTACAGTAATATCGAAGAACAAATGTTGCTTGGTGCGCGTCTTGAATTGTCCGAAGAACAATGTTCGGAAAAATTGGAAACATGCAGCAACCTTTACGGTGGTGGTCCGAACGGACTTCAACGATTGGTGACGGAAATGCGCAATATCGTAAGCCAAAAGATTTCGCAAAATTGCCTAGGGACCCTGAAAGATTATGCGAAAAAACTGTGCCGCGTTTCAAACAATGACACAACACACGAATATCCATACGGTTGCCGTGTTTATACCCCCGGCGATATCAGTTATGCAAACAACCCCGATTGCAATTATGTTCAACCGGGTTCATATACCGGCCCGCTTGTGCGTCCGGACGATAATTTCATCAACAATATCGTTGGCAACCCATCATCAGAATACATGTGTTGGGAAAACCGCGAATATACAAGTTGCAAATCTGGATTTTATCTTGACCTATATAACGGCAAACATAAATGTATGGTCTGTCCAGACGACGATGAATGGGTATGCGACGCAAACGGTCCACACCGTGTTGGTGTTGATTGCGACGATTATGCGGGCAGTTTATATCAAAAAATGGTGAACTATGCGATGCAGTATTGTATGCGTCCATCCGACTATGCACAACCCAACGCCGTATTGCCAATATCGGTCTTGGCCGATGTGAACGCAGTTATGGATTCGGTGCGCACCGACATGGCAACGGTACTTGCGCGCGAATGCACCGACATGGGCGGCACATGGACAAACGATACATCCGCACCAAAGTATATGGATTTCTATAACCAAACAAATGCAAATGAAAAATGGGGCATTTGTCGCGAACCATAGATAACTTGCACCGGGCAAAAAAAACTGATATAATACGGGGGAAAGGAAAAATGAAAAAGCAATTTGCAATTTTATTTATCGGTTGTACCGCATATGGTGCCGCGTTTGGCGCGACAACTGATTTTTGGTGGATGCATGACACAATATGCACAATCAACGATGCGCTTTGCTATACACGGAACACACCCGGCATCGATACAGATTCGGACACCAGTTGGGACACATCCGGCAATTGCCGTGGGCGAAAGATTATATGTGCGGCCGCACTTAGTTCGGGCGGCACGGATGCCATTGCGATGAACCGTGACGACATTGCGCGTGGCAACGGAATAAGTTCTGATTTTGATACAAACATTTATGTCACCGCCGAAGGTTGCTATGGCGCACGCAAAACATCACAAAACGGCGCAATGGTTTTGATAAACGGCGAATACGTACGTGTTTGGTGTAATGGAATTTTATCGAATCCAACGGAAACGGTCGCAAATGGCGAAATTGGTCCCGCGCCAACATGCCACGAATTGGCCGAAATGAACTATGTCGCAACACTAAGTGGCAATTGTTACGGGAAAAGATACGACCCGTCGAAATATAGTATCGATTGCGACGGTGAAAATCCGGTGATAATCGTTCTTAATGGTGCACAATATAATCCGGATACAAACAACTTTATTACACCATTTGTGATGAATGCGCGGTTTGGTGCGATGCAAACATCCGCCGCAACACAACGTTCAATCCACTTCCCGAAATAGTGGTTAGTGTAAACAAATAATGAAACCGGCGCATTGCGCCGGTTCACTAACAACTAACACTAACACTTACCACTTATCTCTTACTTGGCAAGCATGCAACCACGATATTGAATATCGTATCGATGATAAAGAACAACGCGTACAATGCCATACCCGACGACACATACCCAAATGATATCATCGTGTACCATGCCGAACCGCGAATCACCGGTATCAAATACACCAACAACACCGGCACAAGATAAAGCCACACCGAAATTCCCGCATCACGGAAGCGGCGAACCGAAAGCGCCAGCACCGGGATGAACAAAATCGCACTAACCACCAAAGATACCGTTCCACCGATAAAATACGCGAAACAGAAATTCACAATGTATGCAAACAAATATCCAAACCAAAATTCCGCACGCGTTGAACGCCCAACAAAATCAAAATATCGACGCCAAAAACTTGCAATCGCCGAAAGCGGTCCGACCATGCGACGCCGCGGTGTTTGAACCGGAACTTCACGCACGACCGCACGACGCGCCGGCGCACGTTTCACGGATTTTCTCGCTGTTGTTGTTTTCTTTGCTGATGTTTTCTTTTTTGCAACTGGCATTTTCTCTCCTTTATTTTATGAACACATTATACATTATTTTTGAACCCAAGTCCAACAATAAACATTTCAACAGAATCCTTGCGCGACGCCGCCGGTTTCACATGATGCACCGATTCGAATTTCTGTTTTATTTGCTTCAATAACTCATTCGTTGTTCCACCCGTAAAAGATTTTGCAACAAATGTCCCACCGGGCCGCAACGCACGGCACGCAAAATCGAACGCATATTCCAATAACACCATTTGGCGCAGGTGATCGGTCTTTTGATGTCCAACGGTATTCGGCGCCATATCCGACACAACGACATCAACCACACCGTTTGCATTATCATCCAATTTTAGTTTTTCCGTCAACCAATCCAACGCCGTGTCCGTTGTAAAATCGCCCTGATAAAATTCAACATTGTTGATAGGTGTTATTTCCAACAAATCCATCGCAAAGATTTTTGTCTTTGGAAAAGTCCGCGCAATAAATTGCGACCATGACCCCGGCGCCGCACCTAAATCCACAACCGTTTGTCCGTTTTTCAAAAATTTATATTTTTCATTTATTTCGATAAGTTTATATGCCGCCCGCGCCCGATAACCATCACGCCGTGCCCGCGCGACATATGGGTCGGCGGCCTGGCGCGTTAACCACGCCACCGAAGATTTATGTTTCGCAATTTTTTTATTTGTTATTTTCATTTTATTGTCATCCCGCAGAGCCCGCCTGCGCCGTTCGCCACCGAACGGCGGTCATCAGGGCGAGTGTGGGATTTATTATTTGTTATTTTCATTTTGTCCGGCTAATAAACTACTTTGGAATCGACACATTGCCTTGTAACTATTCCTGTACCACCGTTCTTCAAAGAAACGCGATTTTTGCTTAACATTCCACAGACAACCAAATTCTGGGTCAGCACAATTCCAACTTAAATCCCAGCCAAGCAATTTCCCTGTTTGTGGGTTATATAACGGTTTACTTCTTATATCTCTAATTTCTGTTGCCATATTTTCAATCCTTTACTTTGCGCCAGGTTCACCACCACCCTGTTTCATACGTTCCATAACGGCCTCCATACCACCCATGCGCTGAATCATCGACATTTGCTGTTTCATTTTTGTGTATTGTTTAATAATGTGTTCCACATCACGTACCGTGACGCCCGCGGCCTCGGCGATACGCGCCTTGGCATTGGCAAAGATTTTTTCCGGTTCTGCGCGTTCGGCGGCGGTCATCGCCTCTAATATCTTAATTTGCGAATCAACACTGCCGTCCTTAATTTTTTCTTTGATTGCCGACACCGCGTTCGACATACCAGGCACCATTTTAAGCAATCCACTAAAATTACTCATTTTCTTAATCTGTTTCAATTGCGCCAACATATCGTTCATATCGAACACGCCCGCCATCATACGTTCGGCGGTTTCCTTCATGCCCTTTGGCACATGTGGTTCTTCCAAATTTACATTTTCTTCTTTTTTCTTTTTGCCAAATCCAAACATTTTGTTCTCCTTTTTTTACTAGATTTTATTTTACAAAACCCTATTTGTCCAGATACTTTGCCAAATATTTTCCGGTGAGTGATTCCGGATTACGCGCCACATCTTCGGGCGTCCCCGTTGCGATCACGCGACCACCACCCGCGCCCCCCACCGGCCCCAGGTCGATAATCCAATCCGCGGTTTTGATAACTTCCAAATTATGTTCAATAACAATTACGGTGTTGCCCTGCTCTACAAATTCATGCAGAACACCAAGCAACTGTTTAATATCTTCAAAATGCAGTCCCGTCGTCGGTTCGTCCAAGATATAAAGCGTTTGGCCCGTACCACGCGCCGATAATTCTTTGGATAATTTTATACGTTGGGCTTCGCCCCCCGAAAGGTCAAGTGAACTTTGTCCCAATTTTATATAATCCAAACCAACGCGTTTCAGTAATTCTAACTTGCGACTAATCTGTGGATGATTGATAAAAAACCGATACGCTTCGTCCACGGTCATATCCAACACGTCCGCAATTGATTTTCCCTTGTATTTTACCGCCAATGTTTCTTCGTTATATCGCGTGCCGTGGCATTTGTCGCATTCAACATACACATCGGCCAAGAAATTCATTTCAATTTTTATCTGGCCGTCACCCTGACATGCCTCGCACCGGCCACCTTTTACATTAAACGAAAACCGCCCTGGGCCATATCCGCGTGCCTTGGCCTCTGGCAATTCGGCAAAGAAATCACGGATATTCGAAAACACACCGGTATATGTTGCGGGGTTGCTGCGCGGGCTGCGCCCGATGGGTGATTGGTCGATGTCAACAACCTTGTCTATATTTTCCATACCGCGAATAATATCATGCGCCCCGGATTCAAGTTTCGAACCATACAGCGCGCGCATCAATGCCGGATACAACGTATTCAACAACAATGTGGACTTTCCCGAACCCGACACACCCGTCAGCGCAATAAATTTGCCAAGCGGAAATTCAACATCGATATTTTTCAAATTATTTTCCCGCGCACCATATATGGTAATTTTTTGTCCATTGCCGGCACGCCGTTTTTTCGGAACTGGAATTTTCTTTGCACCCGACAAATACTGACCCGTAAGGGAATTTTTATTTTTTATAACCTGGGCCGGGGTGCCGGCGGCAATAACATTTCCACCATTCACACCCGCGCCACGACCAATATCAATAAGGTAATCTGCCGCCCGCATTGCGTCTTCGTCATGTTCAACAACAATCACACTGTTGTCTTTATCGCGCAGCATTTTTAGTGTTTCAAGCAGTTTGTCATTATCACTTTGATGCAAACCAATCGACGGTTCATCCAAAACATACAGAACGCCCGACAGGCCACTGCCAATCTGTGACGCAAGACGAATCCGTTGCGCTTCGCCCCCCGAAAGTGTTCCCGCCATCCGCGACATTGTTAAATACCCAAGTCCAACATTTTTAAGGAAAAACAAACGACTTGTTATTTCGCGCAGAACCATTTTCGCGATATCGTTTTCTTGTTTGCTTAGATGTTTCGGCAAATCCATAAACCATGTATACGAATCATCGATCGACATATCACAAACATCAATAATATCCGCACCATTTATTTTTATGCAAAGTGCCTGAACATTAAGACGTTTTCCATGACACACCGGACACGGTTTTTCCGATTGATACTTTGCCAATTCCGCCCGCATCGCATCGGATTCAGATTCGCGCCACCGCCGCTCAATGTTTGGTATCACACCTTCGAACGGTTTTTCATAAACGAACCCGTTCCAATTTATCTTTATCGGTGTATCACCCGTACCGTATAGAATAATGTTTTTGTGTTCCGCACTAAGCATATGCCACGGTTTCCCAAGTGGAATTTTATATTGTCGGTGCAACGCATTTATCAAGTGTTCAAATTGCGACAACATTCCACCCCGCGACCACGGCGCAATCGCCCCGTCCAAAATCGACTTTGATGGATCGGGAATAACCAAATCAGGCGACATATTTAACTGCACACCCAAACCATCGCACGCACTGCACGCACCAATCGGCGCATTAAAAGAAAACAACCGCGGTTCAATTTTCGGTACGGCAAAACCACTAACGGGGCACGCATAATTTTGTGAATAAAGAACATCTTCGTTCGTATCCAACCGCCGCAAAATCACCGACCCCGGCACCAGGCGCAACGACCCTTCAAACGAAGAATAAATACGTGAACGAAATTCTTCACGTTCCGAATCCGTTGCATCCGCCGCCGGCATTTGAATCCGATCAACGATAACAAAAATGTCGTGTTTTTTATTTTTATCAAGTGGCGGCACCGCCGTTAAATCATAAAGTTCACCGTCAATAATTACACGTTGGTACCCTTGCTTTACCAAAAACGCAATTTCCTTTTTGTATTCACCTTTGCGCGACCGAACCAGTGGCGCCATAATAAACGCACGTGTCCCGGCAGGAATATCCATTGTCATATCAACCATTTCCGCAATCGTTTGCGATTTTATTGGTAATCCCGTCACCGGCGAATATGGCACACCGATTCGCGCCCATAAAAGTCGCAGGTAATCATATATTTCCGTCACCGTTCCAACGGTCGAACGCGGATTTTTCGATGTGGTTTTCTGCTCTATTGATATTGCCGGCGCCAAACCTTCGATTAAATCAACATCCGGCTTTTTTTGCATATCTAAAAATTGCCGTGCATAACTTGACAGCGATTCGACATACCGCCTTTGCCCTTCGGCATAAATCGTATTAAACGCAAGTGACGATTTTCCCGACCCGGATACACCGGTCACGACCACCAATTTATTCTTTGGTATGTCTAAATCGATATTTTTAAGATTATTTTCGCGTGCACCGCGAATTTTTATAACGCCACTCATGGCACTAAATATAGAACTTTTTTATTTGTTTTCAATAACCAACGAAAAACTATTTATCCGATTTTTTCTTGGCCAATTTTTCCGCATCCAATGTAACACCGGTTTTACGAACATTATCATCACCGATTTTACCAACCAATTCATTGTTTATCCAAACCTCTATCGCGCCCGCATTGCCAAAAGTCCCCTTGTGCTTGTTCCCCGCCGGCACATAGTAAATATCACCCGGAACCAATACACGACTAAACACGGTTTTGCCACGCGCATCTTCAATTTTCACCCAAGATTCTTTGACCGCCTGAATCACGATATCCGCACTATCCGCGTTTTCGCTCCCAAACTTTTCACGCACATCTAATGTATATTTCGGTTCCGTCACAATAACCTGCTGGGGTGCAGAAACCTGAACAATTTGGCGAACCGGTGCAACCCCTTCATCGGCGGACGGCAAAATCAAAACCAATGCAACCAACACACCAACCAACACCAACACACCACCGGCAAACCAAACCCAATGTTTTTTCACATAAGACCAAGTTTTAGATTTTTTTTCACCGACAACACCTTTCTTTTCGGCTCTTTCGACTTTCTCTACTTTTTCAATTTTCTCTGTTTTTTCAACATTTATGGACTTTGGCTGTTCCGTCTTTTGCGCAACCATTGCTTCGGCCAATTTCATTATCCCCAATTCCTTTTTAATCTTGGCCACAATCAAATCGGGATCCAACCCCAATTCCATCGCATAGTTCCGCGCAAAACCCAATGTATAAACCACCTCCGGTAAAACGGTATAATCGCCGTCCTCTAACGCCTGCAAGAACTCTTCACGTATACAAAGTTGCTTTGAAATTGTTTGAATTTCACGTTTACGCCGCCCGGTTGTCCGTGCCATTCGCAACATTTCACCCGCCGTCATTTCTGGGTTCATTTGTAAATCTGTAAATTCTTCTGCCATGGCGCAAACCTTTTTGTTATCGTTATACCTATCATAGACCTATCTTTTCGCAACGCAACCCCAAAATTGCAAAATTTCTTGTTTCATTTCATTTTCGTCGGTTATCTGATTGATTTTTACCCGAAAATCACTTGAATTCGGCATACCGGCCGAATACCACGCAAGGTGTTTTCTAAACATTGG
This sequence comes from Candidatus Enterousia sp., assembly GCA_045612805.1. GTDB lineage: Bacteria > Pseudomonadota > Alphaproteobacteria > Rs-D84 > Rs-D84 > Enterousia. The sequence goes on from JAZKZR010000001.1 coordinate 131,041, forward strand.
CACACCGGCACGCACACCATAGTATTCCAATACTAAATCCAAGTGCCGCATCACCAATTCACCAATATTTTCGGGTTTTTGCCCCGTCCCCAAAATTTCACCAAAAACCCATGGCCGGCCCATCATCGCACGCCCTATCATCGCGCCGGCATACCCGTTATCAATCGCATTTTGCACACCCGCCGCATCCACAATGTCACCATTTGCAATAATCGGAATCGGCATATCTTTAATTTTCGGATGCACCGCCATGCCGGTGTATCCCTGGGCCCGCGTCCGCCCATGTAGTGTCAAAAACTTCGCGCCCGCGTCCGCCGCCACATGCACCAAATCGACCCAATCCATATTTTCGTTATCCCACCCAAGTCGCGTCTTAACCGACACCGGAATTTTAACCGCACGCACCACCGCCGAAATAATCCGCCCCGCCAACCCATGGTCGCGCATTAAAAAGGCCCCCGCATTCGCACGCGTTGCAACCTTTGGCACCGGGCAACCCATGTTTATATCAATCCATGTCGCACCCGCATCTTCTAAAATTCGCGCGGCATCCGCCATCAAATCCGGCACGGCACCAAAAATCTGGGTTCCAACATTACCCTCTGTGCCATAGTTATCAAAATTCCGCGGACAATTTTTATGTTGTTCAACCAACGAATGACAAGATATCATTTCCGTCACAACGGGAACACCCGGTGCAAATTCGCGTATCATTCGCCGAAACGGGTAATCAGAAATTCCCGCCATCGGTGCAGCAAAAATTTGATTATTGGTTATCATTTGTGATATAATGCCACGGATGAAAGACAAAATCAAAAATTTATTTGGCTTTATCGGTCGCGCATGGCGTGGCGGTATCCGTGGCAAATTCGGCGTATTCTTTGCGGCGTTCGCACTGTTTGCGTTCGTCCGAATCTTTTTCGGCGAAGTAAATGTTGCCCATTTTGTCACGAACATATGGCATCTGAACGCGGAACGCACGGAATTGGTAACGGAACAAAAGAAACTTTACACCATCCGCCACCATATTGATTTATTAAAAAGTTACAGCCCCGATTACGTCGAAGAACTGGGGCTGCACTACCTTAATGTTGGCGATTCTGAATTCAAAATCCTTAAGATTTAATTCATCAATGTAATATACGCGTTCAGATAGAATGCAAACATCATCCACAACAAATACGGTATGACCAACAACATCGCTTTTCTATCGATGCCATTAAACACGCGCGCCATCCATATTGAAATTATAAACAGGCCCAACAACACAACAAGTGCCAATCCCGTCATATGCAACCCAAAGAACAAATATGACCAACCCGCATTCAATAACATTTGCGCCGCAAACAAAACATAGGCCATCATTTTTTCCGACTTTCCACGCGCGCTTTTAATAACCAAATACAACGCAAACCCAAGCAGTGCATATAAAATCGTCCACGCGGCACCAAACACCACACCCGGCGGGGTAAGGTTCGATTTGTTAAGTGCCATATACCATATATCTGAATCACCGTGCGGTGTAAAGAACACACCGAAAATCCCCGGCAAAAAAGAAATTACCATCGCAACACAAAATTGAATCAACCGTTTCATATTTTCCCCCTTGTTTGGTTGATTTGATTTTACCACATTCACGCCCCCGGGGATATAGGAAGAAAAACAGATAAGTGGATAGTGTTAGTATAAGTGGTCAGTGGCAAGCAGAATTGCATCCTTGTTTTTTGAAAAAAAAAGGTTATAATGTGTTGCGTTGTGTGCCCATGGCTCAATTGGATAGAGCAATTGCCTTCTAAGCAATAGGTTGCAGGTTCGAGTCCTGCTGGGCACGCCAGAAATTCAAACCAACCGATTGGTTGGTTTTAATTTATGCTGTGTGCCCAAAGGACGAGAACCCAGGTTCGACACGATAGTTGATGAGAACGAGTGTAAACGAAGTTCGAATCTTACGTGTGGTGAGCAACGCGAACAATCCTGCTGGGCACACCATCCGTCTTTACTGGCGTAAAGCCGCGATTAGTAAGAAATTCAAACCGGTTGCGATTGCAACCGGTTTCACTAATCACTTACACTACCCACTAACACTAATCACTTCTTCACATGCACGTCCATTTGTGGGAACGGGAAGTGTATTTTCTTTTTCGGCAATTTGTTATAAATCAATTCCAACATATCGCCACGACTGGGGACCATATCGGCGGCGGGTGTCCAATAACGAACCGTCAAAATTACCGCACTATCGCCTAAATCAGAAACAAACACAACCGGCGCGGGGTCTTTCAAAACACGTTTGTCCGCCTTGATTATCGCCAAAATTTCTTTGCGCGCAACATCAACACTATCACCATATGAAATCGCAACCGTGATTTCCGCGCGCCGTGTTTCATTGCCCGAAAGGTTTGTTATCTGGCTATTGGATAACGCACCGTTGGGCAATAATACAACCTGGTTATCAAATGTATGAATTTCGGTTGTGAAAATCATAATCTTTTTTACGATTCCGGTTTTGCCATCGGACGTTGAAATAATATCCCCAACCTTGAACGGTTTAAGGAACATGATAATAATTCCGCCGGCAAAATTCTGCATTGTCCCGGATAACGCCATACCAATTGCCAACGACGCGGCACCCAAAACCGCAACAATCGATGTCATCTGAACCCCGACGGTTGCAAGCGATATAATGATTACAAATATCCGCAAAAGTATATTCATAAACGAACCTAAAAACGACACCAACGATGGGTCCGCATTGCGCCGTTCCAGCATCCGCTTGAAACCGCGCGCGATACGTTTTGCAATCCACATACCACCCATTAAAACCAGCAACGCCGCCAGCAATTTCAAACCAAAATCCACCGCCATCCCGGTCAGTGATGAAATCAAACTTTTTAATTCTTCGGCACTGGCCTGTACTTTTTCCGGCACGGTTTGCAACGCACCAACCGCATTACCAAAAACACCATCAACAATTTCTACATTTTCCACCGGTTCCATATTTTTTCCTTTTTTTACATTTGAATATCATCGCACTTTTCAATCGGTTCAGACACCGTACAATCCATTTCATTCCTACGTCCAATGCCAAAGACACCATGTTTATACGTTGACTTGCAATCCTTGGTAATCGTCGAAGTGCATAAATGGCAGACACGCGTGTCACGATTAAACACAGACCACATTTCACGTGTTCCACCATCAAATTCGGCCTTGTAATGATCCGAAGCCAATATACCAATCGCCTTGACCGTCATATCTGCAATCGTTGTTGTCGCCAAAGCCACCGGATTAAACGATGCCGCACTTTGTATCAAAGATTGCGCCAATTCTGTACTCGTTGCCGCAACCCCCACGGCCGCCTTTTGCGCCGCATATTTTAAAAGCGCCGAACCTGCCTCTGCCCCAAGTGTACCAAGTGTTGCACCAACCGTACTTAATGCACCGCCATCATTACCACCGGCGGCATTACCACTTTTGTGTTCCACACTTGCCGTGCCACCAACCTTCATTGTTGAATGCGTTCCGCCCGCCGCAATTGCGGCATTCGAAACACCACCAAATTCCACAACTAATGTCCCCGGTTTTATCAAATCAACATTTAAATCTGTCGCTGAAATTCCCTGTGCTGTGCCATCCGCCGCTGGCAATTTATTACACATCAAATTTGCCATATCCACCGATGCCTCACGCATGGCTTTGGATAAATATTCATTATATTTTTTATTATAATTATCTTGTGCCTGGTGCAGTGCCGCAATCGCGATTTGCATTTTCACCTGGTTCAGCAAATTCGGAAAACGTGCCTTTGTCGTTCGTGCATTGTCCGCCCCAGTAATCTGTGTTAAATCACGTCCAGTCACACAGTATTGAATTTTCGGATCTTGTTCAATCATCGTCACAACGCGATTTATGGTTCCTTGGATATTTTCCAATTCATACATAACCGCATCCGCATACGGTAAATTTGTTTCGTACACATAACCATTTTCTAATAGATACCACGCATAATCAGAAATATCAATCAACCCTGCATCATCTTTGCCAGAGCCAACCTTGATTTGTCCAAAAGAAATCATCCCAGACAGCCGATGAACACCTGCACTGTCTTTTTGATACTGCAACGAACCCGTACCAATTGTATCATCCGTTGCAAATTTGTTGCAATCGGTTGTCGAACCACAAATTTCCATCATTTTATCTTCGACCAATTTTTGACAGTTATCCAATGACTTGTTATCCATATTCAAATAAAGCCCCATTATCATTGAATCGATATCTTCCATTTTGAAATTTGGGTTATTCTTTTTGCACACAACCAATTTATCAAGCGGACAAAGTCCATGCACAAATTCCCAATCCATACCGATACAGTTCATAAAATCGGGTCCACACCGGTCGGGCGAATAAATGCAATCTTTAACTTCCGCCGTACATGCATCAACACGCATCGCGGCAAGTTTATCAACCACATATCCCCAAATCAACGGTTCCATCCGTTCACACGGGTCAATTTGCACCTTGCAAAATGACCGCGCCATATCGGGACGCGACAAACATGAATCCATTGTCGCCGTACCTTTGCCCGCAATATCATCACGGCATGCGGTATGAATACAGTTCGTAATTTCCGACAAACACGATTGCCGAAAATTCGATTCCGCCCGCAATTCCGCAAGTTTAAGGTTCGGTGCAACCTCACGTAAAAACGCCGTCCAAACATTATCTCGCACCGCCATACATTGATCCAGCACGCGTTCGCAAATTGCGCGCTTTGATTCAAGCCGTTCCAGCACCGACGGTGTTATGTTATATTTAATCGTGGTTTTAACTTTTGTGTTTGCGGTACTGGTCGCGGATTTATTTTGCATATTTTCATTTGCAATTATCGAAACACAATTCGCCCAATCATCACCGCACACATCCGCACCCAACATACATTTTTTAAGTTCAACCATGCATTCGCCCTGGTTAAATTTATTGGCGGAATCAAAACTTTCTTTGAGTGCATTGCGCACATCGGATTCCGCCGAATTCATCGCGGCGACCGCCGCCGTGCGCTGTGCGGCGATTGCGTTTGCAAACCCACGACAGTCAGATTCAATTTGCCGTTGATAAATTTGTTTTAATAATTTTATATCTTTGGCACACGAATTTCCCAACTGCGCGCGACACGTTTCATCCGCGGCGGCAAACAGCGCGGCACCGGTTTTATGCATCACATCATCATCGTCTTCGTCATCTTCGAACAAATTGACTTCAAACAGTTTTAATGCTTCCTGCTTTTTATTTACCTTCGGCGTGGCGTCTTTTTTTTGCACAGACGAATATTGTATCACATTTCCGTTCGCATCATATTTGCGTTCGCCGGTAAAAACAATATCCGCATCCGCCCCCAGTTTTATTCTTTCAACCTCTACGGTTTTTATCCGGTCGGCTTCGGCCAAGATTTCGTTTATTTCTTCTAATTCGGATTCGTATTTTTCATTATTGTTACTGCATAAACAACTGCCACCATTTATGTTTTCGGATATGCAAAATTGATCCATGCAACCATAGTATTCGTCATAGCATTCTTGCGAATAAACACCGGTCGCCGCGACACGCGCGCGAACATTTGTTCCGTTTTGAATTGCCGATTGCTTTTTCGCCGCCGCCGCAAACGCAACAACGGGAACAATCAATAACAAAGATAAAATGCCAAACTTTTTCATTGCCTTACATATTTATATCTTCACAAGATTCAACTTCCTGACAAAATGTTTCCTTGCCACCGGACATATAACCCATAACACCACCGATGGTGCCACCAGCAGCTGCTCCTATCAGAGTCCCCCATCCTGCATTCACCATAGTCCCCATAGATGCCCCTGCAACATTTCCGCCAGCAAACCCCTTAAGTGCAGAAGTCCATTCACTTTCACCACCAACAGAACACACGCGTTGCATACGGCAAACATGGCAATTACGCAAATCGGGTTCGAACGAAACACTTTTGATATACGAATAAGACATATCTTCGGTACTTGTTCCCGTCGGTTTCTTTTCGGGTCTATAAACGGTCAAACAATTATTGCGCGCCGCTTCCACATCTTGCTGCTGCGACAGTTCCGCAACACGCGATTCCAAATCGGCCAGGTAACGATTTTCCGCGCCCATTTCCGCAATCATTTTTGCAGTTGTAAATATGCTATCTTTCAAACTCTTACGACCCGCCGGTTGTTGCGCACTTTTACACGCATCAACGGTCGCCTCTTTTTCAAAATCCTTAAAGAAATTTTTAACCGCCGTTTTACTTTCTTGCTTTACCTTATCGCGCAATTCGGCAAGTCCTTGCTCTGTATTTGGCAATGTCCGCATTGTCAAAACAATATCACTTTTCGGCAGGCAATTCATATCTGTTCCGCACATGCGCCCCAACATATCATCATAGTAATTGATACAACCTTGGACCATTTGATAATTCATCTGCAACAAAACAGAACTTACGATTACATCGTAAAACTTTTCGTTCTTGCACGAATTAAACATTTTCTTTGGGCACAGTTCAACAATTTCCGCCGAACTTTTGCCAACACATTGTGGCCCCGTGAAATTTTCACCGCACTTGTCACGCAAACACCTATCGACATCATTTTGGCAAAAATCCGTCCGCAACGCCGCAAGTTTATCGTTCCAACTTTGTTTGATTCCCGGAATTTTTTCATTGCATTCATCAATAATCGGACACACACCCGCCGCAACATTTACATTGGTCAAACATCCGGAATCCGTATTGATTGAACACCCATCTTCCAAACACGCGCGGATTTTCGCATTACACGTAAGGCGCATATTTTTGTCCGTATACACCGCCGCATCGGCAAGCAACATTTTCGCTTCGTCTTTCCAATCATCCAACACAAATGTTTTCACCGCCATACATTGGTCCAAAACATTTTCACACGCGTTTGCGCGACGTTCAAGCAATTTTGCATCCAAACAATTTTCGAAATTCACACCGCACCCGCCCTTGTCCGCAATGCATGCACGATATGCCAACAAACATTCGCCGCGATTATATTTGTTTGTAGTGGTCAGCATATCCAACGTCGCCGACCGCACCGCGGCATCCGCCGTCCGCCGGTTTGATTCCGCCGCACGTTTTTGTTCCGCAAGGTATGTGCTAAAATTCTTGCAATCTTTGATAACTTCGCGTTGATAAAGTTTTTCTTCCATTTCCGCACGTGGCTTTTCACACATATCCAAAATAAAACTGCACGAATCCGCCGCCATATCGTAAAGGTTATCACCGATATCATCGTCCGCGTCCAAACTTGCCGCCGAAGAACCACCGTTTATCCACGCAACCAAATCGATTCCGGTGCGCCGCGAAGATTTTTGCGCCTGCTCACTTTCACCGAACCGCACAAATTTTGCCTTGGCGCCCAGGCGTTCGCGTTCAACACCTTCGGTAAATTGTTTTTCCGCGGCAAGTTCGATTTCCTGAATTTCTTGAATTAAACTTTTCGATTGTTTTATATTATCGGAACATGAACAACGCCCGCCTTCGGATTCATCCAGCAAACAAAAATCATCCATACATTCACGATACGCCGTGCGACACTCATCAGGTCCAACATTTGCGGCAACTATTGCCTCGGCAGCTTCACTTGCAACCGGTTCGGGTTCCGCGTCCACCGCACTTTCCGCCGGCGTTTCATTTGCCACATTCGCCGTATTCGTTGTATTCGCCGCGGGCTTGGCCACCGCATTTATATTCTTTGATTTTACCGCCGGCCCAATGGAAAGCGACGGCGCACGAATTCCAAACCGCCCCGCACCGGCCGCACCATTATCACGCGTTGCGGCCACGCCAACACACGGCAAAACCGCCAAAATAACGAACAGTATTCTGACTTTCATGATTTTCCCTTCCTACAATACTTATATATAATTTTATCAGAACATCGGCCCATTCGCAAATAAAAAATTCTTGATTTTTGAAACGCCGTGGCATAAAATTGATACCGTTTTATCAAAGGGATAAATATGGCAAAAGATGACGTCGTCGTTTTCGAAGGCACCGTGATTGAAAAATTACCAAACACAATGTTTCGCGTGCGGCTTGAAAATGACCATGAAATTTTGGCGACTGTATGTGGCAAAATGCGCAAGGCGCGCATCTGGGTCAATGTTGGCGAACACGTTCGTGTTGAAATGACGCCTTATGATTTGGCCAAGGGTCGCATTACATTCGTCGAACGCAAACGCGCGGCAACCGAACAACAAAATCAGTAATTATTGAATTTTTTTCAAAAACACCGCCGTTTTTATGCGGCCTTTTTGGCGGTGCGCATAATTTCAATTGGTGCCTTTTTACCGATAACCACATCTTTATCGATAACAATTTTCGCTAAATCTTTCTTATCCGGCGCATAGAACATTGGTTCCAACAAAATCTTTTCCAAAATACTGCGCAGACCCCGCGCCCCCGTTTTCCGCGCCAGTGCAAGTTTCGCAATTTCCCGCAATCCATCATCCGTTATGGTAAGTTTAACATCATCCATGGCAAGCATCGCGGTATATTGCTTTACAATCGCGTTTTTCGGTTCGGTAAGTATTTGCACCAACGCATTTTCATCTAATTCCGAAAGTGTCGCAATAACCGGCAATCGCCCAACCAATTCCGGAATAATTCCAAACTTTACCAAATCTTCGGGTTGCACATCGGACAAATAGTTTTTCGCATCGCGTTCTTTCTTTGACGAAACGTCCGCCCCAAAACCGATTCCGGCGCGTTCGCACTTGCGATTTGCAATCACGCGATTTAACCCATCGAACGCCCCGCCACAGATAAACAAAATCTTGCTTGTATCCAAACGAACGGTCGCTTCACCCGGATGCTTGCGCCCCGCGCCACCAGCGGAAACATTCGCAATCGTTCCTTCAACCAATTTTAACAATGCCTGTTGCACACCTTCGCCGGACACATCCCGCGTAAGGGATGGATTTTCAGATTTCCGCGCAATTTTATCGATTTCATCAATATAAACAATTCCGCGTTGCGCTTTGTCCACATCAAAATTCGCATTATGCAACAATTGCGTCAAAACACTTTCGACATCGTCACCGACATATCCGGCCTCGGTAAGTGTTGTCGCATCGGCAATCGCGAAAGGCACATCCAAAATTCGTGCAAGTGTTTGCGCAAACAGTGTCTTTCCCGTCCCCGTTGGCCCAATCAGCAAAACATTAGATTTTTGTATTTCAACATTGGACGAAAGTGTGACATTATGCCGTTTATAATGATTATACACCGCAACCGCCAATGTCCGTTTTGCTGTATCTTGACCGATAATGTATTCATTAAGGAAATCATAGATTTGTGACGGTGTTGGCAATTTTGCGGCGTCCCTGGCAACCTCGGTCCGCATGTCATCCGCCATAATATCATTGCACAGTGCGATACATTCATCACAAATGCAAACATTACGACCACTGACCAATTTTTTTACTTCGTAAACCGCCTTGCCACAGAAACTGCAAAACTGTTGTTTTTTTTCCGTTGTTTTCTTTTCGTCCGTCATATTCCGCCCTATTTCTTTTTCGTCAAAACACTATCAATTATCCCAAAATCTTTTGCCTGACCCGCGGTCATCCAATTATCGCGTTCCATTGCATCGTGCAATTCCTTGACTTTACGACCGGTAAATTCAGACATTTGTTTGGTAATGGTTTCTTTGACCATCTGCATTTTCCGCATACCAATTTCCATATCGGTCGCCTGCCCTTGCAACCCACCAAGCGGTTGATGAATCATAATTTCTGCATTCGGCAACGCAAAACGTTTTCCCTTTTCACCGGCAGCCAATAACACGGATGCCATTGATGCAACCATACCCATACCAATCGTTGACACCGGCGATTTTATATAATTCATCGTATCCATAATCGCCCACCCAGCCGCAATTTCACCCCCAGGGCTGTTGATATAAAGTGAAATATCCGCATTTGGATTTTCCGATTCCAAAAACAGCAACTGTGCAACAATACTATTTGCCATATTTGTTTCAATCGGCCCAGTCACCATAACAATTCTGTCCCGCAGCAAACGCGAATAAATATCAAAAGACCGCTCGCCACGTGGGGATTCTTCTATTACCATTGGTATCAAAGACATAACACACACCTTTTATTTCTGATTATTTCTGATTATACCACACAAAAACGCCATTCGCAAACGTGGCGGCCAATTATTTTGCAACGACCACCATCGCGGTTCGCAACACATTATCGCCGAACATATATCCGGCCTGCATTTCTTCAACCACGGTGTTCGACGCAACACCATCGGCCGCGGTCACAACCTGAATCGCGTTATGCAACGTGGGGTTCAATGTTTCACCAACCGATTTTATTTTTGTGATTCCAATCTGTTCAAACGCGGATTCCATTGCCCGCGACATCGATTGAATACCCGCATCATTGGGCGAATGTTTCAACGCCGCGTGGATTGCGTCCATAACCGGCAAGATTTTTTCCGCAACCGACATCGCCCGCGACCGTGCGCGCGCATCCGCATCAATGGCGGCGCGACGACGGGTGTTTTCCAACTCCGCCGCCGTGCGCAGGTATTTATCGTTCAATTCGGCAATTTGCGCGACCAATTCCGCGGTTTCATCTTTCTTTTCTTCCGCCGGTTTTTCGGGTTCATTCACATCCTTTACCGACACGGTTTCAACTTTAACTTCTTTTTTATCTTCCATGAATATTTCTCTATTTTTATTACTTTGCATTTTGTATTATAGTGACAAATTCTTGCGGTTTCAAGGACGCCCCCCCAACCAGCACCCCATCAACATTCCTTATTGCGACAATATCGGCAACATTTGATGCGTTTACACTTGCACCATACAGAATTGGTGTTCCCCCAAGTCCCATATACGATAAAGTATCCGCAATTACCTTATGCGCATCGGCGATTTCTTGCGCGGTTGGTGTTATTCCCGCGCCAATCGCCCATCGTGGTTCATACGCGATAATAATATCGTCATGCGCGTCTTCTGGTACGGATTCCTTTACGCCCGCCTCTATAATATCAAAAGTTTTTCCGGCGCGTTTTTCATCCATCGTTTCACCAACACATATAATTGGCGTTAGTCCATTTTCCAACGCCATCTGCGCCTTTTGCCGAACAATATCGTTCGTTTCATCATGATACATGCGGCGTTCACTGTGCCCGACAATTACATATTTCGCACCCGCCTCGGCCAGCATTGTCCCCGACACTTCGCCGGTATAGGCACCTTTTCCATGCGCGCTGATGTCTTGGGCGCCAATTGCAACATTTTCCGTCCCCGCACGCACCATTGTAAAAGGCACACACAAAATCACCCGATTTTCGGTCCGAACCGGCGTAATTGCGTCAATCATTTCGCCCAAGGCCACACGCGACCCGTTCATTTTCCAATTTCCTGCAATAATTTTCATTTTTCATCCTTTTTTCCGTTGATTTTTTGGGTTACATTTTGCTATGTTATCGCAAAAGGTGAAAAAATGCTAGAATATTTACGTAATGCGGCCGATAAACCGTTGGCCAAGGTTTTAATGGGAATTCTAATCTTTTCGTTCGTTGGATGGGGCGTTGCCGAATGGGTATTTGGTCTTACGTCGTCCGATACGACACTGGTTCGCGTCGGCGGGGAAAAGATTTCGATTCAGCAATATAATAATATGCGTTCGAACGAATTGGCGAATATGTCCCGCGAAGAACAACGCGAACTTTATTCAAATCCGGTAAAAATGTCGGACTTTCAAAACGGTGTGATTAAAAAAATCGCATCGGTCCAAAGAATAAATAAGCACGCGGATGATTTGGGCTATGTCGTGTCCGACCACCGAATCGCAAATGATATTCGCGCGATTCCGCAATTCCAAGAAAACGGCAAATTTTCAACGGCGGCGTTTGATGTCGTCCTGCAAAATTCGGGACTTACCGAATCGGATGTTGCAAACGATTTGCGTATAAAGGCATTGCACGAAATGGTAAACGTGCCGACCACAACACAAATCGAAACGCCACGGTTTGCAACCGTTGCGGCGTATAATGCACGCAATACAAAACGCGAAATAAATATGGCGACTGTAAAGTTTTCTACATTCAAAACGCAAAAACCAACTGACGAAGAATTGCGTGATTTTTACGCCGCACATCCACATCATGTGGCGGAATCGCGTGATATATCATACGTAATTGTTCCGGCGGCGATGGATAAACCGGACGAATATGAAATTGCGCTTAAAACCGCACAAAAAATGGAGGACGATATAATCGGTGGCGAAAAATTGTCCGCGGCGGCAAAAACACATAATGCAAAATTCGTACAACACACCGGTGTTTCAACCGAAAAATTGCCAGATGATAAAAATTTAACAGAATCGGTTGTGGCAAATATATTTGAACTTGCGCCCGAAACCGAAAGTGAACTTATCGAAACCAAGGCCGGTTTTGTTATCGTTCGCGTGGATAAAATTATTCCCGAACATACCGCGGAATTCGATTCGGTGAAAAGGGAAATCGTCGCCGAATGGACAAAATCTGAACAGGAAAAAATGGCATACGTTCGCGCAAATGAATTGTTGGTTGAACTGAACGAAAACGGAAAATTACAGGGTGCAAAAAAACTGACCGTGTCACGCACAGACGGCGCACCAATGCCGGTTTTGGTTGAAACATTTAAAAACAAAATTGGTAATAATTCAATTGTGTCCGACACCGATGCGTTTTACGTTGTAAATATCGCGGATGAAAAATTGCCGGAAATAAACGACAAAAAACTTGATGAATTAAAACCGGAAATTGCAAATATGGCGATGCGGCACTTGGACGCGGATTATAACGCATACCTTGAACGAAAATACCCCGCCAAGATAAATGAAAAGATATACAATCGTTTTGTAAAATAATTCTTCCCCGCATTGCGGGGATTTTTAATTCAGCCCAATAAAATTTGTAATACGCGAAAAATATGATACAATTCATACCAAGGTTGGTGTGAATTTTTTCCGCCAAATTTTACATAACAACAGACAAAGGAAAGAGAGAATGAAAAAATTTCTAATCACAACAATGCTTGGTATTGCAACAACCGCGGCATTTGGTGCGGCGTCACTGCGCGCACCGCAAATGGGCGGCACCGTAACAGTCGCAACACCAACCGCAACGAATACCGCACGTGCGGGAACAATGCGCACACAAACGATGAAAACATCATCCGTTTCCACGCCGTCGGTCACAACAGCACAATCATCCATTGCAACACCGGTTTCAACCGAAACAACGGACGCACGTATTGCACTGTTAAAAGGTATCAAGGGTTTTAACCCCGGTAAAATCAAAGATACCACCGCCGCAACCAATGAATTAAATTCTTTGAACGACCGTATTGAAGAATTGACCGCACAACTTGATCGGGCCGAGGCCGCACAGAGCAGCGTTATAACCGAAGCCAACATCGATGCAAAAATTACCGAAAAACTTACCGCACTTGGCACCACACCAGTTGCCACCGACACATACAGCAAAGCGGAAGTAGATAGTTTGCTAAATGATATAAAAAGAAAATTGCCGCAAATCGACGACCGCGGGAACATCAATATGACCGACCCAAATGGAACGTTAATTTCGATTCCCGCGTATTGGTACGAATACACAATGCACAATACCGAGACTCATCGGGCAGATATATACAGATATTCCGGACATAAAACAGAAGAAACTATTAACAATTGGATAAATGATATTTGTAATGAAACGGCTACTGACAACAGAATAGCATGTTGTCGTAGAGGCGAAGTAGCAGAACAACACTTCGGCATAAACTCCTTTTTTCACGGATATGCTATATGGTGGTCACAAATAGAAAACCATAATAACCAACTTGTTCTTAGACAGTTTGTTAACACCACAGAAGACGACCCAGCCACATATGTGCACGACCAAATTTGTGGTGCAAATAGGCCAGCTGATGAATGTTGGGTAACAATTGATTCATCGGCTCCAGTATGCGGAGGAGCAACATATTATACTACTGTCAACGTTTATACACCTGTCGGACAACCGTATTACGATTTAATAGATACTGTATCAAATCACGGAATTGTGACAAGATACGTATTCAAAACCAATACAACCGAAGAAGAAATTTACGAATTTGTTGACAATTGGTGCAACGGGGCATCGGCTTGGTGTCATACGGGGTATATAGACACAAATAACCCAAATTATCCAAACGAAACCCTGTTTACCATCGCGAAACGCACAGTTGGACATTATATACATCAACAAAATTTTGTCAATTACGGTGGTCACATGGGTTTTGACATAACATACCATATAAATGTACATGACAGTGTGTACAATAATGACCCTGTGGCATACATCCAACAAGAAATTTGTAACAATAACGTAGGAGCATGCTATGTAACATGGGTCAACGATAATTATGAACTTTACGGTTTAGATACTATGAACAGTAATCTTTATACATTCTATGACGTGGGTGTGTTCAAAGAGATGTTAACAAAAGAAGAATTGCCCGCGGAATATAAACCAAAACAACAAACACCAGATGAGTAATATCAACAAACCGGGCGCATTCGCGCCCGTTTTTTGTGTTCCGTCATGCCGTGCACCAAACCCGTCATCTTTGTAGATATTGACATGAAGTTATTCCAGAGACGCGTCACACCGCTGAAGAGCGGTGCCCAGGCCGAGCGTAGCGAGGACTTGCCCCGCAGGGGATTCTGAAACAAGTTCAGAATGACAATTTATTTGATGTCTGCGACGCAAGTTTTTGCATTCGCAAAAACTGGATCCCGCGCTTCCGCGGGATGACGGCGTTTTGGAAACTTTCGTAAAAAACGCGGGGAAAATACCCCGCGCACTTACACTTCCACTTACACCAATCACTAACACTTGTCGCGGCCGCGGCGGTGCATTGCACCGCCGGGACGGACTAACCTACAACTTCTTCATTGCCGAAACGTCGATTTCAACCATGGATGCGCCGTTCTTGTCAACTTCGCCCCAAAGTTCAACATAATCAGACGGCGCGACGTTCATGCCGTTCCAATCCACTTCGTCTATTTCAACATTGATTGTTCCGGTGTTATCTTGGAAAACATACGAATTTTCCCCATTTTGACGCAGTAAATATCCGCGAACAATAACCGGCGAATTGTCGGAAAGCCCACGAACCTGTTCAATGGTCATAACTTCGGTCATCGTATTGTTATTTGCATTATTATGCGCCATATTTCCAGAACCCGCAAATGCAGCCGTGGATGCGACAACACCCAATACCGCCACAACGGATAACTTTTTACATTCCTTGCTTTTCTTTTTCATTTTTTCTTTCCTTTGTTTGGTTTTTGTTATGTGCTTTTAACACACAGAAATTATACCGTAAAAAGGCAAAGAAATATTCAGGAATGGTTTCAAAGGAATTTATGCAAATCGCCCCCATGCATATTCAGCCACCGCCGCGCACGTTCAACACCGAAACCGTAAAGAACACGAACCTGGGCCCAAAAAGCCGCCGAATGATCCATATGCATTGTATGCGCCAATTCATGCATCACAACATATCGCATAACATCAAACGGCGCAAACGCCAACCGCCACGAAAAGGAAATCGTTCCCGTTGTTGACCGCGACCCCCAACGCGACGACGTATCACGCAGACAAATTTTCTTTGGCCAAAATTCACGCGGCGTTTGATGAATCAATTCTTTGATATGCTTTAACAATTCGGTTTTGATAAACATGCGCACACGGTTTTCAATCAATTTTTCATCACCGCCAACAAACAGTGTCCGCGTTCCATCATCATTCAAAACAAACTTATTCCCGCGCATCGCCGCATCATAAACAACACGCACCCGCATATCCAAAAAATCAAACATATCGCCCGATTTCAAATGTTCCTTGCGCGGGGCATTTGCAAAGAACCGTTCCAACCACCGTCGCTTTTGCTCCACAAATTTCATTACCGTTGAATTCGCCGAAATCACCGGCCGCGTTGCATCAATCCGGCGCGCATCCCCCGCGCGTGGGCGCAATGTTATATTCCGCACGCCCCGACGCACGGTTATGACAACCGGTATCTTTTCCCCAGATGAAGTTATAAATTCAGACATGCTTTATTTTTGTGCGAATCGCCCGCGCGATTTTTTCCGCATCAAACCCACACGCACGATACACCATGTCAGATGCCCCTGACAAGCCAAAATCATCAATTCCAACAACAATATCTGCAAATTCAAACCATGGCGCGGTGGCGGATGCCTCTATGGCAACAACGGTGCCGACCAAGATTCTATCCCTATATCTTTCATCCATCGCACGGAAATGTGCAACCGACGGCATACTTACCACCCGAACCGCACCGCCCAAAATCCGCGCAACATTTATGGCAAGTGGAACCTCCGCCCCCGTTGCAACAATCGTCATCTTTACCCGCGCCACGCCCGATTCATAAACGACATAGCCCCCGCACTTTATTTCCCCAAGGATTGCATCGCCCACCGGCGCAATCGCCTGACGCGAAAGGACAATACACGACGGACGGTTCGTTTCCGATAACGCCGTTTGCCACGCCCAGACAACCTCTGCCATATTACATGGCCGAAAAACATTCATATTCGGAATTAAACGCAGACCCGCCAACTGCTCAACCGGTTGATGCGTCGGCCCGTCCGGACCAACCGCGACACTATCATGCGTTAAAACATAGATTACCGGCAAACCCGAAATCGCGCTAAGACGCATCGCACCACGCATATAGTCACTGAATACCAAAAACGTCGAACCCCCCGCCCGCACACCCGCATATGCCATACCGTTCATAATTGCCGCCATCGCATGTTCGCGCACACCATAGTTTATATATCGCCCGAAAAAATTGTCCGCCGTAATTTCACGCACGCCCGGCACACGCATATTCGTACTTTGTCCCAAATCCGCACTGCCGATAACAACATCCGCGCCCCGTTTCATAATCGCCGCCAAATATTCACCGGACATTTCGCGCGTTGATACCGCGGATGTTTTCTGCGGTAACGAAACAACCGGCACATTTGCATATTTTATTTTTTCTGTTCTTTTATGCGTGCGTGCAAATTTGCGCCACAAATCACGCCCAACGGATGAATCCAAATGATTTATCAATTCTTTGATTTCCGCATCACCTATGGCCAAACCATGTGCGCGTGCCGTTCCCGAAACGCTTGTCCCCTGGCCCAATGTGGTATCACACCGCACAAACAACGGCCCCGCCACCCGCGCAGATATTACATCATAAAGTTCGTTCATATCCGTACCATCCGCCGCGCGCACTGTCCACCCCGCCGCACGCATACGCATCGACACATTTTTATCCGTTTGCGCCACACCATCGATACTTAGTCCGTTATTATCCCAAAGCAAAACAAGGTTATCCAATTTGTACCGCCCGGCAAATCCGATTGCTTCCCCCGCCACGCCTTCCATCAAATCACCATCAGAACAAAGGCAATAAACACGTCCACCGGTCTTGTTATGCTTTGCGGCAATCGCCATACCGACCGCGTTCGCAACACCCTGCCCTAACGGCCCCGTCGTCGCACAAACCCCATCAATTCCAAATTCCGGATGCCCGGGGGGGCCACCAATTTGCCGAAAAGATTTCAAATCGCCAATGTTATACCCCGCAAGTTTCAACACCGCATATAATAATGCCGAACCATGCCCCGCCGATAAAACAAACCTGTCGCGCACGGGATTTAGGAACACCGCATAAATCATTGTGACAATGTCCGCCGCGCCAAGCACAATTCCAACATGCCCACTTTTGGCCGCTGCAATCGCCCGCAACGCATCCGCGCGCACCACATTTGACATTTCGTGTAAATTCTTGGAATCTATTTTCATTTTATGATATTATATCACAAACAAAGGATGAAATAAAATGCTAAAAATTTGGACAGACGGCAGTTGTTTGGGTAACCCCGGTCCCGGCGGATGGGCATTTGTTGCAACCGACGGAAAAAACCGTGCCGAACGCAGTGGTGGCGAACGCGACACAACAAATAATCGTATGGAACTAACCGCAGTTATACGCGCAATATCCGCCGCGCGCAAACACAGCGAAATTGAAATTCACACCGACAGCCAATATGTAAAAAATGGAACAATGGTTTGGATGAAAAATTGGAAAAGGAATAATTGGCGCACCGCCGACAAAAAGCCCGTAAAAAATCAAGACCTGTGGCAACAGTTGGACGAATTGGTATCCGCCGTAAAAGTTCATTGGGTTTGGGTACGCGGACATAACGGTGAAGAATTAAATGAACGCTGTGACGAACTTGCACGCGGCGCGGCGGAAAAGTTGAAATGAAACTTGAATCCACCGGTCTTTTAATATCACTGCGCCCGTTTAACGAACGTGACGCGGTTGCACATATATTTACGCGCGAACATGGTGTCGTCGCCGGAATGTTGCGCGGTGCGGTGGTTGCCAAAACGAACAAACCACTGGTTGGCCAAATCGGCAACGCCACATGGGGTGCGCGACTTGATTCCGCACTGGGCGTGTTTCATTGGGAAAGTGAAAAAAATTTAACCGCCCCAATCATGATAAATTTCGAACGAATTAAATTTGTAAATTGCATTTTTGATTTGATAAAAACATTGCTGCCCGAACGCGAATCATACTGCGCACTTTATGATTCGACGATAGATTTTTTAACAAATTTGCCACACACAAATCCCCCGACCGATGATTATTTAGATTGGGAAAAAACATTATTACGCGAACTTGGGTTTGCGCTTGATTTGACAAAGTGTTCGGGTTGCGGGTGCGCAAAAAATTTGACACACCTTTCGCCAAAAACCGGGCGTGCGGTATGCGCCGAATGCGCCGCGCCATATAAAAACCGGCTTTTTCAATTACCTTTGACACTTGACACAACACTTCAATTTCTTGAAAAAATATGCGCGGAATTGGGAACAAAAATTCCGAACACGCGGTTGACTTTGACACACGAAAAAAAATCTTAAATTTTCCTTGCATGCCACGGAAAAAATTTCTAAGATACAACCGTTCAACAAGCAAAGGAGAAAACTATGTTTTGGACAATCCTCGTTCTGGTTATCGGAATTGCGCTCTTTTTGTTTGGCGGTATGTTCACCAAACAGGATGGCAAAAAATCCGAATCCGGTCCTATGATAATCAAAAAACTGATCAAATTGGTATCTATCCTTTTGATCGCTGGCTGTGTCTGCCGTTTGTACACACCGTACTACCTGACACATACAAACCCAATGATCTTGCAAGAAATGGTATCCGCAATGCAGGAACAACAGAACGCCGAAAAGAACAAGGCGATTCGCAAATATGT
Organism: Candidatus Enterousia sp.; assembly: GCA_045612805.1. Classification (GTDB taxonomy): domain Bacteria; phylum Pseudomonadota; class Alphaproteobacteria; order Rs-D84; family Rs-D84; genus Enterousia. The sequence goes on from JAZKZR010000001.1 coordinate 150,460, forward strand.
CCGTTCGAATTTAAAGGACATGATTGGCGATGCACCAATTTGGGGTAATGAAGATGCCAAGAAAACTATTTTCTTGTGGTCTGATTATTCTTGCCCATATTGCCGTCGTGTTCATGGCGAATTGGCCCGTGTGATGGAAAGCCGTGACGATGTTCGCATTGTCTTGAAAAACTTTTCTATCCATGGCGAATTGTCTGACGCACCGGCCAAGGCTGTTATTGCCGCAAAATTACAGGGCAACGACAAAGCCGCCGCATTGGATAAATTGTTGATGGACAAAGAATATTACACCCAAGATGATATGAAAGATCGTTCAAAACTTGGTGACAAAATCAAAAAGAATGTCATGAAATTGGCGGCCGAAGCTGGTCTGGATACCGCACAATTGGAAAAAGACATGAATGGCGAAGTTGTCGCACGTGAATTGAAAAATGTTCGTGATTTGGCACAACGTTTTGAAATCAGCGGCACACCGTATTTGGTTATCGGCGAAGAAGCATTTCCGGGCGCGATACCATACGATCAGATTATCAAGGCATTGGATAAATAATAATTCCGATACACAAAAATCCCCACGAAATTCGTGGGGATTTTTTTTTACTTTTTACAAAAAAAGTGATATAATCGACATATGGGATTTTTAATCAAAAATTTTTTTTTAATCTGCACATTTTTTATAACCACCGCATACGCCGATGAAGGTATGCTGGTCGCCGCACTGCGAAATACATATTCCGCCTGTATTGGAATAGAATCGGAACTTGCCGAATTAAAACGCATGGCCGGAATCAACACCGCTGTGACCGGGGTTGGGACTGGTCTTGGTATTGGCGCAACAACAGTCGGCATTATAAAATCAAAACGCGACCAAGAAATTGAAGATATTACCGCCGAACTTGACGCAATGGGTGCCACAGAAATTAAAACAGAAAGTCAACTATACGATGTCTTGGCGGAATTAATGGACGAAACCGAAACATCCGCCGGTCACGAAATGGCGGATGCCTTGCGTGCCGAAAAAAAACGCAAAGAAGAACAATCTAAAAAACTTGGCAATTGGCGAACAGGCCTACTTGCGGCAAATACCGCAACAAATATTGCGGACACAATCATCGCGGTTCAAAATCGCACAAATACAAATTTGCAAAACCAAATCGATAAATGCAAATCCGCAATATCCAAATTAAAACAGGCACGCGCCCAAGCGCAACTTGATGGAATTGATATAACCGAAGCCACACAAATCATAAATGCCTGTGACGGATTCAATATTGTTGATATCTCAAAAATCAACGTGTGTGCGGATGGCGCAAAAATCGCCGGAATTGTCGGTGCGACAACAGGACTTACCGGCACAATAACCAGTGCTGCCGCAAATTCCAACAACGTCCGCCAAGATGACACAGAATCCGGTAAAAAACGTGAAAAGAACCTTAATACCGCATCAAATATTCTGGCGGGCACGGCAACCGTTGCTTCGGCGACAGCCACTGTTTTTAATGCCACACAAATCAAGGCAATTAAAGACATCGCAGATGTCGCCACAAAATGTACGGGAGCACTAAAATGAAAAACTTATATTTTGCGATACTATCTTTAATCGTTTTGGTGCTTACCCAAACAAATAGTTTGGCCAACGCACCAGAATCAGATCCAATAATGATTATAGAGGTTCATGGCAAACAATACTACATCAAGGATCCTAAAATTTTACAAGCACTGATTGATTCTGATGCATGTATCAACGATATGGCAAATGGCCGGATCAGCAATGTTTATTATTATCTGTATGACGCCTGTTATATTGCCACTTTAAATACAATCGGAAAAATTAGAAATCAAATATCAAGTACACCACTAACCAATAGAATCGACTTAGAAAACAAATTAGACAGAACAGAATTGTATACTAAACAAGATGAGGTTTTGGTATATGCACAACATATAACGCATCTTGACCGAACAAACCTTAACAACGTTTCACAAAAACTTGAAACTTGTCTTATCCGCAAAGAAAATCTGCAACGTTTATTAAATGAAATACCAAACAAAAAAAAGCAAACAATCAAAATAAACTATGATATCGATAAATGTATTTCTAATGTAAAAATTGACTCCAATGCCAATCAAGATTATTGCCCAATGTCACCTGTTATAACAGACAAACGCCAAATAGACAACATTTTACATTTAAACGATATTTATAGATTTAACTCCTTCAATTTCGAAATTGACCAGGCGCAACCAATTAAGACACACAACAAAATAATTATTTTTAACGGCAATGTTCTTATCGCTTGTGAAAACGATATTCCTAAATACATTGTAAAGCCAACATATTCTGGACGTGAAGAATGTCAAAATGGCATATACCAAAACATTCCTAATGCGGGTGGCACCCCAAATGGTGTATACCTTATTCGTGAACAAAACATACAAAATATGCCAAGCAAAAAACAAGATGCATATGGCGCATACAGGATTGCATTAATACCCGCAAACGAAACAGAAACATATGGTCGTACAAATATGTATTTGCACGGAACCACAAACCCCGGTAAACATCGAACAATCGGGTGTATAAGCCTTGGAATATCCATAGGCGATTTTATAGAAACACATTTCATCGAAGATGATATACCAATTATAGTAAACGTTGACACGGTTTACCAAGATTGGAAATAAAAAACGCCCCACCTTTTCGTGGGGCGTAAGCATAACCAAAATCGGAATTATTTTTCTTCCGCCGGTTCTGATTTTTCAGATTCCGCGGATACTTCTGTTTCTTTAACTTCCGCTTCGTCTTTTGGTTCTTCTTTGGTTTCAGATTCTTCTTCAACCTTTTTGGTTCCAAATGTCAAGACCTTGCCGGCTACCAATGCTTCGATTTCGTCGTTTGTACGTGCGACATAAACCTTAATCGGAACAATCACATCCGGATGCAGTGCGATTTTCGTATCAAACGCACCAATCGATTTAATCGGCGCACCCAACATAACCTGGGCCGAAGAAATTTCAACATTCGCAACTTCTTTAAGTGTCCGTGCGATATCGCGACTTGACACCGAACCATACAATTGACCGGTATCACCCGCCTGGCGTATCATGTACATTTTGGCATTTTTAACCGCATCAACCTTGGATTCTGCCGCCTTGCGTGCATTTTCATGACGCGCCTGAAGTTCCGCCTTTTGCGCTTCGAACAATGCGACATTTTCACGCGACCAACGCAACGCCTTGTTATTTGGCAACAAATAATTCCGCGCATAGCCGGTTTTAACCTCTACCGTGTCGCCGATTGTCCCAAGACCCGTAATTTTTTCCGTTAAAATAATTTTCATTTTATCTGTCCTTTTGTTGAAAGTTAGGGTTATACCCAAATATCTTTACCCGATGTTATTACGCACAAACGGCAACAGCCCCAAATGACGCGCACGTTTAATCGCCCTTGCCAATAAACGCTGGTCTTTTTGGGAAACGCCACTAATGCGACTTGGCACGATTTTACCACGTTCGGTGATATAGTGTCCCAACATTTTAACATCTTTATAGTCAATAACCTTGCCCTTTAATGGGTTGGCCTTTTTACGATAAATTGCTGCACGAACTGCCATTATTCTGCCTCCTCGGTATTCTTTTTCATCATGATGGACGGACCGTCCGCCAATTTTTCAACACGCACGTTCAGGAAACGGATAACGTCTTCGTCGATACGACTGCGCCGTTCAAGTTCGGCAATCGATTTACCCGGCATTTCCACGTTCATCATAACATAGTGCGCCTTGCGATTTTTACGAATAACATAGGCCAAATTTTTCAATCCCCAAAATTCTGTGGATTTTACTTCGCCGCCCAGCTCTTTGATAATTTCCGCATATTTGTCCGCTTTTTCTTTGACCTGCGGTTCGGTCAAATCCTGGCGAAAAACCAGAACACTTTCATAGTAAGCCATTTTATTTCCTTTGGTTTATATCAGCCGTCGCCCCCATGGCCACAGCAGGAACAAGCGCAATTATTACAATTTTTTATAAAAAAGCAAGTAAAAACGTAAACGAACAAAAAACAGGAATAATCTCTATTGACACGCCATCAAAAAATTTTCTAACATAGAACCGTAACGGGGGAAAAATATGAACAGTTTTCATAAGAATCTTAACCGCATGGCGATTTTTACGGCGTTTGTGCTGTGCCTGTGCATCATCTTTTATCGGCTATTTTTCACGATTGCGATTGCAAACATATACCTGAACGGCATAATTATCGGCACAACGCTTTTCGGCATAATCATCTGTTTTATCAAGGTTTTTGCCCTTGTCCCCGAACACAAATGGCTGCGCGAATATATGCGCGGGGTGCGCAATCCGAAACTGCCCCCGCGGCTGTTGCGGTCTATTGCGCTGTTGCTGCACCACCGCAAGAATCAACTTATGGCGGACGGATTGCGTGGCGTTATGGATACGATTCAGATTAAAATGGACAACGACCGCGAATCGGTACAATACACCGTGAACACATTGGTATTTTTGGGGCTGCTTGGTACATTTTGGGGGCTGATTCTTACGGTCGGCGGCTTTGCGGATTTAATCGCCAACCTAAACTTTAACGACGATGCGGTTTTGGAAACGATGCAGGCCGGCCTTTCGCAACCACTGGGCGGCATGGCAACCGCGTTTACCAGTTCGCTGCTTGGCCTGGGCGGAAGTTTGATTGTCGGATTTTTAGCATTGCAATTACAACTTGCACAAAATGCGATTATACATTCGCTCGAAGAATTCCTATCGGCACGGACGAACATATTCCGCACGAATTTAACGGAATCCGCCCTGCCCCAAATCGAATCGTTGCTTGGGCATATCAACAACAACATCGAAAACATAAACCAAAAATTCGAACCAACGGCTGCATAGCACAGAGCGCGAGGGAGAAACAAAAATGTTCAGATTAAATTTTCGCAATAAACCAAACACATGGCCGGCATTCGTCGATTTATTTTCAAACCTGGTCATCATATTGATTTTCTTGCTGATTGTGTTTGTGTTCCTTTGGACCACGACCAGTGTTTTTAACAAAAAGGCGGGCGTGCAAACGATTGCGGATTTGAAAAAAATCAACGCGTCCCAGGTTGCACAAATCAACCAAATGAACGCCGACAACGAAGAAGCAATGCGCCTGCTGATTCAGGCACGCGCCGAATTGCTATCGAACCAAGACGAAATCGACAGCCAAAATTTATCGATGATTGACATAATCAACGCGTATGAAAACGAAGTGTCCAAGGTCAAGGCCAGTGACGATGCCGCCCAACGCGAAGTCGCCACCCTACGCGAACAACTGGCCCAGGCGAACGCCATCAAAGATCAACTTGCCGAATTGGAAAAACAACGCCGCGAATTACAAGAACAAATGCAAAAACAGGTAAATGTTCAGCAAGAATTAATCGGCCTCCAGGAATCCGAAATGAATTCCCAGGCAGCGAAATTGAGCGCCCTTGAATCCGAAATGGCAAAATACACGGCGGAACTTGAACGGCTAAACGCGGCACTGGGCGCGGCGGACAGCGAACTGCTTATGCAACAGGCGAAATATATCGAAATGTCGAACAACCTGAACAAGGCCCTTGCGGACAAGGTTGCGGAATTGCAAGACATGCGGGAATATCAATCTGAATTTTATCGCGCGGTAAAAATTGCACTTGGCGATACGGAATCCGTGACGGCGGACGGCGACCGGTTCATTGTGCAAAGTGACATTTTATTCAAAACCGGTTCATACAGATTGTCGGACGCGGGCAAAAAGCAACTTAAAATCATATCCAATGTCATCAAAGAAATGGAAACGAAAATCCCGTCTGAAATCGAATGGATAATTCGCGTTGACGGCCACACAGATAACAAACCCGTCATCCCCGGCAACCGCGCATATTCGAACAACATGGAACTTTCATTACTGCGCGCGACGGCGGTGGTGAATGAACTGGTGCACGATGGTGTGGCGCGCAAACGCCTTGTACCGTCCGGATTTGGCGACATGTATCCGTTCGCCCCGAACACCGATAAAGCGAACATGCAGAAAAACCGCCGTATTGAATTAAAACTTACGAATAAATAGCGGATAGTGCGATAACCCCGCCCTTGCGGCGGGGTTTACTACTAACACTCCCCACTTGCACTCACCCATATTTTATGATAAAATACATCGGGCAGAGAGATGAAATTCTATTCAAACCTTTTATGTGGTGCGGTTTTTGCGGCGGTTATTTTACCGGCGGTGGCAAATGTTGCGACGACGGCGGGATCTAACCTGACGGCGTACAACGGCACCGGCGCCATGAATAATAACCAATGGAACAGTCTAATGAACGGCCGCGCCGGCATGGCACAGAATACGGCCGAAGCGAATTTTGGAAACTGTAACGCGATTGTGTTGCGTTGTGCGTCGCCAAAGTGCGCGTCGGGCGGTTGCACGGACATGAACGTTGCCGCCGCGATTGTTGCGGGCTGTGTCAATTCGAACCAAAATTGCAAGCAATACGGTGACGATCTGATTCAATACATCACGGCCCAGGTTGTGGCGCAATCGACCGCCAAAGTGCAACAGCAACAAAACGCCGTTGCCATTGCCCAAGCCGAAGCCCAGGCCCAGGCCGCGGCATCGGCCGCCGCCGCCGAACAAAACAACGCCCAAATGGTGGCGATGCAGCAACAGATGGCGCAAATGCAACAACAAATGGCGGAATCCATGACCGCGATGCAGGAACAAATGGCGGCCACGGCGGAATCGCAAAACGCGCAAATTCAAAACGCACTGGAATCGCGCGCGGCGGAATCACCAACATACGCGGGCGCGCCGACGGCACCGATTGAAACCGGCGCGGTGATTGCGGGACTCGAAGGCCTTGGGGTTGCGGAACAATTGGCGGCGAAAAACGGAATCAGTACGGATATCTTGGTCCGCGAACAAATGGGCGGACAAATCGAAACCGCAATTGAAGACGCAACACTTAAAATGAAGGAATTGAAACAAACACTGGACAACATCATTGAATACGCGGGTTGCGATTCCGGCGTGACAAGTTGCAAGGGCCCCAAACGTGTCAAAAAATTCAAAGATATGGCGAATGAATTCTTTGACCCGTATGAAGAGGTCTTAGACAACATGTACGACGCACTTATCCTTGCCATGACACTCGGCATAGACGTCAGCGATACGATTATGTTACTCAGCGATGCATGTAATATCTGGGGAAAGTATTTGTGCGATACATGCAGTCCTTCTCAACAAACTAACACAGACACAGGCCAAGGCATTTGTGCGTGCAACACAAATAACAACGGAACATGGTCAAACTGCTATTACCGTATCCGTACTGAAAACGGCAAGGTTGCCAAAGATCAACCACATTGTCGCCTTGTTGGAACCGTAGGTAACAAAGAAGAAGTTTGGCACGAATGGATTGATGCAAATTCCGGTATAACCGGCACGACCCAGGTTGCATGTGCATCGGATGCAATTGATAACATTTCCATATTCCGTGGTCGTCGCAAAAAAACCTCGGTCGATATTGATACATTACGTGATTTTATAAACCAGGATGCATACGGCACATGTCGCACGCCAAAGAATCCAGATGACTTTAGTGTATTGGAAGATTGCGGTGCAAAATTTTGTAATGTTGATCCAAAGAACGACACACAACGTTATAAACAACTAAGGCAGGCATTCTCTACCAAGAAATTGCCAGCTCAAACTCTAACTGGTTCCGCCGTAAACAGATTATGCTTTAGGGACGAAAGAGATTTCAATAATCTTGATGGTGGCGGTTCATCGAATAATGAAACTGTTGCAGATCCAATTACTCAACAAGCCGTGGCATCCTGCATAAGTTTATTAAACGAAACAGATTGCAGGAAACAAAGTGGTTGTACATGGGTGAATTATAATGGTTTAATTCCAGGCATGTTAACAAAAGGATCTTGCATGTATAATGGAACGTCAAAAAAAGTTATCCCAACAGATTGTGAATGGTTAACAGATGACGAATGCAAAGATTCTACAAACTGCGTTCTAATTAACGGACTCTGTACTGATAAAAATAATTATATAAACAGCACCAACGATCCAACAAAATGTATGGATTATAGCGAACAAGAATGTAAAAAACATCCGTCCGTTTGTCGGTTAATTGATGTTGGCGGTGTTAAATATTGTGAAGCAAAATAAAGACGAAATAAATTGAGATTTTATAGAATGAAAATTTTTAATACTATATTTTTTGCAATTCTTTGTGCGTTGCCGGTCACAGTGCACGCAACCGAAGAATGTCCGTTCTTTTCGCCGGCATTGGCATTGTGCAGTGTGCACGCGTATAATGTTGGCGACGCACAAAACCCAACCGACGTTGGTCGCGCCAGTGAAATCGAAGAAGTCATCGGTATGAAAACGACGGTTATGGTGCAACAATTAAAACAACAATACGATGAATTGAATGCGGTTATCAAACGTTTCAAAACCCAACTGAACAAGGCGGTTTTAACCAGTAAAATCGAAGTCCTTACCGGCAACACATCTTCATCAACCGGCACATCATCGGGTGGTTCGAATTCGAATAATAACGGTTTGGCCAATGCAAATGATTGTTCTTTTGTTGAATATGACAAGGTCTTTGATTGTTTAATGGGCAACTTACAAAAGATTCAAATGGCCGCAGATACCGACATCAACAACGCCCGCAAACAATTAGAAAAAGATTGGACAATTATAAATAATTATAAAATGTGCACAAACGGAACAGGAACCAACAAACAACAGATTGACTGCACGTGCAACAATAATAGAGTACAGTTGTCTAACATGAACAGCACTTTACGAAGTAAAGCAGATTTAACAAGTTGCGCAACATATTTGTATCAACAGGTTAACGTATTCAAAAGCTCACAACGCAATCAAAATAATAACCGCATGGGTTGGGGAAATTACATTAACTAACCCCGCAGTTTTCAAGTAATTCCAGAGCGCAAAGTTCTCCTCCGTTGGAGGAGTACGGTGTGGAACACCGGGAGGTGGTCGGAGCATTCGTTATTATTCCGTATTCTCTAACCACCCCGCCCGTCACCGAGGGCGGTGCCGTGGCACCCCTCCACAGGAGGGGAACTTACACTAACACTCACGCAGCACTTCTATGCCGGGTAATTCGCGCCCTTCGATAAATTCCAGGAACGCACCGCCACCGGTCGAAACATACGTTATGTCACCCATCACGCCGCACGCGTCCAGGGCCGCAACCGTATCGCCACCACCGACGATACTTTCCAATTTCCCACTGCGCGTATTATCGGCAATCGCACGCGCAATCGCAAACGAACCAAACGACCACGTTGGTTGCCATTCCGCCATGCCAACCGTCCCGTTCCAAATCACCGTTGCGGCGTTCCCTATTTCCACCGCGTCGCGCTCTGCGGTTTTCGGACCACCGTCAATAATCACATCGTCCGGCGCGATATCCGCGATATCTTTATCGGTGCGCGGCGCGTTCGGTTCAAAGACCGGCCCAACACCCTTGTCCAGTGGCACCAAAAACCGACAATTATTTTCGCGCGCGTATTCCATAATGGCAAGTGCGTTTTCTTTCTGGTCCGGTTCATACAGCGAATTTCCAACCGCCCCGCCCAGTGCATAATTAAACGTCGTCCCCAACGCCCCACCAACAATTATCGTGTCCGACAATTTCGCCAATGCGCGCAACACGCCAATTTTCGTTGAAACCTTGGACCCTGCAACAATGGAAAGAACGGGATGTTTCGGGTTTTCCATCACGCGCGTCAGGTTTTCAATTTCACTTTGCAATAACAACCCCGCATAGGACGGCAAAAATTTCGTCACGCCAACGGTACTGGCATGCGCGCGATGCGAAACCGCGAACGCATCGTTCACAAAGACATCAAACCCGTGCGCCAATTTTTCAGCGAACGCCGGGTCATTTTCTTCTTCGCCCGCATAGAATCGCACATTTTCAAGCAGCACCACATCGCCGTCATGCATTCCCGCCATAAAATCACGGTTCAGGCAATCATCTACAAACGGCAATTTCATATAATCCGCAACCCCACGCAACGAATACTTTGCGTCCGGCGCGCCCTTTGGCCGCCCAAGGTGCGACACTATCGCCACGCGCGCGCCCGCATTACGCAACGCATCTATCGTGGCTTGGCTGCGCTCTATACGGAACCCTTCGGTAATTTTGCCATCAACAATTTGCACATTAAAATCATCGCGCAACAACACATATTTCCCGCGCAAATCCAACCCATCAATTGTTCTAAGTTTCATTTCCTTTCCTTTTGCTTTTTATTTCTATCTGTTTTTACCAAAAAAAACTTTTAAATCTGGAATAAAGGTCTGTGGTATAAAATCTTTACGGCAATATGGTCTACGTTCGTTCACAATTTTTTGGAATTCTTGAAATTCCTCTGGCGTCAATTTTACCCCGGTAAAATCACGATGAATAACAATATTGCCATTGGAAACTCTCTTTGCGTCCCGCGCAGCCCGCTCTTCGGCTGTCGGTTCCGGTCCTTCTTTAGTCAAATGCATCGGCATAATCTTACCACCTTTGTTTAGCGTGATTTTTTATTAAAATCTGGAAAGAAACCCTGGGGCACAAAATCATTTGGACAATAAGGCCTATGTTCACCAACCATTTTCATAATTGCCGTATGAGAGTTTGGCCCCGGTTTTATATCAGTAAAATCGGAAACCTTAAATGTTTTCTTATACTCCATGATTTAACCTTTATTCTTAACGCGATTTATCGATATCCCTTAAATTCGGAATAAACGTCTGACGTTTGAAATCATTAGGACAGTACGGACGGCGTTTGTTAAATATGCGCTGAATTTCATCATTGCTGCGTTCTGTTGGCGCATGTTTTGTTTTGATATCACTGACAACAAATCTTGGTTCTTCCGTTTCAACGGCTTCTTTTGTTTCAACTATGTTTTTTTTATCTGACATTTTTATCTCCTTATGTTATTAACGTGCATGCGTATGCCTCAAATCCGGAATAAAACTCTTTGGAACAAAATCAGACGATGAATACGGTCTGCGTGCGTCCAGAGCCTTTATAAGCGGGTCATCCTTGTCGATCTTTGAAAAATCTGTATATATAATAGATTTTCTTTGTTTTGTTTCTGACATGTTTCATCCTTTGGTAATACGCAAACATTCTACAAATTCCGCCCAAGTTGTCAAGATTTTTCGCGGGTTTCAATGGCATTTTTCACCGGTCCGAACGTCCGGCGATGATGCACCGTTACACCATATTTTTCAATCGCCGCGATATGTTCCGTCGTCGGGTATCCGGCGTTCCGGTCCCAACCATATTGTGGAAATTCCAACGCCAATTCCCGCATAATTTTATCACGCGTTTCCTTGGCAATAATGGATGCCGCCGCAATGGAAAGCGATTTTGCATCACCCTTTATAATCGCCCTGCCCCGCAACCCCGCCGGCACGCGGTTCCCGTCAATTAAACACGTCTCCGGCGTTTGCCCCAAACCCGCCACCGCGCGTTCCATCGCACGCATCGATGCCCAAAGTATATTTAACTCATCAATTTCCGCCGGCGTGCACTGGCCCGTTGCCCAAATTGTATTTTTTGTTATCCAATCATAGGCGACCGCCCTTTGCGCCACGGACATTTTTTTTGAATCCCTTATTACCACCGGAATTTCAATTTCGCGGTTCGGGAAAATCACCGCCGCCGCAACCACGGGACCACAGAGCGGACCGCGTCCGGCCTCGTCGCATCCGGCAATAAAGTTTGCACCTATTTCATTTTCAATGGAAAAATCCGCAACCACAACCATATCACACCACTATATCGAATACGGAATATCGTCAATATCACTGCGAACATATTCATCTTCACTGCTGTACAATGGCCACTGGGCATCCGCCAGAACCTTTAGTGTCGTAAGTGGCTGATTCAAACGCGCCCGATAAAGCCATAAATTCGCCATCACGCGTTTGATATACCCGCGCGTTTCATACGCCGGAAAACTTTCGATATATAACAACGGATCTTCGGTCGAAAAAGATTTTTCAAATTTCACAACCGACCCCATACCCGCATTATACGCCGCAAGCATTTTGATTATATTGTTGTTCACATTTGGATGCATTAGCAAATCGACGATATGCTGTTGCCCAAGGAACATATTGTGTTCCGGGTTCGACATATCAATATCGGACATCTTAACCCTATTTGCACGCGCCACCAATTTCGCCGTCCCAGGCATCAATTGCATTACGCCCTTGGCACCCGCCCCCGATTTAACACCGGCCCTAAAACCACTTTCTTGTTTAATGATGGCAAGCAATAATGCCCTGTCGATTGACCAACCACCCATCGGTTCCCAATCAGGCAACGGATATTGCGTGGTATAAATCACATCTTCATCAATTTCCAAAATTCCACGATCACGAATAATGCCCGACGACAAAATCGACACACGCGAAAGCCCATACGCCGTCGCGACCGAATTTATTGCATGCAACGCGCGGTCCGACACATTTACATTCATCATATATTTCAGATATTCTTCGGCGCGTTCCTTGCGATTTACCTGAAGCAATGCAAGCGCGATTTTTCCATACTTGTCGCGCCGCAATTCTTCAACATCATCATCGGTAAATTCTTGTTCAAAGAATTCATATTCCGGCACATCGCCCAACATTGTCGCGGCCAACGCCCCATAGAAAGCCATCGGATGCGCGGCGGCAATGCGCCAATACTTTTTTGCAGCCGCCCGGTCATCATTCAAATCTGCAGCGCGTCCGGCCCAAAATGCGGCCTCGGTCTTGCGGGCATTATTTATCTGTGGCAATTCAAGAATTTCCGCAAAATACTTTTCGCTTTCCTTATAATTTTCTTCTTTGAATTGCAATAACCCCATCGTCCAAAGGCCGAATTCCGAATCCGCATCCGCCGCAATTGTTCCCCATTTTTTGGCCAACGCAAATTCACCGTTCGTGTAATAAACAAACGCAAGTCGCCCCGCAAGACGCCCGTAATCAGACGCCGCCAATTTTTTCCGAAAACCTTTTTCTTCCAATATATTCCGCGCGGTCTTGGTCGAACCACTGCGAATTGCCTTTCTGAATTTTGTAATTTTTTTATCGGTCGCACCGGAATAATTTTTTTCCGTCCATGTTTCCGATTGCGCATTTTCAACAGATTGATTCCCCGACAGCATCGCCGGCACAACGGCCTTTTTTACCTTGGTCTTTTTGCGCGCCGCCAATTTTTCGACACGCACCGCGCCCGGCATATCGGCGTATTTATCCATCCACGATTTTGCTTCGGCCCCTTTGGTAGTATATGTTTTGGAAAAAAATTTTTGATATAAAACCTCACTCATCAAAATGGGGTCGGCAACTTGACGCCGCAATTTTTCCGCCGCAGAAAACTTTTCAGAATCTTGCAAAGTAAAAATTTGCGAATACAAACTTTCATCCGCATCCGACAACACATCAATTTCGGTTTTTGCAAACGCACCCACCGCGCACAGCACCGAAAAGATGAATATAAAAATCTTTTTCATGAAAATTCCCCCCACCAATCAAAACAATGTTGTCTTTGGCAATTTGCAAACGATCGTTTCGTCGGTCACCTCTGGTATAGTATCAATAATTTTCTTAAAATCCGAAACCCGTGAAAACTTGCGATACACGGACACAAAGCGCACAAATGCAATCGGGTCCAAATTCAACAAAGAATCTGAAACCATTTCGCCGATTTGGCTGCTTGTCACCATATCATCGGCCATTTCGGTTTCAAGTCTCCGCTGAATCGATGCAACCAGGCGTTCAATCTGTTCATCACCCACATCACGATTATGACACGCAAGTTTTATACTGCGCCGCAATTTATCCCTATCGAACGGTTCGGTTTTACCACTATTTTTTTTCACAACCAAATCACGCATCTGCACGCGTTCCACGGTTGAAAACTTCGCCCCACATTGATTACACACACGGCGGCGGCGAATTGTTCCACTTTCCATATCAGGCCGCGAATCCGCGACCCGACTATCAGCATAATTACAGTATGGACATCTCATACCGCATAATGTAGCAATCTGTTGCGATTGTGTAAAGCAATTTTTATTTCGAAAAAAACGCATTTTTTATAAAAATCAAGACCTTTTTTTCACATATGCACCAATCCGGCAAAATTTTTTACCCCAAAAATGTGGTATAATTAGTCACGGACGAGAGATTCAATGAACAAATACCTTAACCAAATTTTGATTGGCGATTGCGTGGAAATTATGCGTAAAATTCCGGACGCTTCGGTTGATGCGGTATTTGCGGACCCACCATATAATTTGCAACTTGGGCAAAAAACACTTTATCGCCCCGAAGATCAAACCGCCGCGCGCGCGGTGCGCGACACGTGGGACGCGTTTGAATCGCCCGCCGAATATAACAAATTCACGCGCGATTGGATGACGGAATGCAAACGTATTTTGCGTCCGGACGGCGCCATGTGGACAATCGGTTCATATCATAATATCTTTCAGGTTGGCGCAATCATGCAAGAATTGGGTTTTTGGATTTTGAACGACGTCGTGTGGGTTAAAACAAATCCAATGCCGAACTTTCGTGGCACGCGATTTACGAACGCGCATGAAACATTGATTTGGGCAACACCAACCAAGACCGGCAAATACACATTTAATTACGAAACGATGAAGAAATTAAACGGTGGCAAACAAATGCGTTCCGATTGGGACATGAACATTTGCCTTGGCGAAGAACGCCTTAAAGACGAAAATGGCAAAAGTTTGCACAACACGCAAAAGCCAATGGATTTATTGCGCCGTGTAATTTTGGCATCCACAAAACCGGGCGACATAATTTTGGACCCATTTATGGGTTCGGGGACAACCGCCGCCGCCGCGCGGGAACTTGGGCGAAAATTTATCGGCATCGAACGCGAAGAATCATATGTCACCGCCGCACGCGAACGCGTGGCACGCGTCACACCAATCGACCTTTCGAATATCGAAGTTTCCAAACCAAAACGCGACGAAATCCGTGTTGCGTTCCGTGAACTTATTGACGGCGGATTGCTCTATGTCGGTCAAACGTTGGTCAGTCCGCGTGGCGAACGCGTCATGATCGCGAACGACGGTAACCTGGTGCACAGTTTATATGGCAAGGCATCAATTCACGTCATGGCGGCGCGCATCCAACATTGCCAAAGTTATAATGGTTGGGATTATTGGTCGGCGCAAAAGCGCGACGGAACACTTGTTTCAATCGACGAATTACGCAAATACATCCGTAACATAAAATCCGGAATCAAGAAAGCCGCATAATAGTATCAGGGCAAGTGGTCACTGTAAGTAATATACAAATACGGGCGCATTTCGCGCCCGTACTAACACTAACCTTTTACACTACTCGCCTACAATATTAAAACACATATCTTGCGCGGACACGACCGGTTTGTGATGTATAATCTTCGCGCACTTCGATATCATAGTTCAATGCCAAACTGAAATCTTGATACTTCATAACAAGACCCGCACCAAATTCCGCGCCCATACGCGACAAACGATTTCCGTTCAAAACATATGAATTTATGCCCGGCATGGTAATCGTCGCAACCTGTTTATCCGAAAGCATATCGTACTTTACGGCACCACGCAATTCTGGACGCAACGCAAACCCGCGCAACACACGATAATCGAACGCATATTTTGCGCCTAACACACCGGTCAAGTAATCCGCATCATCCAATTTGCTTTTTAACCCCAATGAATTTTCATATTCGTCCGCCGATATATGCATATAGCGCACACCCATTTCTGGGGTAATACCATTTGCAAAATCATAACCGGTCATAACCTGGGCACCAAACGCATCGACATCAAAATCCGAACTTAATGCAACACCCAACACATCGGACTTTTCGGTATAATCAGACATCGTGTAATTTAACATCGCGTTCATATACCATGCGGCCGGTTTATACTGACCATAGGCAAAGATTGTATTGCTATCAATTTCGGTATTACGCGTGGTTGCGGACACATCTGAATGTGCGTACGAATAACCCACGCCCAACATCAAACCACGTGTGATTTGTGTATCAATACCGGCAACAATTCCACGTGTATATCCATTAAACGCGTCATTATGCTTTGATTTATTATACAAACCTTCAACCCAAACGCCGTTGCGCGCGGGCGTCGCACCACCACTGCGACCGATTACACGTCCGAAAGACATACGGCCGGCAACTAAATTTGCAACTGCATTTTGCATCGATACATTAACCGATTGCACCACGGATTCTGTTTCCGGATGAATCGCGGCACCCACTCGTTCAACCTGTTGCTTTGCAGATTCATCACCCGACGCCAATTTATCCTGGATAACAACCGCCAAATTGTTTAACTGACTTGACTCAGAACTCGCCAAATTTGCAACAGTCGTCGCCGTTTCTTGTGTTAAACCATTTTCTTCTGCAATATCTTCAACTGATTTCAACGTGGCAATCAAATCTTTACCTTCATTATCCCAACTCCAATCATACACAGAACTTTCAACACTAATATTTTCTGTATCAAACACACTGCCACCAAAGACATGATATGTATCCGCCCCACGAACGGCAAGTGTCAAAGTTCCGCCACCATCAAACGTGGTTGCTGTAATCTGCGCATCATCACCGGAACGTAATGTAGCCAACATATTTCCGTCCACGGTAATGGAATCGATGTTCAACAAATTCGCATCGATATTCATGCTCGCACCAGACGCAATCGTTAAACTGCTTGTATCATCAATACCAAAAACATTATTATTGAATGTATTAACACCACCTGTTAAGGCCAAAGTTCCAACATTTAACACACCACCATTAAATGTAGCATCTGCAAAATTTGCATTTTCAACAATGATACCGCGGTCCATATCCGCAATATTTACCGTTCCATTATCAATGGTTAAATTATTTAATGCCGTATAATAGCGTGCCTCACTATATGTTAACCCATTTTCTTCGTTAACAAATGTACGTGCTGTATCCGTAATCTTTGTTGCATTCCATACTGCACCATTTAACAAAGTTAAATTGAAAGAATCAACATTCAACAAACTATCATCTGGACGAACCTGATAGAAATATTCAACAACACTGTTTCCGTTCCAATAAGATTGTTCCCCGGCCAATGTCACATTAACATACGCATCTATCAAAGAACCTGAATTTTCAGAATAATAACTGAAATTCACATCACCGTCCATCTTAACAGTATTAAGTCCACTTTCATTAATATTAACCGTTGCATAACCACGCGCTAAAATCGCATCACGCGCACTGATTGTCACATTACCATCCAAATCGACCCAACCATTACTCATTGCAGAAACACCGATTTTATCCGCAATCAGATTGATATTATTCGCAGTAATCGAAATAAAACTTGTGTTTTCTTTTTCAACATTGGTCAAAGTACCAGAATTACCCACAGAAATAGCACGCGTATCATCGGTTCCAGTGGCGACAACATTAACATCGCCATCTGCATTTATAGTAATCTGGGAATTTCCATATGTTGCACCAATACCCGTAGCAGCGGCATTAACTGTTAAATTTCCTGTATCAATATTAATAATTCCCCCAGAACCTGCAATATGCGCCCCAGATGCCGTATCATTAGACCATGCAGCAATACCATCATATTCAGACGAATTTACTATCAAACTATCTGAGTTAATATTGACTATTCCGCGTCCACTGGCTTTGATTCCATTGTACAACGCATTAACATTAACATTTCCACCAGTAATATTAACAGTAGCATCATCCGCACCGATAATGGCATGTGCCGCAGAAACATTAATATTATCACCAACAACATTGGCCGTTCCGCCATACTCGTCATAAGTTCCCCATGCAACCAATCCTTGTGCATCCCCACTAAGATTTACATTTCTGGCATATATATTACCAACACCATCATCCCAAACAGTAAACGCTCTGGTATCAGCACCAGTAGCACCAATAGTGACTGAATCCACAGGATTTTCGGCGGTTCCCAAATTCAAAACCGAACCGGCACCCGAAACACGCACCAAATATCTCGTCGGGTCAGATAAATTTTCTTCATCTACTCTGGTTCCTGTGATTGTAATATCTCGCGTTGTCAATGTTCCAACATGCCCACTTTCAGAACGAACCAACTCGGAAATCGCCCCAGTTGGAAAATCATCATTCAAATTAATATCTTCCGTTATACTAACATCCGCCACCGCCGGCATAATAGCCAGCACTGGTAAAACAGAAATACCCAACAAAATTTTTTTGAACATATTTTCTCTCCTTTTATACAAGTATAATTTTACCACATATTTTTCAAAATACAAATTTATCCAAAGGAATATTATCAGAAAAAACGGGACAACTGGGTGCCTCGATACACAATAAGAAAAATCTATAAAAACTCGTGGGGGCGAAAACTCCGTTTTTATGATTTTTCTAATTGTGTATTCTCGTATTCCCTCGCTATCGCTGCGGGGCATTCGTGACGATTTCGGTGCGCTAACGCTTCCAAAATCTACTCATTGTCGAACCTTTTGCAACGTTCGTTGCAAATGATTCAACCATCCGACCCAGAACCAAAAATTAAAACACCCATTCGGGTGTTTGAATTTCTTGGTTGTGCTATCTGTGCAATTCGCGAGCCGAATTGATTGAAATGGGAAAAGAGATTAATAATGTGAAAGAGAAATTAAGATTATATAATTTACATCGATAATCTTATTTTTTCTTTTGAATAACAATCATTATATGTGCACTTAAAGACAGCATATCTGGATGGTCGCAAATTGAAAAATGTAAATCTAACCATTTCTTATATTGCTTTTTATTTTTTGCGATTTCATTAAACTCTTTATGTGTATTTTGGTTCGGCCATTCAAGGGCAACCTGATGCAACAATTTTGTGTTTTTAGCGGTTTTTAATACCAAATCTTTCAGTTCGCTTGGCCAATAAAAATGTGCATAGGAACAACCCACAAACCAATTATCATCACCAGTCTGTGTCAGTATGTTTGTTTCGTTCCAAAAATCTTTTTCGTTTTTATATCCGTATGTTTTTAAATATTCTTTAAAATCTTTGACACATAAATTCAATACCGCTGGTCGTGCCATAACAGATATAAATATAGTTGCCCCGGGTTTTGCAACACGAACTAATTCTTTGATTGCTTTTTTTCGTTCAGCATCTGTACGTAAATGTGATAGTGGTCCGCCAATGCACAAAACCATATCAAAAGAATTATCTTTATATGGCAAATCTGTGATAGAACCCAAATCCACAGAATCAACAAACTTACCAACACGATTTTGTTTTATTTTTCGTTTGGCGACTTCTAATTCTTTATCCGAAATGTCTAACAAAGTCATATGATGGCCTTGTTTCGCCAAATCGACTGTATATCGCCCAGGTCCACCACCAGCATCCAAAATCTTCATACCTCTTTTAAGATATTTTTTATAAAAAAACTCTGTAGTTTGAAATTCCAACATATGTGCTGCATTTTTTGTCGTTCGTGTGAATTCTTTTTCTGCAGATTCATTGTAAAAATCTTTCACAGAAACACCGTTTTTGCGTTTCTTTGGTTTAACAAATAACGATTTAATAAAACGAAGCATTACTTTTCTCCTTGTCCATTTGGCACATTATACCACAAAAGTTCGAAAATGACAATTTTTTGACATTTTTCAAAACCAAACTTTCGAACTCGGTGAAAGTATTGGAACACAAAAGAAAACTATGGTTGGGGCAACTGGATTCGCTCGGTCGGCTTTGCCGACACTGCGCGCAACCCGTAACGATTTGCGGGCGCGTTGCTTCGCAAATCTACTTGGTTTCGAACCTTTTGCAACGTGCGTTGCAAATAATTCAACCATCCGACCCAGAACCAAAAATTAAAACACCCATTCGGGTGTTTGAATTTCTTGGTTGGGGCAACTGGATTCGAACCAATACTAGCGGAGTCAGAGTCCGATGTTCTACCATTAAACTATGCCCCAAGGCGCCTTGGATTATATACCCCCGCTTTTCCTTTTGCAATCTTTTTTTCATGCACCTGTCCCGCAATTACCCCACGTGGCGCATTCGTTCCTATGGATTAAACATGGCGTATCTTGATACAATTCAAACATAAAAAACCAAAAAGGAACAAACATGAAAACCAAAATCACTATTTCTTTTCTTGCCGTTGCAATCGCCACCATACAAAGCGCAACCGCATGCACCGGCATCACACTAACCGCGGCGGACAATTCCTTTGTTCTTGCGCGCACCGTCGATTGGTCGGGTTCGGAAATGGACAACCTGTACGTCATCAGTCCGCGGGACCACACCGAACAATCATTACTGCCCGACGGATCAAAGGGCGGTATGAAATTCACATCTAAATACGGATTTGTCGGCCTTGGCATGCAAAGGCCCGAATTCATCGTTGACGGCACGAACGAGGCCGGACTTTCCGCCGCCCTATTCTATTTTCCGGACTATGGCAAATATGTGCCGTATTCATCGGCCGATAACGCAAACACCCTTGCGGATTTTCAGGTTGTATCATGGATACTGTCGAACTTTTCAAGCATTGACGAAGTAAAATCCGCAATCGACACCGTAAACGTCGTAAACATTGACCCCACCGCATCAACCGTTCATTGGCGCATCGCCGAAGCATCTGGGCGCGTGGTCGTCATGGAAATTATCGATGGCATACCAACATTTTATGAAAACCCATTGGGCACAATCGCAAATTCGCCAGGATTCACATGGCATTTAACGAACCTTGATAACTATATTAATTTACAGTCCGGCACAATCGCGCCGACGGTATTTGGGCCGATTAAATTGCAATCGTTAAGTCATGGAACGGGGTTGCTCGGCCTGCCCGGGGACTTTTCATCGCCGTCACGCTTTGTCCGCGCATCGTTTTTCAAGAATTATTCAATAACGCAACCCGATGCGGCCGCCACGATTAAACAGGCGTTTCATATCCTTAACAACTTTGATGTTCCGTTCGGCACGACCCAGGCGGCAAAGTCGGGAACTTTCGACATGCCGTCCGCAACCCAGTGGACAATCGCAACCGATATTACGAATCGGAAAATTTACTACCACACAATGTATAACCGCACAATTCGTCGTATCGACATGAACACAATTGATTTTGAAACCGTACCGTTCCAATCGCACCCATTGGATACAGCGCGCGCCGAAACGGTCTTTGACGTAGCAATTGACACGGAATAAAAACTAAATTTGCCTTTTGTAAAAACAGGGTTATAATCAACACCGTTTAATACAAAAGGAGTGATTCATGAAAATAAAACCATTTGCGGGTGTACGCCCACCAAAAGAATTTGCGGCCGAAGTGGCATCACGTCCATACGACGTCTTAAATTCAGCCGAGGCCAAGGCCGAGGCCGGTGAAAAATCACTGTTGCATATTATTAAACCAGAAATCGATTTTGACCCGATTGCCGACGAACACAGTCAACCCGTCTATGACAAAGCGGTTGAAAATTTCAAACTGTGGCAAGACCGCGGTTGGTTGGTCCAAGACGACAAAGAAATGTATTATATCTATGCCCAAACAATGGACGGCCGCACCCAATATGGACTTGTTGCGGCGGCAAATGTCGACGACTATATGACCGGAAAAATCAAAAAGCACGAACTTACGCGCAAGGATAAAGAAGACGACCGTATGATTCACGTGCGCATTCAAAACGCAAACATCGAACCGGTTTTCTTTGCGTATCCGGATGTTGCGGAAATGAACGAAATCGTTGAAAACTTTGTTAAAAATAATGCGCCCGAATATGACTTTACCGCCGCCGACGGTTTTGGGCATAAATTCTGGGTCATTCGTGACGATGCAATCAACGCACGCATTACCGAAATCTTTAAAAACATACCGGCACTTTATGTTGCGGACGGCCACCATCGCACGGCGGCGGCGGCACGCGTCGGTGCGGAAAAGCGCGAACAAAATCCGAATCATACCGGAAATGAAGAATACAATTTCTTCCTTGCCGTGATTTTCCCAGAAAGCCAATTAAAGGTTATCGACTATAACCGCGTGGTCAAAGATTTGAACGGACTTTCGGCGGACGAATTCTTGGCGAAACTGTCGGAATCATTCGAAGTAAAAGAAATGGGAACGGATATTTACAAGCCGAATAAATTGCACAACTTTGGAATGTATTTGAACGGCAAATGGTATTCGTTGACGGCACGGTCCGGAACATACAACGACAACGACCCAATCGGTGTGTTGGACGTGACGGTTCTTTCGAATTTGGTGTTCGACAAGATATTAAACCTTGGCGACCTGCGTACCAGCAAGCGCATCGATTTCGTCGGCGGAATCCGCGGCCTTGGTGAACTGCAAAAACGCGTGGACAGTGGTGAAATGGCGGTGGCCTTTGCACTGTACCCGGTCACAATGCGACAAATCATCGACATTGCGGACACCGGCAACATTATGCCACCAAAAACGACATGGTTTGAACCAAAACTGCGCAGTGGTTTGGTAATCCACAAATTGTCATAGATAGTGTAAGTGATTAGTGACGGGCGCGAACGCGCCCGTTTACTTACCACTAATACTTACACTATCCATTCACCCTATCTAAACTTTCCAAATAATTCAGTAATAATATATTTTTTCTTTTTATGTGCCGCGTTATATTCCGGCAAAACCGTATCCCGAAAATATGTCACATCATCAATTGTCTTTTGCACATCGTGCATAAATTTCTGATTTCGGTCACGCACACACAATGCCAACATACCATTATGCTTACACAATGTCCCCAAAATTCCATTTGCCCGAAACACATGCGAAACATCCAAAACATGCCGAAAATCCGATGCAGAAAACACAACATAAAAATAATTATGCCCGCGCAAATCCTTGGCTTCTTCAATTTTATACACCGACAATGCCGCCGACAAGACATCTTCGACCCGCGCATCCCAACGTGGTGATAAATTCAATTTTCCAACATAATAACGAACAAGTGACATATACGGCCGCCTCCTTTTCAATTCACCGCAAAAAACACCCACGAATCCGGAAACAATTTCACGAACCCGCCAAGCACCAAGTATCTTAAACCTATCTGACATAGCAAAAAAGCATACAACAACAAACCATCATGTCAAGAAATTAGATGCCAATCCGGTGCGACATTTTCATCATAAATATAGATTCATTTCCAAATTCATGCGTATTATTTGGATTCACGCGATATATAAACCCAATTGCCCCATCGGTAAATTCACCGATTTTTTGCCGATACGACGCATTAAACCGAACCTCACGCGCGTGTGATGCAATATCAATATCACGCACACCGGCATTTGAAATTACCAAATCATACCGGTCTTCGTCATCGGTCACAATATCATAGTCGGCATAATCATAAGACATCTTTCCATGGCGCACCGCCAACGGCAACGACACACCAAACGAAAAACTATGTGCATCAACACCAACCGAAAACGCATTTGAATTCAATTCAGAAAGCGATATTATCGCGCCACCGTCCACACCCGGGGTCGTGCGCGCAAATGTTGCCCGCGCATGCGCACGCACATCATCAAACAAATTCCAATATACATCGGCATCAACATACCGCGTTTCCGACGCCCCCAATCCCAAAAGCCCAGTTCCCGACGCACCAAGCAAAGTGTCACTTTCGCGCGCAACGCCAAAACTTGTTGTCAAACCAAAATTCTTTACGCGCCACCCAACACTTGATTGCACCGCCGAAAAATTCCCCAACTTCATGGGTTCCCGGCTTGCCGAAATTGTCGGATCATTGGCAAGTAAACCTTCATCCGTAATTGCACCCGAAACACTGCGCGCACCAAAGAACAAATTACCATATTTATATTCCGTGCCCACCGACAACGCATTCGATGCAAGACCAAAAATCGGATTCGATGCGCCCCCAAACCGTGATTCACCGTCCGTCAAATAACGCTGATAATCCGCGGAAAATTTCCAAGAATCATTTGCATATTCAAACCGCATATTATCAACCCCACCCATACCGTCGTCATAGTTGCGTTCACCCCTTGTAAAACCAAACGACATATTTCCAACACGCGTCATATTTTCGTCATTCGCACGCACACGCAAATCGCCCAATACATCCCCCATATAAAGCGCGTGCCGCCCGTCCGACCCAAGTGTAAAATTATTTTTCCAAATACGCGGCAACCGCATTGTTCCATCCACACTTTCCAAGACATCATATGCCGCGGTACTTATCGCGACGCGCCCCATGTTCAACGCCCCCGAACCACGAAAACCCGTCGTTGTCGCCGCACGCCAATACGCATTACCCGACGTTGACACAATATCGCCCCCCGAATAGAAATACAAATTAGTTCCCGGCGTTGTCGCGCGTTCAAGATTTATTACCCCATAACCAAAAACTTCTTTGAACACATCCAAATAGTTTTCATTATTGTTATCTATGCGCCACTGATACGATGCAGGCATTTCATACATAGATTCCAAATACGACGCCAACGCAGATTCCGTAAGTGTTTGTCCGGAACTAAGCCGCCCCAAATATGGACCATCCGCCGTTAGTGCCATCAACATAAAAATTTGCTGTGGTGTCATATAGTAAAATGCCGAACGCAAAACACCCGCCGCGCCCGCCGCCGCCGCGGTCGCCATTTCATCGGTCACACCAACCGCCGCAAAGCACCACGGATCAATTCCCGCACCACCTGTTCCGGCGGTGCCACATGTACGCGCCTTGTAATAGGTCATACCACTGGTCGGGTCATTAACCGCCCATTGTGCCAACTGAAATTGATTTGTGTTTGTATCGGTGTTCGGCGCAATTCCGCTTTCACCCGCCGTGGGCGCACCAACCGCAACAACCGACATAAACAAATGTTCAAGGTTTGAATACACCAACGGCGCCGCATTTTCAAATGTCGCGGCAAGCGGAGAATCCGACCATTGTGCATTTGTTTCAAATCCGCCCGTCGAAAATATCGTTAGTGGTGAATATGATACCCCAAGTGAATTAAAAAAAGATGTCGCATTCGTTTGTGGTAAATTATTGGTATCCGTTGGATCATACGCATACGCACCCGCAATTAGATTTCCAAATTTTGTTTCGTAATTACCCGCACCGGCCGCAAGCACCGTTTGAATTGTTGCCGCACTTGTTGAATGCAACGGTTCAATCACATCGGCATTTGCAATAATATCAACGCGCGAACGTCCACCGGAAACATCACCCAAACGTGACGCCGCATCCACCATCGCAGAATAATTATAGTAATCCGTTTGCTGCAATTGTTTGTATTGAAGAATAGTCCCCCCACTACTCAGCGCATATGCACCATCGGCACGCCCATCACCATTGGAATCTATATATAAATATGAATCACCGACACTCATATACCCATAATAAGTATGCGTTTCATTTGATAATGTCACCGCATAACCATTAACCGTTGCAGTCAAATTTTCGCCAAGTCCATTTATATTCAATACGACACCTGTAACAAATTCATCGACACAGGACGAACACGTTCCCACACTCAACGGACTTGTCAAATTAACCATATGCGTTCCACCACCGGTGCGATAAATTGTCATCTGGCCATTTGGCATAAATCCAATAAAATCCGCATTTGAATACCCCGCGGTATTTCCACCAACAATTTTGGCAATCACATTATCCGCACCCGTCGCCGCATTGTTATAAACCGCCGTCCCCGAATTAGATAAATCAAAAAAACCTAAAAATACGGAATCTTCCACCGTGGTATCATCATTTATTGACGACGCATCAGTCCCAGTAATGATTTGATTGTTATAATACTTACTGGAAATCATTGTATTACTTGCCGGGTTTAACGATGACGACCCGTTCGTTGTTGTCCATATAACAAACTTGTCCGCCAATGACGTATTTGCCGCCGCATTTATACCATTTGCCGTAACCAAGGCAACATTGACCGGGCGCCCGCCTTCAACCGGGTCGTTGCCCAAATTATAACCACTTAAACTAATTGGTGCATATGTATTCGAATCACGCAACGTCCGCATTCCCAAATACCCACGCGCAAGGGGCGAATACCCACGCATCAAAAGCAAATAATTTTCTTGTTGGTTCATAAATTGAAAGTTCTTATACAAAATACTTGTCGTATCGCTTGGGGCGAAATACGACAAATTTTCGGCATAGTTTTTAGTTTCCGCCGCCGCATTTGGCAACAACGGTCCATACGGCAAACCATTTGCAAACAAAGGCGCGGCCGTTTCGGGATTATCACCACCGCCACCGGAACCACCACCGCCACCGCCGGCACCACTGCCCGTGTATCCGTTATCGTTTTCCGCATCAAAAACATCAGTCAATAAAAAAAGCCCACCTACAACAACGGCGGCACCCGCCGCCGCCAATATCATTCCTTGGGCGGTGGACAGCCCACCGAACAACCCACCCGTTCGCTCTGGCGCACGGCGGGACCTGTATTTTCTAATTTGTTGGTCACACTTTGATGCATCCGCACCATACATCTGTAAAATCTGGGCCGCACGCAGGTCATTATTCATGAGTGCCGTACAAACAAGCGACAATCCAGTTCCATCAACAAAGTTTATATTTGCACCCGCCGCAACCAACGATTGTACCTGGCGAATATCGGCATTTCGCGCCGCCGCCAATAATTGTGATGCCACGGTAAATTCGGTGACCGGCGCCGCATGCACCGCAAACGGACACAAAAACAAAGCAAATACAACCAATCGTATGAATTTCATAAATTCTCTCTGTATCACGTGCCATTTTATCAGAAAATGACATTGGTGTCCAGGGAAAAAAAATCGGGACAATCCGCCCCGATTTATATTTTTTATTTTTGAAACCAATTAACGACAGTTCTGATTAC
The DNA here is from genome assembly GCA_045612805.1 of Candidatus Enterousia sp. Lineage (GTDB taxonomy): Bacteria > Pseudomonadota > Alphaproteobacteria > Rs-D84 > Rs-D84 > Enterousia. Next base: position 177,501 of record JAZKZR010000001.1, read on the forward strand.
ACGGCGTTTGATATGTAATTACCACCGTGCAATGTTTTTTCACAACTTCTGGTTTTGGTTCTGGCTTTGGTTCTGGCTTTGGTTCTGGCTTTGGTTCCGGTTTCGGTTCAATGACCGGTTTCTTTTTCACAGGTTTCGGCTGTGGACGAACCGCACGTTCCCAAGTTTGTGTTCCACTGTTTCGCGACGAAACGTTGTTGCCATTACCTTTGGTAAAGTTCACATCATTGTTATTACCCTTGACATTTACCATATCGCCACCGACATTATATTGTTCTACAACGACCGTATCTTTGACAACAACGATTTCTTTTTTGGGTTCTACCACCGGTTTATCACAATCATCGCACCCACGTTTACACCCCCGCGGAAAGCAACAAAGCAACAACGGTATTGCAAGTATCGCCGCAGACCCCAAAATCCAAGGACCCAACCCTGCCTTGACATTATTGTTTTCGCGATTTTCTTGCGTTTCTCTTTCCTGTGTTTCGTTTTCACGCACTTCAACGCGATTATTATCTTCCATGTTTTGTGGCATCTATGCCTCCTTTATTTTTATTGTTCGTGATTATTATAGACAAAATTTTACCCTTGTCAAGGGATTTGTTAAAAAAATTTTTTGCACGCGCGCCACTTTTCTGATATAATACAAATCAATGGACGGAGAGATGAAACGCCACAGTATATTTTTTATCGCGATAATTTGCGCGGTTACGCCGGTTTTGTGCGCGCACGCCGCGGTATCAAAGTGCCAAAAGACCAGCATGCAACGATGTCTTGATTCCGCGTGTGCAATAAATATCGGCATGAATCCGTCCGCCCGGTGCCAGTATTGTGGCACATCCGCCGCCGGCAACCCACCATCGCAAAAGGGTTTATCAACAATAACCGCGGGACAATCAACAAAATATGTTTTAACCGACCGCGAATTACGCGCTGCACCATCCGACCCGGGCCGACGGTATATCTGGGCCACAACCGAATGCATCAAAAAGTTGCCCGATTGCACGGCGGACGATGTATCCGACATATACGACAAACTTATCGAACAATCGTGCAAGGCCGCGGGCGTCAGCATGCAAACCGCAAGCGCGATGCAAGCAATAAACAAAAAGCCAACAAAATCATCATGCAACGACGCACTTACCGTATGCATGAACAAAAAGTGCGGCACAACATTTGAAAACTGTGCCGAAGATGCGATATTCACCCGTTCCATCGCCGAATGCGCGGCGGAATCGACGGGTTGCGACGATTATATCGCGGAATTTAGAACAAGTATAACAAACGACCGCAAAACCGCGGTGGCGCGACGCGAAAGCGTGTTACAAAACCTGGTCAAAGATTATCAAAGTACGCGCGAATCCAAGGTTGCCGGTGCAAAAACAAACTGCAAAAACGGCACAACATTTGAAAACTGCGTTACCGCGACATGCAACAATAATATGCCAAACAAATGCGACAACAACAAAACCGAACGGTCAATGGCGGAAAGGTTGTGTCAGTTCTATAAAACGGCATGCACGGTGCTAAAATAAAAATGAAAACGAATTTGAAAATTTTTTGCGGGCTTTCGATTTTCGCGATTATCGCGGTGATAAACACATCACACGCGGCAACCACGTCCGTCGTCAACAACAAAACGTCACAGTTTAATGATGTACTGTCGGAAATGGGCGCAAATGCGACCGATTCGTCGAACGCCGCACTCGCCGAAACAATTCGGCGGCAACGCGCATTGCTTGATGCGACGGGCGATACGGGCGCGGCCGCAACCGGCGGAACAAACATAACAACGGCGAACGCGTGCGACGCGGCATTACGCAAATGTATGTCGGAAAAATGCGGGGCGGATTTCACAAAGTGCGCGTCGGATTCCACAACCGTTTGGGGCAATAAAATGGACGCGTGCCGTCGCAACACAAAATGCACCGGCCACGAATACACATTACTTGCACCGGAAATCTTGGCGGACCGGAACGCGGCAATTGAACTTTCATATTATAATTCCGTTGTGAATTGTGGCAACCGCTATAACAATTGCGTATTTGGAATTTGTGGCAAATCATTGGAAAATTGCCTTTCCAAATCCGCGGGCGACAGTGCGATTGCAAAATGCAAATCAATCGCCGACGAATGCCGTGAACAGGATAGTGGCCTTGCCGCACGCGTGATGGGCGTGTTTGGTGACCGGCGAAACATCGCCGCCACAGAGGCACAAAGGGACGAAAAACGCCTTTACGAATTGCGCGATTTAATGCGCACCCAATGCACACGATTAGGCGCAATGTTTGACGAACGAACACTTGATTGCGTATATACCGTGAATTTCTTTGCGGGCACGGACAACACAATTATGGCATCAAAGAAACTTTATTCCGGCGACACATTCCAATGCACGCCGGATTGGTTCGGTGTTGATATCACAACATATATGGAAAATGCCCAGCGTCTAACACGGTCGCAAAAAGGCGCATCTGCGGCGGCCATGGGTGCGGGCCTGGGGACGGCGGCGGGCCTTTGGACATCGGGCGCGGTCACACGCGCAATCGACACCCAAAAAGCCGAAAAGCAAGCTAAAGAGGCATGCGAAAACGACGGCGGCGAATGGGTCAGTGCCGGATTTAACAAGGGCAAAAAATGCGACATGACCAACGCAAAAGAAAATTGCACAAAAATGAATGGCAAATGGGACGGCGAAAAATGTGTTAAAAACAACGGTAACTAACCCAGTGGAGAAAACAAAAACGGCAATCAAGGTCAAGAATCAAGCGACCCATATGCAACATTAAACTCTTCACTAGAGCAGTATGGAGTTACCGATTTGGCAAATTCAGCCGTTAAATGTTTAGGATATAGCCAACAAGATTGCACATCCGACAAAGGTTGCACCTGGAACCAAGAAAAAGATAAATGTTTTGCTGATAGTTCCCAAGTTCAAGGACTGGTATTAGACCAAGAAGCAACGTGCAACAATAAAACAAAAGAAAAATGCACAGATAAGTGTGAGTGGAAAGAAATAGACGGCCAAGGCAAATGCGTTGCAAAAACCAACCAAGATGAAGAAGGCAAACTTCGACAAGAATGCGCCACAACATGCGGCATCATGGCAGAAAAAATCAAAGAAGCATACGATAAATACATACAATACGATAACCCAAAATGTGAGTCCGTATGTAAAGACATACTAGATAAAGCTTGCGCAGACGAATTTGACGGGGTTTCTGTGTCACAAGGGAAATCCATTCAACTCGCCAAATCCTACACAAGAAAGTCACAAACCGGCAAATTAGAAGTTATGTGCAAAGGGCTACACAGAGAAAAATCGTCACAAATACAAGACGATGCATCAACGACCACGGCCGCAGATGAATATCCAGAAAAAAATACCGCATCATTAAAAGCAGACCAATATTTATGCACCGATCCGGATATAAAAAACATTCCAGACAAACAATATATTTTACACTCTTACTTTTCTAACGGTATACGGTTCTCTTATTTCTGTGGCGACGGCCCCAAAAACAAGAAAGAATATGGATGCAAAAATAATAAGATACAAGTAGCATATACATCGGCGAATCAATCTTTCGCGTATAGATGTAACACTAAACAAAGCAAATGGGAAAGATTGAACGATAATCAGCTAACTAAATGCAAACATTCACTTGATTGGTATAAAAATAAAAATTGGTTCCATTCCGACTCAGATTTCAGAGGTTATGGTATTCTTGAATCAAATAACGATTATTGTTTCTATGAAAATTTTGCCGAGCTTGACCGTCAATGCCAGGACAGTGGTGGTTCTAACCTTAGCACACGTGGTTGCCATTGTGACACTGGCGCAGTTCCGGACGGCTTTTATAAATGCAAATGCGAAGTCACAAATGCAAAATATTACCCAAAAGAACGCAAATGCAGATGTCCAGATGGTACAACCGAACGAAACAAAACCTGTGTCGCAGACAATGTAGTTAGTCGCCAAAAAGGCAGATAATCATTACATCACCATCACCAAAAATAAAATCATACGACATTAAATTATGCGGCGTTTAGTATATTCAACAAATCCTCGCTATCCTTCACAACCTTTATCCCGTCCGATGTCCATTCGGCGGAATTCTTATCTAAATCCATAATGCTATCGGTCGCCAGGTACAAAACCGGTTTCAACCCCTGCTCTTCCCGCGCCCGCCGCAGTGCCGCAATTGGCGAAGGCCGCTGTTTTCCCGCAGCAAACCAATCAATTTCATCCGGCACCCAGAAATCATCGTCATCATGCACCGCGATCGCGCATCCGTTCGCAACAATCAAATCGCCACTGGCAACATTGGCATCAACACCCGCCCCGCGCAGAAAATTTAGCACTTTGTCAATCGGACTTTCTTCCACGGTTTCGCCCGCCCCCGCCGGCGTATTATCATCATCAAAATTTATATCGGCAAAGACCGGCACATCCACATCCGTTCCCGCACCCGTCGGCGCGTCCATGTCAAAGTCCGTCGGTATCGGCATCGCGCCATAGGTCGCCACATCTTCGGTTTTTGTCGCCGCAACCGATTCGGTAATTGGTTCGCGAACTGGTTCGGCCACTGGCGTAACCGCGGGCGCATCAACCGATGCAACCCCCGGCGTGACCGACACCGATGCGGCTTGACGATTAAACACCGACATTTGCCGTGCGCCATAGTTTTTCTGGGCCCGCATAAATGTTTCACGCATTTCCGCTGGAACGCCCGCACGGAGCGGTGGCAAAGTTTCTGTTGCCGTCACAACCGGCACAACCGGTTCGGGCTTTGGTGCCGGTTTCGCTTCGGTTAAACACTTTGGCAACGGCAATTTAACCGGCATTTCTTTGTTCCGCACCGTAATCACAGTCGTTGCAACATAAAGTGGCACCGCCGCCAGAACCAAGATTCCAAAAACCGCGCCCGCAAACCCGTGCAATTGCAAATGCAAAAGTTTCGTCAAATGCGCAATTGAAAACATATTGAAATTAAACAGCCCGCGCAAAATTGCCCACATAACGAACACATAAATTCCAGTCCACGCAACTGCGCGCCAAAAATTCGCAAAAGATTTTTTTTCACTGCTCATTTGACACTATTATAGACACATTTCGCTTTCTGTCAATAAAACATTTGATTGCATAAATTTTTTTCAAAAAACACTTTTTTATTGCCCTTTTCTGTGGTATAATGTCACAGATAGAAAGGAGGGTTTTTCATGCGAAATATGCTGAAAACTGTATGTAAAAGTGTAACATGCTTATCAATTATCGCAATCGCGACCGCGGCTTTTGCCGCAACGGAACCGTCACGCGGAACGGCGACCGCAAATCGTGGACGTGGCACCGCGGCATCACGTATGCCGTCTATTCCAATTTTGCCGGTAAGTGCGGGCGGAAATATGACCGTCAGCAGTGGTGAAATCGACCCAAAGCCGACACCACTGCCGAAACCAACACCAAACCCGAATCCTAACCCCAATCCGAATCCAAATCCAAATCCGGATCCCGATCCAACCCCGGATCCCGACACCCCGGTCCCACCGGCACCAAATCCGCCGACCCCGGAATGCCCCGATGGTGGTGTCCAAAATTCATCCTATTCTGTCGAAAACTGTATGAACGATGTTTTGGGCTGTGTCAACGGCGGCGCATTGCCAAACGGCATAAATTCGCTATTTAACGAAGACCTGCGCAATTCCATTGTTAACGGCATGGGACTTTGTTTGACCCAAGTGGAAAAGTGCGTTTCCACCGTTCGTCGCAATTGCCAATATGTTTACGCATCGACATCGGATGTATGGCTTGACTTTAACGCGCGCAAGGTTCAACCGGAATACTATGCGTTCGTTTTGCGTCAAACGGGCCTTACCCCGACCCAGGCAGAAAACACATGTTTATTGCTTGACCGCAACACATACGGCGCGGCGTTTAACGCGGTTTCTGTCAGTGACAATGTGACATCTGAATACGACCAACGCGTCGGCGCATACAACAGTGCGCGTAATGATTCACTTAGCAAACTAAACCCACTTGGTGCACGCGTAAATGATACCGGCATTGATGGCAAGCGCGGATACTATGCGCGTTGGGACGCGGAAAACGCACAATGCTTGTTGCGCGTGGCGGCGTATAACAAAGACACACCAATTACCAACAGTTGGCTCTTTGGTGCGGTTGGCGATGACGCAATGGCCGAAGTATGGCGTGCAACCGGATCTTCGTTCACATGCAACAAAGATTTGTTCGGATTCTCACTTATGCCGACAACAAAAACGGTTGCGGCGACCGCAATTCCCGGGGGAACATTACTGGGCGCGGGAATCGGTGCATTGGCGGGCCACGGCGACCGCAACTTTGATTGCACAATTGAATCTATGCGCAACACGTTGCTAAAAGAATTACAAGACAACCAAAAAATTGGCGCAATCAATCAGTATATTTCGTCGGATTTGTCCAGCACATCAAAATCGATGACACTGGGCCAATGCCGCGAAATTGTTGACCTTTACGACATGTGGGAAATGGGCAACGAAGCAGTCAACACATGCCGCGAAACGAAAAAGGACGTAAAAGAACAAGAAATGTGCACGGTGACGACAACTTTCGATATAACTTGTGAAGCAGAAGTAAAGTCTGACGGTTCTTATACCCTTCCAGACATTGCAGCCAAAGCAATCTTAGAAAGCGTTGAAAAAGCATGTAACAAAGCACCTTGCGCATGCGAGGCAGTTGCGAAACAAAACGCTTCGGCATTCAACGTAGACGGTGATTGCAAAAAAGAAGATATACTTCAGGAAATAAAAAACTGGTACAACCAACACCCGAACGCATGTTCGAATTGTGGTGGTGGAAACACAACATCAACCACAACCGAAACACACGAATGCAGGTTCGTTAACCTGAATCAATCATGGCGCGATGGCACAGATGTGTATTGCAGCCGTGGCACCGAATGCCCTGGCAAAGACGAATTCAAACGGCAACTTGATGCACTGTCCAAGATATTCAATTCAATTGAAATTCTTGTTGGCGAAAAAGGCAACCGTCTAAAAACAACGTTGGTTGGTGCGGGCATTGGTGCGGCAACCGGTGGAACCGCAACCGCAATCACGGCGTTTGTTGAAAAGAACAACATCAATTGCCGCGTAGCGGACGGACTGGCCAAGGTTGGATTCGGCAAGTCATATTCAATTGACCGTCTGCGCGACTTCTATGTCAAATGGGCATTGAATTTGCCGTCAACAATTGCGCCGACCGCGGTTGTCACGAACTGTGATAACTGGTCATTGACATGTGCACTGTTCACGGATGCCAATGAATGCAGAAACGCAAAGTTCAACTATCGTCCGGGCAATTTGTCCAGCACGACATTGATAACCAATCCGTGTGTTCCATCGGGCAGTGCGTGTATCGCGAACGTCGGCGTGGCACAATCGTATGGCGCATGCCTTGTAAACCCGGCACCGAATCCGGGGGATGAACCAGATCCAAATGCGGGATTGTCACGGGTATCGGACTGTAACGAATGGATTGATGCATGTAAAGTATTCACCAACGAAGCCAGTTGTAATTCGGCCAAGGTAATATATGTTCCGCGTTCCATGCGTGTTTCGAATGCATGCAAATATCAATCGCGGATTAATGAATGCCGTCCAAGTGCGCAAAAGGCCAAACAATACTTGAACATAAACGATTGTCCGATACGACTTGAATAAATCATGTGGTGTCCCCGATAAACGTCCGCCCCGCGCGGACGTTTTTTAATCCCCCGCCCCACTAACACTACCCACTTGCACCAACCACTTTTTTATGATAAAATGCAAGGAACAGTAGAAGGGGTTTCTTTTGAAACGGTTATCTTTTGCATTGATAATTTTTGCGTGCGCATCCGCCGCATTCGGCGCAACGCGCCAAGATACAGTTACACGTTCAGCGACGGCACCGGCACGTGTTTCACGTGCACCACAAACAGATAATAATAACATAACAACACGCGCCGTCACATCACGCAGCGCAACACCGCAACCCACACCATCTGTCGCGCGTGGTCGTGCGACAACAACACCCACAACAAACGCACGCGCGGCGAAACAAAGCGTAATTAGCACCGGAACCAAGGTCGCGGCCGCCACGGAAAACACGGCGGTTGACCAAGTGTGCTGGGCCAAATTCAGTGGTTGCATGGATTCATTTTGTATGTTGGATAACGCGAACGGCGGCCGTTGTATTTGCAGTGATAAAAACGCCGAATACGATGCAATACTCCAAGAAATTCAAAACTTGGACGACCAAAGTTATCAACTTGCGACCGTCGGTGTCGAACGCATTGAAATGGGCGACGCGGTCGATGCGGTTATGTCAAAAACCGATTCGGTGACAAAGCGCGTGACGGCGGACGCGGCGAAATCTAAACGCCAATCATTGGATTTAAGTTCATGGAATTCGCTGGACTTGGACTTTGATGCCGACGCCGAAGACATTTTTGACTTTTCATCGGACGGCGTTTCAATTGCCAACAAAACCGGCGATGCACTTTATCGCGCGGCGGCAAAACTTTGCAACGCACAAATTCCCGAATGCAAATCGCAATCGACATTGATGGATTTAATGTATAAACAACGCGTCCGTTCCGATTGCACCGCGTATGAAAACAGCCTGCGCGCCGCCCGCACACAAAGCGCGCAGAAACTTTACGCCGCCCAAAGTGCCATGCGCGAAGCCGCATTGGAACAATACCGCAACGCGAACAAATACGACCTTGGGCAATGCACGGTGCAATTCAAACAGTGCATGCAAACAACGGGCGGTTGTGGCGATGATTTTACCGGTTGCGTTGATTTGGCGGCGCGCGCAAATTCCATGGTCGGCCTAACCGGCAACACAACCACCCGCAAAGAAAAAACAATCAAAGGCACATCATCAAAAATAAAAATTTCCGCCGAAACATATGATACGTTAGAGGCGAAAAAGGCACTATGTATGACCGTGACCCAACAATGCGTCAATGTCCGCGACCAAGTATGGGATGCCTTTTTGCGAGAGGCCGCACCACAAATAAAATCTGCAGAATTGATTGTGGAATCGAACCTGCGCACATCGTGTATTTCGAACATATCGAACTGTTTCCAAAAGGCATGCCACGACACAATGGACCCGAATGACCCAGAGGGTTCATATGACATGTGCCTTACGCGGCCGGACACATTGCGTTCGGTGTGCAAGGTTGAAATCGACCCGTGCGAAGCCGCCGAACCGGCAATCATGGACTATGTCCGCGCGCGTTTGAAATCCATGCGCGTTGATTCATGCACCAACGAGTTTAAGGCATGCTTGCAATCCGAAGACCGCTGTGGCGAAGATTACACCCAATGTATTGGACTTGACACCGACACAATCGTCAAAATGTGCCCGAAGGAAAAATTAACGGGATGCACGTATGAATATGGGGATGATAAAAAAACAGTAGACCAAACACTTAAAGATATTGCCACCGGCATATTCCTGAACATCGACAACAACATGCTAACCGCATGTCAAAAGGCCGCCAATGCCGCAATGATAAAGGTCTGTGGCAGTACGGAAAATTGCGACGAAATGATTGTAGATAACGGTTTGGGATCACGTAGTTTAGAGTATAAAATATGTGAATACAACGGCAACGAAAATAACATCAGCATCAACTACAATCAATGTCGTCCAAATATAGATATGATTACCGATGTAGAATTAGGACGAAATTCCAGTGACCTTGTTACCGGATCTGATGGCAATATAAATTATACACCAAACACAGAAAAACCATTTGCAGGAGTCATTGATGGTATTATTTACTGGGAGAGTGTAGACTTTAATGAAGATGGTGTTATTGACGTTGTTAAATATTGGAACACTGTTGAACAAAATGAAAATGGCAATGACGTAGAAATTGAACATAAAGAAAAAGTAAATTCTGAATTGGCGGCATTGCAAACAAGTGTTCAAAATGTAATTAGTGCGATAGAGGAAGATCCGAAAGTGAAATACTGTATGACCGGACGCGAATTTCAAGGTTACAAAGAAATGTTAGGTGCAAAAGGCGATCAAACCTATAACAAAGCGCGTTTTCCAGAACTGACCGCACAAATGCGTCGAACCATATCTGCATCTGCATTATCACAAGTTAGAACGAACTATTATACAAAATATGATGAATTAAATGCCAAGATGTTGAAAGATTATTCAAAAATTGCGGAACGTAAAGCCGAAATTGCTGGTCAAAACAATAAAGATCAACGGCGCGAAATTGCACGCCAGTCTTGTTTGTATATGGCCGATATGTCAACACTTGCACGTTCGGCCGAACCGCCAAAGAGTGCCGGTGGCAAGATCATAGCTGGTGTTGCTCTTCTTGGGGCCGCGGTTGCTGTGCCGTTGACCGGCGGTCTGAGCGCAATAGCAGCTGGACATATCGTCATGATGTCTGCAGCGGGTGGTATCGCCGGCATCGGGCTACTGGGTAATGCGGGCTCTGGAAGCGCAAATGGCGACCAAAGAGGCTTTGTCCACAAAGATAATGTCCCGCTTGTTGCATCCAAAGAAATGAATCAGTGGAATTACAAAGAAACAATAACAACAACGTTTGATTGGGAAAACTTGGTTTGCCACAAGTGTGTTCGTTCTACACAGTGTGCAGAAACAAAAAATCCATTAGGTAACAAGTATTGTAAAACCTGGGCCGAATCCACCGAAGAATGTAAAGATACCCAATTCTAAACCCTGCCCGCAACCGCGGGCATTTTTATATGTAAAAATTCCACCAAATTCCTTGACTTTTCGAAAAAAACGCTATACAATGCGCGGGCATGCAAAGGTTTGTGTGCGGCCGATTGGCGAAAATGATAAACTAAGCTAAAAGGAAATATAAATGATTGAAAAAAACTGGATGGCTTTGATAAAGCCGAAAAAACTGAATATCACCACCGATGAACATAATCCGAACATGGCCAAATTGGTCGCGGAACCGCTGGAAAAAGGTTTTGGCCTTACGCTTGGCACGGCGTTGCGTCGCGTTCTGTTGTCTTCACTCCAGGGATGCGCGCCACTGTATGTTAAAATCGAAGGTGTTCAACACGAATTTTCAAGTATCCAAGGCGTGCACGAAGATGTCGCGGATATTTTACTGAACCTTAAGGGTGTTTATTTCAAGGCAAATTCCGAAGGTCAGCACAAGGTTGCGTTGCATGTGACCGGGCCGGCGGTTGTCAAGGCGGGCATGATTGAATGCACCAGTGCGATAGAGGTTATGAACCCCGACGCGGAACTTTGCACATTGGACAAAGGGGCCAGTTTAGATATGGAAATCACACTTGGCACGGGCCGCGGATATGTTCCGGCGAACGCACATGCCGATGGATTGCCACTGGGCGTGATTCCGGTTGATTCAATCTTTTCACCGATTTTGAATGTCGCGACCGTGGTTTCGGAAACCCGTGTTGGGCAATCAACGGACTATGACAAATTGGAAATGACCGTCAAAACGAACGGCAGTGTCACACCCGAAGACGCAATCGCATTTGCGGCGCGCATCTTGACCGACCAATTGACTTTGTTCATCAATTTCGAAGACCCAACGCAAATCGCGGCACCGACCGAAGAAGAAGTTGCCAAGGACGCGTTGCAATTCGATCCGAAATTGCTGAAACGCGTGGACGAATTGGAATTGTCTGTGCGCGCGAACAATTGTTTAAAGAACGACAAAATCAACTGGCTTGGCGAATTGGTCCAAAAGACCGAGGCCGATATGTTAAAGACCCCGAACTTTGGACGTAAATCGCTTAATGAAATCAAGATTCAACTAGAGGCAATGGGACTTGGCCTGGGGATGGAAGTTCCGGGTTGGCCGCCTGAAAACATTGCAGAGTTGGCAAAAAAATACGAAGACCCATATAAGTAAAGGAGAATATGATGCCAGAACCCAAAAAGAAAAAAGTCAGTATTTTTAAAAGAGCCGCCGATGATCTGGCCACGAAACGCAGATTAAAAAACAACAAAAAGAACATTTTTGAACGTGATGACCCAAGCGTCTTTGTGCAAATACTTAAAGGAATATTCGGATTTGGCAAATAAATATAAATGAACATGCGTGTTACTGAATTTCAAAATTTGGGGCACGAAAACGGTGTAATCCCGGGCAAAACCGGGCGGAAACAAGATAAAGGAGTAACCGATGAGACACCAAAAAGCCGGTCGCACTTTTAATCGCGACACAAATGCTCGCAAGGCCTTGTTTATTGGACTTGCAAAGAACCTTATTGAAAAAGAACAAATCAAAACAACTTTGCCAAAGGCCAAGGATCTGCGCAGCGTCGTGGAAAAATTGGTTACCCGCGCAAAGGTTGATACCGTTGCGAACCGCCGCCTTACTGCGTCGGAACTTGGCAACGCTTGCGACGCAACCGTGAAAAAATTGTTCACCGTACTTGGGCCGCGCTATGCCAAACGTCCGGGCGGATACACCCGCGTGTTAAAGGCCGGATTCCGCTATGGCGATGCCGCACCGATGGCGATAATTGAATTTATTGACCGCGATGTGAATGCTAAAAAGCCGACGCAAAAACCAACGGTTGCCGCGGCCAAGGCCGAAGAAGCAACCGCAACCGATGCGCCAAAGGCGGCAAAGACACCAAAAGCCGAAAAACCGGCCAAGACACCGGCCAAAGAACCGGCGGCGAAAAAAACCACCGCGGCAAAAAAGACCGTTGCGGTAAAACGCCGTGCCACCGGGAAGTAAATTAGTGATTAGTATAAACAACGTCATACCGCCGCAAGGCGGTATCTTGTTGAACTTCGACAAATGCAAAGAGATACCGCCCTTCGGCGGTATGACGGGAAAAAACACGGGCGCAATAGCGCCCGTTTAT
>JAZKZR010000002.1:0-30986 GCA_045612805.1 Candidatus Enterousia sp.
CCCAACATTTCAATCATTGAACGTCCAGATTCCATTTTCATTTTTCAATCCTTTATTTGCTATTTAATTTCTTTTATTTTATCATAAAAGATATGAATATTCAATTCTGTGATTTAATAAAAAATGCGCCAAATTCCCCCGGCATTTACCGCATGTATGATGCGGACGGGAATTTACTTTATGTTGGCAAGGCCAAAAATTTATCGAATCGGTTGCATCAATATGTCGATATTTCAAAACTGGAATTGCATAAACAGGTTATGCGCACACTTGTCGCGCGCGTCGAATGGGAAATCACACCTACGGAATCAGATGCACTTATACTTGAAGAAAAAACGATAAAAACCGAAAAACCAAAATATAACATTATGCTAACCGATGGGAAAATGTATCCCATGTTGGCACTTACCAATCACAAATACCCACGTTTATTAAAATTCCGCGGAAAAATATCCCAGCGTCGCGATGTATACGGCCCATATCCGTCGGTTCACGCACTAAACGACACAATAAAAATGATTCAAAAGGTTTGTCGTATTCGAACATGCACGGATACATTTATGAAAAATCGCGCACGACCATGCCTGCTTTATCAAATTGGCCGATGCAGCGCACCATGCACACAAGATGTTCCGGGTTATGACGAAAATGTAAAACTTGCACGACGGATTTTGACGGGCGATAGTGAACCAATCATAAATGAATTATCGACACAAATGAAAATATGTTCGGAAAAAATGGATTTTGAAAACGCCGCAATTTTACGCGATAAAATTTCCGCAATGACAAAAACATCAATTCGCGGTATACGCACGAATCCGGCGTATAGAGCAAATTCAGAAACCGATTGGAACAACACCATAATTGAAATGGAAAAATGGATTGGTAAAAAAATAACCTATGCCGGCGTGTTTGATAATTCACATTTGTTTGGAACAAATCCAGTCGGCGCAATGATAACATTTGGCCACGACGGTTTTATAAAATCTGGGTATCGGCATTTCAAATTACGCGACCGCGCACGCGCCGGAAACGATATTGCGATGATGGCGGAATTTGTGGAACGCGCCATCCAAAACAGTCCTGAAATCGATTTAATAATTGTTGATGGCGGTCGCGCCCAGTGGAACATCGCGCACCAAACGGCACCGAACATCCCAATTCTTGGCGTGACCAAGGGCGAAGTTCGAAATGGTGATGAACACTTTATAATGCCGGACGGCACGGAATATCGCGACATGCCAAAAGATTCAAAATTATTTTTATTATTGCGCCGTGTCCGTGACGAGGCACACCATTTCGTCATAACATATCATCGCACCACCCGTGCCAAGGCAATGACCGGTTCGTGTCTTGATGAAATCGAAGGCATCGGCCCGATGCGCAAAAAATTATTATTAAATCATTTCGGTTCTGTGCGTGCAATTATGGATGCCGACATAAAAACACTAAAACGCGTTCCGGGCCTTGGCGGCGCGGCGGCAAAAAAAATATACGAACATTTTCATTGATATATGATATAATACATCAACCAAACAAAGAGGAATTAAAATGAAATTTTTTGTAAACTTTTTATCGGCTTTTAGAATTTTTGCATCGTTTGCAATCATTGGAACATTGATGTCGGGAATGTATATGACGACACTTATATTATTTTTAATCGCGGCACTTACCGATTTCTTTGACGGATACCTTGCGCGCAAATATGATGTATGCACGAAACTTGGTGGTGTTATGGATCATATCGGTGACAAGTTATTGGTTGTGAACACATTTGTATTATTATGTATCATGATGCCGGTTTGGTTTACGGTAATTCCGATTATTATAATGATTGCACGCGAATTGTATATCAGTGGTCTGCGCGAATTTTTGGGTACTCAAAAGATTCCTATGCCCGTTCCACACGCACGTTTTTCAATGGGAAAAATCAAAACCGCGATGCAGATGATTTCGATAACCGCGTTCCTTGCACTGTTCGCGTTGGGCGCATCCATAACCGGTGCATCAGACGGCACCGCATTGGTCTATGCAATTTACGCATTACCAAACATTGGTATATTCGCACTTTGGTTTGCATTGGTGGCAAGTCTTTGGTCCGCTGTTTCATACACACGTGATTTTGCACAAAAACTAAAGAAAATAAAATAAGAAAAAACGCGCCGATTTTTCGGCGCGTTTTTTTGTCCTATACGCCGGTTTCCGACGTATAGACAGATTTAAAACCAACCTTTTTTCGCAGTTTTTGTATCGGCAAATTCAGTTAAAATCTTCTTTTGTTTTTCGGTAAGTTTTGTTGGGATTACAACACCAATACTGATATATAAATCACCGAATGATGACCCGCGCCCCGTCGGCATACCATGTCCGCGCACACGTAATTTTTCGCCCACTTGCGTCCCCGCCGGAACCTTGACCGATAATTTTTTATCATCGATTGTTTCAATTTCTATTTCGTCACCAAGTGCAAGTGTTGTAAACGGCAAATCGACATGCATAATCAAATTTGCACCGTCGCGTTCAAAGCGGTTATCCGGTTTCACACGCACATCCAAGTAAAAATCGCCCGCGGGACCACCGTTCACGCCGGCCTCGCCCTGGCCCGCCAACCTTAGCCGCGCGCCGTCTTCGATTCCCGCCGGAATTTTCACATCAATCGTTCGGTTTTTGTGTACCGCACCCGTTCCATCGCATTCAGAACATTTTTTATCAATTTTATGCCCAAGTCCATTGCATTCCGGACACGGTGTTTGCATTGCAAAGAAACCACGCTGCATATTCACATACCCCGTCCCATGACAACGCGGACAAACGGGCGCCGGTTTTCCATCCGCCGTTCCATACCCATTACATTTTTCACATTTTACATTACTTGCAAATTTCACAGTATGCGTTTTTCCAAAATACGCATCGCGCAAACTCATCACCACTTCGTCCAGCAAGTCACGCCCGCGCACCTGGGCACTTTGTCCACCGCGCGCACCACCATCAAACCCACCGAATCCGAATCCACGCATTGCTTCGCGTAAAATATCTTCCATGCCCGCGCCACCGCCCATATCAAAGTGGAACGCACCATTTCCAAACGGATTTCCACCCATACCGGCCGATGCGCCATTTCCACCCGCGAACGCCGCATCACCATACCGGTCATACGCCGCACGCTTTTGCGGGTCTTTTAGTATATCAAAGGCGTTATTTACTTCCTTGAATTTTTCTTCGGCGGTTTTATCCCCCGGATTTTTATCAGGATGATATTTTAAAACCAATTTATGATATGCCTTTTTAATATCGGCATCCGACGCATCGCGCGCCACACCCAAAACTTCATAAGGATTTTTATTCATTTTTATACGTCCGTATTTCTATTTAAACAAAATATAGTCCGCGTTTTAATAAAATCAAGCCCCTAAAATTCTTATTTATGGGCTTGCGCCGGACAAAATTATGGTATAATAATATGGCTATGACAGAACAAAACTCACAATCTTATGATGCATCGGATATCCAAGTACTGGAAGGATTGGAACCCGTCCGTCTGCGCCCGGGTATGTATATTGGTGGCACGGACGAAAAGGCGTGGCACCATTTGCCGATTGAAATTATGGACAATTCGATTGACGAAGCCGTCGCCGGCTTTGCCAAGAAAATTACCGTCCGTTTGATTGATTCAAAAACAATTGAAATTACCGACGATGGTCGCGGAATCCCGGTTGCCGAACATCCAAAGTTCCCCGGCAAATCCGCACTAGAGGTTATACTTACCACACTGCATTCGGGCGGCAAGTTTAATAATAATGTTTATAAAACCAGTGGCGGCCTGCACGGCGTGGGCAGTGCGGTTGTCAACGCACTATCATCCGAAATGGTTGTGACGATTGCGCGTGACGGTTACGAATGGCACCAATCTTTTTCCCGTGGCAAACCCACAACAAAAATGTCGCGTGGCAATCCGTCCAAGGCGCACGGCACACGTATCCGCTTTACCATTGATGACGAAATTTTCGGCGAATCGGCGGTTTTCAAACCGATAAAGATTTACCGTATGGCGCGGGCCAAGGCATTCCTTTCACGCGGGGTGAAAATTGATTGGCACTGTGCGCCCGAATTACTTACCGCCGACATGGAAATTCCGGCCGACACAACATTTTACTATCCGAATGGTGTCGCGGATTTCTTGGATGAAAAGACCCGTGACAAGCCAAAGATTTTACCGAAACTTTTTTCCGGCACCGTTGATTTTCCGGACGATTCCGGCCGTGTGGAATGGGCGCTAACCTTTTTAACCGACGAAAACGGCGCGGCATCCGACGATGGATTTTTCGCATCATATTGCAACACCATCGCAACAATTGACGGCGGCACACACGAAACCGGGTTCAAATCTGCAATCACCCGCGGGATAAAGGCGTATGGGGAAAAAGTAAATAACAAATCTGCGGCGAATATAATCGGCGAAGATGTGTTTGATTCGGTCGCGGCGATTGTTTCCGTGTTCTATAAAACACCACAATTTTTGGGTCAAACCAAAGAAAAACTTTCCAACCCCGAAATTGCGAAATATACGGAAAACGCGCTGCGTGACCCATGGGAAATGTTTTTGGCATCAGACCCGAAAACCGCGAACGCGTTACTTGAATTTATCGTGAACCTTGCCAACGCGCGCATCCGCGTAAAACAGGTCAAAGAGGTTGCGCGCAAAACCCCGACCAAACGCATTCGTATGCCGGCGAAACTTGCCGATTGTTCCAAACACGGCGTCGCCGGAACAGAGTTATTTATTGTAGAGGGCGAATCGGCGGGCGGCACCGCAAAACAGGCACGCGACCGCGCGACCCAGGCGATTATGCCACTGCGCGGCAAGGTGTTAAATGTCGTATCAAATTCGGATGAAAAGTTTGGTAACAACCGCGAACTAAATGATTTAATCGATATTATTGGTGCCGGTACCGCCAAAAATTGGGACGATGCAAAATTGCGCTATGATAAAATCATCATAATGACCGATGCCGATGTCGACGGAAGCCATATTGCATCATTGTTGATGACATTCTTTTACCAATTTATGCCACAATTGATATACGGTGGACATTTGTATTTGTCTTGTCCGCCATTGTATAAATTGACGCACGGCACCGAATCGTTCTATATCGATTCCGACGAAGAACTTGAAAAACTAACATCTGGGAAATATAAAAATAAAAAGGTTGAAATATCACGGTTTAAGGGGCTTGGGGAAATGATGCCGAATCAGTTAAAGGAAACAACAATGTCGCCGAAAACGCGCCGTCTGGTCCGGGTTGATTTACCCCCGCGCACCGACGAAGGTGCCGAAGACACGGAAAAAACCCACACGATTGTTTCGGAACTTATGGGTAAAAAACCGGAATTCCGTTTCCGCTTTATCACCGAACACGCCCAATTCGTCAAAGATTTATTTGTATAATATATTGACACCATATTTTTTTGCGTTATACTTTCACCCGTTTGCGAACAAAAAACAAAAGGGGACAGATGATGCAAAAAAACAAACCACTATATAATTGTGTGTATCACGTAAATTTAACAAAACTTATGGAAAATCCGGCACATTGGTCCGAACACAAGGAACTACCAATTTGCAAAATAGAAAACGACAACGAAATAAAAACTGGCAAAACCCCAGACGAAACAATAACAACAATAGATTGCCCAAGTGTGCATGTAAAGGCAATAATAATACACTGTGCGCTGTTTAATGAAAAACACCCTTGTATAGTCCTTGAATATCAACGCCCAATCGATTCAGCCCCACAAACAAAAACATGGATGCTTCGTATATTTCCGGACGGTGGTATTGATACCAAGAACCCAAGTCTTGACCATGAAACATTTTCAGATATTCAACATCAAGTAGAGATACGAAACAGAATGTTCTATCCGAAAAACACCAAAAGAAAATAAAAAATCCCGAACAATTCGGGATTTTTTTTCTATCGCATTCCAACGGTGAAATCATCACCATATTCGGCAACGGTCTGCCCACCGATGGCACAATATAAATCTTCAAAACCTTTCTTTAATTGATTCTTTTTAACAAGTTTACTGGTCACAATTCCGCCAACGGTCCCCAAAACAACCCCGGCAACCGAATCGGAAATCAACCGCGCGGTATTAAAGTTCCCATTTTCATCCCGCCACACGGAAAGTCTCAAACTGTCACGCATCCGACTCAGATTATAATAATGAGTATCAATATCCGTTGAATTTATCGTAATCTCTGTGATTCCTATATTTATTTTCAAATTACTCGCAAGGGAAAAGGCATCGTTCAGATATTTTGCTAATGCTTCAGAATCTGTTGCCCCCAATTTTTTGCCCGCCTCATCGCACAGCAAATGCGCACTGTTATAATTCGCAAGTATCTTATCTATTTCACTTGCTTGTTTTGAATATTCACTTTTGGCCTTTTCCAATTTGGCAATATTATCATTTATCCCACTAACTAAACTTCCATCACATTCAAACCGCGCCCACACTGGGTAAATATAAACGCTACGATACTTTGGATTTTTTATTTTGTCTTTTTCAAACATACGCCCTGTTACACTCCCTGCCAACCATCCTTCATCTCTAATTATAGAATTCTGAGGAATTATATTGTTAAGGGCATAATTATAACGATTCCCAGATAACACATCATTGGGATATCCTTTCGAATCCCCCTGTGTATCGGCACTTGCAACGACAACAAAATAAGCGATATTCCCACCATCTGCCAATTTAATCAATTCTTGTCCTACCTTATCAAAATAACTCCCGCATTCTGTTGTCGGCACCGACTCGGCCGTCTTAAAATAAATTGCATATGGTTCATCGCTATTAAAATCATCAGGCACCAACACACATGGTCCGTTTCCACCTTTGGAATCTATCAACTCACCCTCCTCTGCCGCCATCGCGCCCAAACTTATTCCAAATAAAACCATAAAAAATACAAGAAGTTTTTTCATATCTCTCGCTCCTTACTTTTCCCTATATTCTATCACAAAAAGTGCGAAAGACAAAACGATTATTTATATTCATCAATCATTTGTGAAAGTTGTGCGGACAACACCAGGTCATTTGATTTCAATTTTTCAATTCTATCAATTCCATACATAACGGTTGCATGGTCGCGCCCACCAACATATTGCCCGATTTCACTAAGTGACAATCCTGTTGCATTTTTAAGCACTACCATCATCATTTGCCGTGCCAAGACCAACGCACGCGCGCGCCCTGTTCCACAAACCGCATCATACGACACACCCAATTTTTCACACATGGATTTCACAATTGCAATTGGCGAATGTGATTTTTTAAGTGTATCCGCCAAAATGCGTTCCGCAACATTTTCATCAATTGATTCACCCATGATTTCACGGTACGCACTTATTTTATTTAACACACCCGCAATCACATGACCATCAGCCAGCACGCGCCCGGCAATCATATTTGCAACCGTCGCATCAACACCCGCACGTTCAAACATTTTTGCACGAACCCCGCGCGATGGTGCCACAACATCCGCGACCAATCCCGATGCCAAAAGTGATTGCGCACGATGATCAAAACCGGTTAAATTACTTGGCGCCGCATCCGCAACCAAAACGATATTTTTACCCGCCCCGCGCAAATCAATAATCAATTGCAAAAATTCATCACATGTCGCGCGTTTTCCGGACAAAACCTGAACATCATCCATAATAAATGTATCACAATTGCGACAGTAATCTTTGAACGCGAAAATTGTGCGGTCATGCAACGCGCGCGCAAATTCCGAAACAAATTGCGCCCCCGACATCATAATCGTGCGACCACGCGCCGCCGAATTTATACACCGCGCAAGCAAAGATTTTCCACAGCCCGGCCCCCCGTAAATAAACAGCGGTGAAAACGTTGCCGTCCCCGCCGCCATTTTTTTACACGCCGACACAACAAACGAATTTTCTTCGGACAAAACAAAGGAATCAAAATCGCCGGCATCATTTGTGGTTGCCGGCGCAGTATATGTTTGCGAATTATTGTCGTTCGCGGTTTTGACCATGCGCGCGGCAACATTTGCAACCGAAATACGCGCCGTCAAACCATACGTGGACGCAACCGCATTTAATATATTTGAATATGTTGTTCTAACAAAATCCGCGGTAAATTGATTTGGGGCATTAAACACCAATTCAGAATCCGACACGGTTATACCCAACGGCGCAATCCACGAAGTAAAACAGGCCGCATCCATTTTGGTCGCAATACATTCGCGTATTGCATCCACCGAAACCTGTTTGTTAAGAATTGCCACCTGCATGCCGTTTCTCCTTTCCTTCCTTTCAAAGAGTTTCCTGCAAAGTCCCAATGCGAAGTATGCAAAAGCCACCCGCATAAAAACGCCAAACCCAATCAACCAATTTTATTTGACGCCTTTTTTATGTTCCCTACACTCTACTCTCTCGCTGATACTATTTAATTTTTAAACCAACCTTTCTACGCAAAACAATTTATAAAATTGAATTTCATTTGCAACCAAATCTTCACCAATTTTTTGAAATTTATTTTTTGACACGATTCGTTTTTACCCCTGATTTCCGCGCTTTGTATATACACTGTATAGACACAACTTTTTCTATAAACGAACATATCCATTATCTTGTTTTTCAATCAAACCTTGCAATTCCAAAATTACAAGTTCGCGTTTAATTTCCGAAATATTTTTTCCGACAATTTCTGCCAATACAGATTCTGACAGTGGAACGGTTCCGATTTTATCCAAAATTTCATTTTCAGATTCGGATTTTTTCAGATTTTTTTCTTTTGCTTTATCATCGGCAAAGAAATCTGATACGCCTTGGCATAAAATTGCCGCACCCGACCGAATCAGTGAATTTGGTCCTGCGGCGCGAGAATCGGCCGGATGTGACGGCACCGCGTAAACCGTACGCCCATATTCGCGGGCAAATTCAGCGGTTTTCATACTGCCCGATTTCAAATCTGCTTCGGATAATATAAGTTTTTCACCAATTCCGGCAATGATTCGATTTCGTTGCACAAAATTTGTTCCCTTTGGCACGAATCCGATTGGCATATCACTGACCACCGCACCGCGTTCCAAAATTTCGTAATACAGTGATTCGTTTTCAAGCGGCCAAATATAATCCACCCCACCCGCCAGCACAGCAATAGTATTCACATTCCCACGCGCGCGCAGTGCCCCAACATGCGCCGCCGAATCGGTTCCAATTGCCATGCCCGACACAACACATATATTATGTTCCGCGAATGCGGTCGCCATATTCGCCATAAATTCCATTCCGGCCACCGTCGCATGCCGCGTTCCAACCATCGCAGCCGATTCGTGACGCAGTGTTTCGATATTTCCCCGCACGGTTAAAATCGGCGGATGATTTTTCACGCGCCGCAACGCGTTCGGATAATATTCATCCGTATCAAAGATAAACTTTATATCCATACGCGTCGCCACATCAATTTCGCGCATAACCGCATCACGCAATTCCACCGGCGGACACAGCGATTCAATCACTGCATCCACCGACCCGAATCGGCGCAATAATTTTTCATACGCAACCGGACCAATTCCTGGCGAACGCAGAATCAAAAGATGCTTAAACAAATCGTCCATACCGCACATACTATACATTTTGTCATAAATCACAAGAAAAAACACCCGATTGGGTGTTTCACATATTTATATGCATTATACATTACTGTATGGCAAGTAATTGGTCATAATCGAATTCGTCGCACTTGCTGTATGTGCCATTTGTTTTCGATTTATAATCGTCACACGCTTCTTTGAACTTGCGCAACTCTGCCATAAAACTATCATAACGTGAATCTTTTTTGTTTTTCATCGTCAACAATTGCGAACGCAACAATTGCGTTTGGTCCAATTTCTTATTTTTCTGTCCTTCGACCTTGCCACCAATAAGTTTATTTCCAAACAGTTCCATCGCCCCAACACCAACCGCGGCACCACCGACCGCGCCACCAACGGTCGCCCACGTCCGGCCCGATTTTTTCGCATCCAAAATACGTTGGCGCAACATTTCTTCATCGACCCACGAACCACAGTTTATATTGTATCCCCATTGGAAATATTTGCTTGGGATATCGGACATATTCACGCGTCCATCCGCAGATTTCAAATCAACCTTTACAAAGCAAACATTGTTTTCGGGATTTTCCAAATCTTCCTGCATTGTGGCATAACTGTTCGTGTTGCTGTATTTCGATGCCCAAACAAAGGTGTTCCCTATTCCAATATTATTATTCAGACACGCCGCCCTTTCGGCATCACGATTATCTTTTTCCGCATCCGCCGCCGGATAAGACGGTTTTACATCGTCATCTTTAATACTCGGGGAACGTTCGGTACTAATCGACACATCCGGCATAGTAATTTGATTTTTCGATGCGACAATCGCCCGACCCTGGGCGGGTGCAAGACGACTTGCAACCATGCTGGTTGCGCCGACGCGCGGGTCACGCAAATCCGCCATTGCCATACATGGCACGACCAAAAGCGAAACGAATAACAAAGTTTTCATTTGCAAAATCTCCCTCTTAACACCCACTATTATACCACAAATTTGGTCAAAAATAAAGCGCAAATAGTTTTATTTCTTCCATTTCCATGTAATTTTTGATTCGGTGCCACCAACCAGGCGACCAATGTTTTCCAAATGTCGATACAAGCAAAGCGCCGCCATCGCCAAAAATGCAAACCCAACACCCGCCGAAATCGCGAACCCCAACACTGGCGCAAGGCAAAATACTATGATTGCCCCCAGTGACGAATACCCAAATCCCAATGCCACAACCAACCATTCAATTCCGCAAATAATAAACATCAACGGATTAACGGCCAAAAAAATCCCAAACAGGCACGACACCCCCTTGCCCCCATGGAAACGCAACCAAACCGGGAAACAATGTCCAACCATCGCCGCAAAACCGCACCACGCGCCAAACGCCACATCGCCAATATAATTTCCGATTAAAACCGCCAAAAACGCCTTGGCCATATCCAACACCCATACACTGATGGCAAGTCGCAATCCCCCCGCCCGCAGAGCGTTTGTGGCACCGGTATTACCACTGCCAACACGGCGCAAATCGCCGTATCCGAACATCCGCGCCAACAACAAACCGCATGGAATACTGCCCAACACATAGGCCGCCAAAACACCAACAACATATAACATTGTTATTTTTCCTTGATTTTATCTTTGTTTACTATAAAATATACCAGAAAACCAAAATAAATAAAAGGAAAATAAAGTGGCAAACCACAAATCATCTAAGAAAAGAGTATTGGTAACTGCAAAGAAAAACGCGGTAAATACCGCCCGGCGCAGTGCCGTTAAAACCGAAACCAAAAAGGCCATTCGTGCCATCGCATCTGGGGACAAGGCCGCCGCGGTCACCGCGGTGCGCAGTGCCGAAAGCAAAATGATGAAGGCCGCCGGCAAAACAATGCCAAAAAAACGCGCATCGCGCAAGGTTTCGCGTTTAACACGCGCCGCCGCCAAATTGGCATAATGCTTTCCAATATATAAAATTTTGGCGTGCATTCCTGCACGCCGTTTATTCGTGGTAAGTAAAAAAAGACCGTCGTTTGACGGTCTTTTAATTTTTAATTCAACGGGGCGCCCCAATGTTGCTGTATCGTGCGTTCCGCATCCATCGGGCTAACCAACACTTGCGGTGTCAAAATGACGACCAACACATCACGGGTTGATGCCGTTTCACGCGACCCAGACAACAACATAAAGTCCGGATCCCCAAGTCCATAGCGCATATCATTATTCGCCTGTTTTTCAAAGCCCGACACAACCAACATTTGCCCAGATTCCATAATAACTTCCTGCATGAAACTGCGTTCTTCAACCTCTGGCAATTGCAGGGTCACTTCGCCGATTGTCTGACTTGACATCTTTAACAATTCGCGAACCGACATACGGAACAACAACAATATCTTTCCATTTTCCAAAATGTTCGGCAATAACTGCATCGAAAAACCTGTTTCCAAACTGTCTTGGTCCACGGTACTTGATTCGACGGTTGTAAAGTTCCGCGATTCGAACCGTTTAATATACCCGGTACTCTTGGTATTATTGACCGGCGCAACACGGTTATTACGCGTCGTCACACCAACATTGGTCACCAATGAAACCTTGCCCTGCTTTGCTAATGCCTGAACCAACGCTGTACTGCCCGCGATACCGGCAAGTGAACCATTATTTATTTGGTCATTGGTATATGCGCCCGGAACCGTCGCCCCATTTTCCAAATGCGTCGCCCCGGTCAGGCCCGACAATTCATTTGACAAAACCGCGATATTAATGGCACTGGCCTCTGGGGATGAAAAATTATTTTTTGGGTTTGCAACAATGTTAAGCCCCGTCGCCGCATTTATCGCCGCCGCCAAATTCAAACCGAATCCCGAATCATTTGCGATTGAAACCTGTAAAACCTTGACATCAATCGTCACCAATTGTGACAACCGTTTATTTTGCCGTGCAATATAATCACCAACACGCGCCAACACCGACGGCGGTGCGGTCACGGTTATTGTTCCCAAACTGCGCGACACGGTAAAGTTCGCATTTTCCGCCTTGCCAATAATTGATGAAATGGTGCTTTCAACTTCGTCCCATTCTTTCAGTGTTGTTTCCAAATAAACCTGATTTCCATCATCCGTTTGTACCGACGATTGATACGACACATCCGTTCCCAATGCGTACAATGTAAACGTCCGTGTTTCCGTTTCATAGAATACGATCGCCGTCTTATCATAATACCAGAGCAAATCTAAATCGGTTGCAACCTGGGACAATAATCCAGACAACTTTCCGGTGTACGCAACATTCATCGTACGCTTTAATTTATCAGATGCAATCTGGCTATCAATCTTTACCGGAATACGCGTAATAGAATTGATATTATTCGCCAACACTTGCAACGTCACAGGTTCGTTCAATAAAATTGTGACGCCGGTATCGGTTTCAAATTGTTTCGGCAAATCATTTTTATGTTCCAACAGCATCGATTTCCCACCAAGCCACACACCTTCGGACATTGAAACCGTGTCACCACTGGCAACCTTGGCACGCGGATTTTTTGCCATTTCAAAGGCATCATATACATTAACAAAATCTTTATCAACGGTGGCGGCAACCTTGGCCGAATTACGTGTCGCACAACCCGCGACCGCAACAAAAATCAAAAGTGCAACAAAAAATTTAAACGCCTTGAACATGTGTATCTCCCTGCATTTTTATATTTAATCTTCGGTTGTTGATATTACCAAAACACGATTTCCTTTGTAAAACTTGGCATACGGCACTGGCATCGCACGACCAAAATTACGCACCACCGCGGACGCGACATCAACGAAACGGCCTTTGAACACGGCACTGGCCTCTATTGGATATTCGCGCGACGTTGTCCAAACCAAATCCCAACCTTCCTTGTCACACCAAGATTGCAAAACTTCGCGCAATGTTTGACCACTTGCCACAACCCAAGAACGAACCTGGTCTTGCAAGCTAACCGGTGGTTCCGCATCCGCCGACAAATCAACCAACATTTCCGAACCTTCGGCAACAAGAACCGTATCTTGACCCGGTGTCACACTATTCACAACACTAACCACACCATTACTGTCAACTGTTATAACACCACCGCCGGTGACAATATCACCGTTCGCCGTTCTTTCAACCAAACCATTGCGTGCTAAATATGCATCATACCCATCGGCATAGCGAACACATTTTTTGCGCCCACTGCGTGACACCGCCAAAACATTTCCGCCATCATCTTCCAACACTTCGCGTTGCAACAACGGCATTTCCGCACCATTTACACATTCAGTGTCAAACCCGGTCGGTATCGGCATTCCGTGCAACATATTTGCGCCACCGGACCACCCCGAACCATCACGCGCACCCATATTAAAATTATTTTCCACAACCAAATCATCCCCAACCTTGGAAACAATTTTTATATTATCAGATTGCTTCTTTTTGGAACAAACACCTTCGGCACAGGAAACGGTGGTATCCGCCTCGGACCCGATGGGCCACGCCGGAATTGCAACCGGTTGCACCGGCATAGGTTGCGGTTGATATTCAACCTGTTGGTATTCGTATGCCTGTTCCTGATAGGGCTGTTGTTCATAATAAACCTCCCTATACTGTACCGGCTGTTGATATTGTTCTGTATAATTTTCCCTATCGTCACGGTCTTCTTTATAAAACACCTCTGACGTCACAACTTGTTCCAACGCATTCGCCGCAAAGCAATAGCCAGCGGCGGTTGCAAGCATAGCAGCAATTAAAATTTTGCGAAACATAAACCTTCCTTTCCTTGCATTTTTCCTTTCTTCTATTACGCATTATAACAATTTGACCGAATCTGTGCAAGACCTAAAAATCGATTTGCCAAAGGTTTTTAAAATTATTTTACATAAACCCGCGCGAATCGGAAAAAGTGTGTTATACTTTATTTATCGAAACAAAGGAAAAGAAATGGATTTTACAATAATATCAATATGTTTTGGAATTTTGGGCTTTGTATGTGTAATCACAATGATAATGGTTATCATCGCGAACCGACATATAGAGGCACTTGAAAAAAACAATTCCTATATCCAAGACATGATTATCAAAATGCAAAATATATTAAAGAATAAATCTGCAACAAATGCGGTGGCGGAACACGCCGAAATGATATACCAAGATTTATTGCAAAACCTTATTCCAATTTTGGCCGCACTGGACATAATGCCACGCAACACATCGGAACACCCATTGTGGCGAACACTGGGCGGGCTGTTGGACGAATATGCAAAAAATCCATTTGTAATGGAAAAATTGCGGCGCGCAATAAAACTTGATTCAAATGTAAAACGTAATGTGTCAAACTATATGTCGCGCGCCGAAAATTTATTAGAAAATCTTAACGCAACCGAACCCGACGGAATTTTGGCAACAACTTTCCTAAACGGATTGCTTGGGCAATCACTTACTTTTTTCACCCAAGCTTATCAACTTGCAACCGCGGACACCGACATTAAATGACGAAACTTTCACCCGAACTTGTTCGCGAAATATCACATCGGCGCGCCGAACCGGCATGGCTTACCGAATGGCGATTGGCGGCATTTGATGCATGGCAAAAAATGACCGAACCCCATTGGGGTGAAATTGATTATGCGCCAATCGATTACGATACATTAAATTATTATAATACCCCAACACCAATCGATAACCGCGACCTTAAAAACACATACGATAAAATGGGTTTGCCGGAATCTGAACAACGCGCATTGCTTGGTATGGCAACCGACACCGTTATCGACAGTGAATCTGTCCACACATCATACACGACGGAACTCGGCTCACGCGGAATAATTTTCCTGCCCTTTTCGCGCGCGGTTTTGGAATACCCTGATTTAGTTCAAAAATACCTTGGGACGGTCGTTCCGCCAACCGACAATTTTTTTGCGGCACTAAATTCCGCCGTTTTTTCAGACGGCACATTTGTATATGTTCCACCGCACACCGAATGCCCAATTGACTTGGCAAGTTATTTTAGAATCGAAACTGCAAAAATCGGTCAATTCGAACGCACGCTTATCATCGCGGATACGGGCGCAAAACTTAGTTATATGGAAGGCTGCAGTGCCCCGCGCCGCCCAAACCACCAATTGCACAGTGGTGTTGTTGAAATAATTGTGGGCGACGACGCGTATGTAAAATACGCAACCGTCCAAAACTGGCACGCGGGCGACGCACCCAAACCCGGCGCATATAACAATACCGGGATTTTGAATTTTGTGACCAAGCGTGGCAAATGTTATAATAACGCGCGTCTTGATTGGACCCAGTTCGAGGTTGGATCCGCCATGACATGGAAATATCCTTCAACGATTTTATATGGTGATGGCGCGGCAAGTGATTTTTATTCCCTGACCATAACACGCGGGGGCCAGCAAAGTGACACCGGAACAAAAATGTTGCACATTGGCAACAACACGACATCTAATATATTATCATACGGTGTTGCACTTGATTGGTCGCGCCAAACATTCCGCAGTTTGGTAAAATTTTCGGGCCACAACGGGAAAAATGTATCAAAGTGTGACACACGAATTGTCGGCGACATGGCGACAACAAACGCATTGCCGGATATAGTTTATGAAAACACCGACAACATTCAAACGCACGAAGCATCAACCGGTTCAATTGATGCCGCGCAGTTAAATTACCTGAATATGGCGGGAATCGATACCGACACCGCAACCGCACTTATTATCGGTGCAACCGCAACACCGATACTTTCACGATTGCCAATGGAATTTTTGGTTGAATCGCGACAACTTATTCAAATGGCACTTTCCAAAACCGACGGGGGAATAAAATGATACTTGAAATAAAAAACCTGTGCGTATCTTTTGATGGAAAAAAATTATTATCAGACATAAATATAAATGTCGAAACCGGCGCACGGCATTTAATATGTGGCCACAATGGTTCGGGCAAATCGACACTTGTTGGCGCAATATCCGGCGACCCAATATATAAAATAGATGACGGCAAAATCATTTTTGACGGTCGCGACATAACAAACGAAAATGCAACATCGCGCGCATTGATGGGCATATTCACCGGCACGCAAAATGTCCCTGAAATTCCGGGTTTAACAATCACCAGTTTTCTTAAACATTCCGCGTCCGCGCATCACCATTTTGAATCAGGCCGCGATTTACCGATGTCGGAATTTATCGAAAGATTAGAAGAAGCGCGCGACATATTAAACATACCACGCGAATGGTTAAATCGTTCGGTAAATGTTGGTTTTTCCGGCGGTGAAAGGAAACGCATAATGCTGTTGCGATTACTGCTAACCAACCCGAAACTTGCAATTTTGGACGAACCCGATTCCGGTGCCGACACCGAAACGCAATCCCAAATTGCGGACGTAATAAAATCGATGCCGAACACAACCTTTATGTTCATAAGTCACCAACAAAATTTCACAAATTTAATACACCCATCGCACACAACCACTTTATCAAATGGCAAAATTGTGATAGAATAAATACGAACGAACAAAAGGCGTACCCATGAACGGACTTATTTTATTTACCGCAGCGATATTCATACTTTGGATTGGCAGTTCGATATTTATACCATTATTGGTTGCAACATTTTTGTGGTATTTGATAAACGCAACGGCAACATACTATCGCAAACTTTTTCCCACCTGCGACGAAGGTAAATGTGCAATTTCCAAACCGTTATTTAATTTACTGTCCACAATTTTATCCATCGCAACATTTGTCGGTTTAATCTATCTTTTTGCGACACGCGTTCGCCCAATGTTTAGTGAACTGTTGGCGGCAATGCCTGGAATTCAAATAAGGTTGAACGGTCTTTGGAATTACATATCCGACACACTGGATATTGATATAGCCAGTGTTGCCCTGCCCAGCATTACATCGATTGTATCCAGCATCGGTTCGTCGGTCGCGAAACTTGCAACATCTATGGGCATGGTGATTGTGTATATGATATTTATGTTTGTGGAACAAAGCACATTTCATAAAAAATTTGCTGAACTTTTCCCGAACAAAAGCCACAGCAAAAAAATGCGCTATATCATACAAAGCATTGATGAAAATATGAAAAAATATCTGTTTATGAAAACACTTGTTTCCGGGATTACGGGCCTTATCTCTTATGCATGGATGTGGGTACTGGGACTTGAATTCGCGGGCGTGTGGGCATTTGCGATATTTATCCTCAGTTATATTCCAACAATCGGTGCGATTATCGGTTGCGGTCTGCCGATACTGTTTGGTGCAATATCGGGCGCAACATTAAACGAACTTGTTTTGCTTGCCTTGGGCCTTATCGGATTACAGATTGTATTTGGCAACATCATCGAACCAAAACTTACGGGAAAAACATTAAACCTTTCAACACTTGCGATTTTAATAAATTTGGTATTTTGGGGTTTGATATGGGGTGTGGCCGGAATGTTTTTCAGTGTTCCATTACTTGTCGCGGTGTTCATCATCACGGCCCAGTTTGATTCCACGCGTTGGATTGCGATATTGCTTTCCACCGACGGTAAAATCCCCGATAAAAGTGAAGAATAAATCAACCCCGCTTAATAAGTGCAATCGCGTTTTCCAAAATAACCTTGGCGGCAAATGAATCAAGGCGCGTTTTAATATCATGCCGCCGCACACGCCGCCCCAAATAATCCATCGCGGTTATGGACGTTAACGCTTCATCAATAAATGCAATCGGCGTATCAACCAATTTGGAAAGTTCATCCGCGAACGTACGCACCGCCCGCGTTGTATCAGAATCCGTCCCATCCGTCCGCAACGGCAAACCAATAATAACACCGGCAAAACCATCATCTTTTATCAATTTTTCGACTTTTTTTAACAAATCCAATTCATTGTGTGGTAAAATCGGTGACCGCGGGAACACCAATGACCAAGACGCATCCGAAACCGCGATACCCGTCCGGCGCGCGCCCCAATCGATTCCCAACAATCGGCCTTTTTTTTCTAATGCCTTGAAATCTGATAAAATCATTGTATAATCACCTTTGACTTTAATATAGGATGTAAAATGGCGTTTAGCAAGCAACAATTACAGAAATTCGCGGATTTGATAAAAATCGACATTTCCGACGAACAACTTGAAAAAATGAATATCGATTCCGTTATCGAATGGATTGATAAATTGAAACAGATTGATACACGCGGCGTTGAACCAATGCTGTCACCGGCAAAGCACGATTTACCATTGCGTGCGGATGTTGTGACGGACGGCGGTATTCGCGACGCAATTATGGCAAACGCACCCGACAAATCGGGCGTAAGCCGCGGATACTTTGCGGTTCCAAAGGTTATGGATGGGGATTAAAATGACAAGATACAGACATAGAATTATAAACAAAGTTTCCAAACCGATACTGGTACAGTTTGCAATACGTCAATGTTCATGGGACCCTCGTGGTGAAACCGAATGGGTAAAATTTGCCAATGGCACCCCCGTGCGAACAAACCATATTACATACGATTATAGGGCATCCGCGTGCTTGCTTAATTTACAATCACAAATTATGGACTCTGGACATCATATTTGCATTGCTTGTGACAAGATCACATTCGATTGCATGCCCGCAAAGGCGAACAAACCAACAGAAAATAAAATACAAACATGCCTAAAACGTATGCAGGCGGGCAAGTGTCCATATAAAATTTCCAGGTATTTGTTCCCGAATATCCAAAAGCACAGGTAAAATAAAAGGAAACAAAAATGACCGATAGAAAAATAACAGTAATTTTAACCAACAAATCAATGTCAAATATTGGAAAACCGGCACAGATAAAATTGGGACCATGGACCGAAGAACAAAAGCAATACCTATTAAATTTTATTAAAAACTATAACCCAGATAATTTTTCTGGTACCAAATGCTTTTGCAACCTGCATTTCGACACAACAATAATTCACGCGAATGGTATTCGACCGGCCCAACAATTCACCCCAACCCATCCAAGGAATAAAAAGGACGAAACGATTATTGAAATTATCCCGGCCGCCGATGCGGAAGATCGCGATTGTGGATTAAAGGCCGATGCTAATTGTGCAATGATTTTTCAATGCGGTCTTTGCAAATCACCCTTTATAACACACATTCGTGAACTTTTACCAACAAATGCGATTGAACATTAACCCCAGGGAAACAAAATGATAGATTTAACCATTACCGAAGCATTAAAGAAATTACAATCGCGCGAAATATCTGCGACCGAACTTACGCGCGCACACCTTGGCCGTATTGAAAAATATAACCCCGAACTGAACGCGTATATTACGGTCACCGCCGAACGCGCGATGGCGGATGCGGCCGCGGCGGACGAACGCATTAAAAACGGAAACGCGCGACCACTTGACGGAATTCCGATTGCAATGAAGGATTTATTTGCGACACGTGGCATTCGCACAACGGCGGCATCACGCATGCTTGAAAACTTTGTCCCTGAATACGAATCGACGGTGTCCCAGAAATTTATTGATAGCGGGACAGTATTGCTTGGTAAATCAAATTTGGACGAATTCGCGATGGGAACATTTTCGAAAACATCGTTCTTTGGTGCACCGGTAAATCCATGGCAACGGGAACGCCGTTTAACCGCCGGCGGTTCATCGGGCGGTTCAACATCTGCCGTCGCGTCGGGTATGGCAATGGGCGCAACCGGCACGGATACGGGTGGTTCAATACGGTTCCCCTGCTCTATCACTGGCCTTGTCGGTATGAAGCCAACATATGGTTTATGTTCGCGTTGGGGTTGCGTTGCATTTGCATCGTCACTTGATACACCGGGCCCAATTGCGCGAACGGTTGATGATGCAGCACTGTTATTATCCGTAATGGCGGGACATGATCCAAAAGATTCCACAAGTGCGGATTTCAAGTTAAATATGCAAACACCCCTGCAACCGATTTTGGGTGACGGGAAAAAATTGCGCGTTGGTGTTATACGCGAATTTAACAATGTCAAAATTTCTGATGATATGAAATCGCTGTTTGAAAAAAGAATATCGGATTTAAAGTCAATCGGCGCAGAAATTATTGAGGTTTCAATTCCAAATATACTTGATGCACTCGCGGCGTACTATATCATCGCCCCGGCGGAGGCATCGTCGAACCTTGCACGATATGACGGTGTGCGGTATGGCCTGCGTGTCGAAGGGGCCGACATTTACGACACATATAAAAAGACACGCGCCGCCGGATTTGGTGACGAAGTCAAACGCCGTATGATTATCGGTACCGCGGTTTTGTCGTCTGAATCATACGATGTTTATTTTATGCAGGCCGCACGTGTTCGCCGTATGATTGCCGATGCATTTAACCGCGCATTTGAAAGTTGCGATTTAATCGTCTGTCCATCGGGCGCAGGAACCGCAAAACCATTGGATTCGGATATGACACCATTGGAATATTATGCGTTGGATTTATTTACGGTGGCGATGAATTTGGCGGGCGTGCCGGCGGTGTCTGTGCCGGCGGGATTGGCATCGGACGGTTTACCGTTGGGATTGCAAGTCGTTGGAAAAATGTTTGATGATGTTCGCGTATTGCAACTTGCCAAACACATCGAACAATTCGCGGGGCTTGATAACAGACCAACAAAAATAATGGGGGAATAAAAAATGGTGGCCAGAAGTGGAATCGAACCACTGACACAGGGATTTTCAGTCCCTTGCTCTACCAACTGAGCTATCTGGCCATCCGTGAGGTGTATAATAAGATACAAAAACCAAAAAAGCAAGGAAAAAGAAAATGTTTACGATAAAAGGCAAAACAGGCGATTGGGAAGTGGTTGTTGGGTTGGAAACTCATATAGAGGTTCTGTCCAAAAGCAAAATTTTTAGTGGCGCATCGGCGGACTATAATCCAACGGTTGCCCCCAATACCCAGGTTTCCATGGTCGATGTCGCCATGCCGGGTATGTTGCCGGTTTTGAATGAATACTGTGTGGACCAGGCGATTAAATTCGGCCTGGGCATCAATGCGGAAATTTCGCATAAAAGTTGTTTTGCCCGTAAACAGTATTTCTATCCCGACCTGCCCCAGGGGTATCAGATTTCACAACCCGCCGATCAACCGCCGGTTGTCGGCCATGGGTGGATTGAAATTATTGGTGACGACGGGAACCCTAAAAAGATTTTAATCGAACGCGCACATTTGGAACAAGACGCCGGGAAATTGAAACACGATGTTCATCCAACAAAATCTTTCGCGGATTATAATCGCACTGGTGTCGCATTACTTGAAATTGTCACTTTCTTGGACGTGAAAAATCCAGAAAACAATTCCTTTATCACGTCACCCGACGAAGCGGAAAAATACCTGCGTCAAATTCGCGAAATTGCACGCGCACTGGGGGTATCCAAGGCAAATATGGAAGAAGGTTCCATGCGTGCGGACGTCAATGTATCGGTCCGTCCCGTTGGCGCAAAATATTTTAATGAACGTTGCGAAATCAAAAATATGGTATCATTCAAATTCATTAAATCGGCCATTGAATACGAGGCGAAACGACAGATAGAAATTTTAGAAAACGGTGGAACAATTGACCGTTGCACCATGCGTTTTAACCAAGGCGACGGCACAACAACCGTCATGCGCAGCAAAGAAGACGCATTGGATTACCGGTATTTCCCGGACCCGGATTTATTGCCGTTGATCATCACTGACGAAAGAATCGAACGCATACGGCGCACCATGCCGGAATTACCGGCGGCGACACGCGCGCGTTATATTGAAAAACTGGGGCTTGCGGAATACGACGCGGCACGCCTTACCGAAACGGTTGATATTTCACACTGGTTCGATACGGCGGTCGCGGACAAAACCGAACGCGCCAAAGGCGTTGCAAATTGGATGATTTCCGAACTATTCGCGCACCCGGAAAACTATGACATAACAAATGAAAAATCGGGCGTGGTTGACGGCATGCGTATTATCACACCAACCGATTTGTCGGAATTGGTCGATATGGTCGCGGCGAACGAAATCAACGGTAAACAGGCCAAAGACATATTTATCAAAATGCTTGATGGGAAATCGGGCACGCCACGCGAAATCGCCGACAAATTCGGGATGAAGCAAATAACCGACACATCCGCGATTGAAAAAATCGTCGACGAAGTTATCGCCAACAACGCGCCACAGGTTGAACAATATAAATCTGGCAAAACGGGATTGCTTGGGTTCTTTGTCGGGAATGTTATGAAGTCATCCGCCGGCAAGGCGAACCCCGCGGTCGTAAATGAAATTCTTAAAAAGAAACTGGGGTAAAATATGAGTAATGTTGTCGTATTTATTGCACCAACAGTTGATGCCACCACACGTCAAAAATTGGCGAAATCATTCCGTATATGGGGATTTGATACAACAGATAACATACAAAAAGCGACACTGATTATTGCTGATGTCGGGCAACCAGTGAAACGGATGGATATCGCAGATTTTGCAGAAAAACTTGTTAGTGAATATGCACAAAAAATTGCAATAGAGACAAACAAAATTTTGTTACTTAATCAAAAACCTAAAAAAACAAAATCAGAATTAAATATGCGACATCCATTAAAACAATTTAACCAAACAAAACAAACATACAAACAAAGAATTTTTAATCGAACAAAATGTAAATGAAACCAAAAGGAAGTACAATGGAACAAATACAAATGCAATACGACATCATCTTTGGACAAAGTTATATAATGGTTCCGATGTGTCGGACAGAAATCAAACCAGTTAAAGTTTTGGGTCAGATTCAAACATTAAAAAATACTAATCAAAAATTTATCAGAACTAAAAACAAATAAATGAAAAAATACTTTATTAAAACTTTTGGTTGTCAGATGAACGTGTACGACAGTTGGCGCATCGCCGCCATGCTGAATGCGCGCGGAATGACGGCAACCAAAAGTGTTGCCGACGCGGACATAATAATACTAAACACTTGTTCCGTCCGTGAAAAGGCAACAAATAAAGTATTTTCCGAACTGGGGCGCGTGCGCGACGCAAAAAAGCCGGACGCAATTTTTGGCATTGTTGGCTGTGTCGCGCGTGAGGTTGGCGCCGCCGCATTTCATCGAATCCCCGAATTAAATTTCGTTTTGGGTCCACAAAGTTATCATCGGTTGCCAGAAATTTTATCCGACCCAGATACAAAATTGTTAAACATCGATTTAACCGGTCTTGAAAAATTCGATGAATTGCCACAAATGACAACCGCGCCAACCGTGTCTTATATTCCGATTCAGGAAGGCTGCAATCATTGTTGTACATATTGCATTGTGCCGTACACACGCGGACGTGAAATTTCACGCGCATTCGATGATGTTATGCGTGATACGTTGCATGCGGCGAAAACCGGCGCGGTGGAAATTTGTTTCCTTGGGCAAAATGTGAACGGATATAAATACACCGATGAAAACGGCAAAATTTTCCGTCTTTCTGATTTAATACGTGCAACCGCAAAAATCCCAGAAATCCGCCGTATACGATTCACTTCCAGTTATCCAACCGAAATGACGGACGATTTAATTCAAATGTTTGCGACCGAACAAAAACTGTTGCCATTTTTGAATATGCCAATTCAAAGTGGCGCGTCCGATGTGTTGCGTCGCATGAATCGTCCATACAGTTTAGACGCGTACATGGACATCATAAACAAATTGCGCGCCGCGCGTGCGGACATTCAAATTTCATCGGACTTTATCGTTGGATTTCCTGGCGAAACAGATTCTGATTTTGAACAAACATTGGAAATTGCACGCCGCGTTCGTTATATAAATTCTTATTCATTCAAATATTCGCCCCGCCCGCATACGGCGGCGGCATTGATGCCCGACCAAATCGGTGAAAAGGTAAAACGCGAACGACTTGCGATACTTGACGGCGTGCTAAACGAAATTCAACGCGAATTCAATGAAACATGTGTCGGAAAAAAACTAACCTGCCTTTACGAAGGCGCGGATAAAACCGGGCGCCACCTGCTCTATCGCACACCATATATGCAACAGTGTATTGTTGCGCACGCGAATAACCCAAAACAAATGGCGAACATCGAAATCACCGCGGCGAACCGCGCATCATTGCGTGGAAAAATTGTTGATTAAAATGCAAACTTTGCACTGAGTGATATTCGATACGACAAACCCAAATCATCGTTCAAAATTCCAAACTGCAACCGCCCACCAACACCATCAACAACCGACATTATATCGGTATAAATCGAACCATAAATATCGCCGTTTGTTTGTCCAACCGCACTTAGCCCAAACGCATATTTATTTCCATCAACAATCGTTTCTTTATCGATATTGACACCAAACCGCATATTCACATCCGTATCCGAAAATCCCGCAACCCCGGCATAGTCAAACCGCGCACCAATAAACGGCGTTAAATCAAATTCATCAAGCACCCGAAACACGATTCCACCGTCGGCAATTCCCGCCCCGAAAATTCCATTTGGATTTTGTTTGCCACGCACGCCATCAAAAATTTCTATGTCTTTAAATTGCGCCGAAGACAAAGTTCCAACCGCCCGCGCATAAAAATCAGAATCTTTATACAACGCGCCAAAATTCGCACCATATACCATCGCATTAAAATCATCCAGTTCACCATCATAATTCATCCGGCCCGCATAGCCCCCAAACTTTGCAACCAAATTTTTGGTAATGCGCCCTGCAACACCCGCGCCACCACCAAGGACGGAAAAATCACCGGAATAAATATAGAACGGTTCCGCCACAACCCCGAACGCCAAATCATGTATGTGGTCACCAAGAATAAATGTATTAAACGACCGCACTGGGTCCAACAACCGTATCGGATTTGTCTGCATTGAATTCGACAACACATCGCGCAACCCCGCCCGACTGCGTGCGGCGTCCAATGCCCCCAGCAATTTATCATCCGGATTTTCATCGCGCAATTCGTCCAACCAATCGCCAAGATCGTTTTCGAAAACCTTTTTATAATTTGTTTGTCGTTTAAGCACAACATATAAACTATCACCATATGGCCGTGCAACCGGATCAAACATAGAATCAACACCTTCAAACGTTGCTCCTGCAAAATTTGCAAAATCTTCTATTCCGGTCAAGAACGGTTGCGATACGTCCCAATTTTCGGTAACACCGTAAACAATAATACTTGCCGAATTCACAGTATTTATGGATTCCGGACTTTCCCAAGGTAACAACACAATATTAGAGTTAAAACACATATTTGGATGCTCTCCAATAGCGTTAACATCAACAACGACATTTAGCCCCGTTAAAACAATTTGTCCGGCATTACCCGCAACCGCAATTACATCAGCCAAACTTATTTCGGTGGCATTATTTACAACAACAACGCTATGCCCCGACAAACCAGCAATTGGATTTATATCCCCATTCCCGGTAATAACCTGATTTACACCCACACAAGATGAACTATTGTTGCACAGCAAACTCATCGTTCCATAATTTTGAATTATAACCTGCGCCCCACCGCTAACAGTCATATTCCCCGTAACCGTGCCAAAATTAAAAATTGATAAAAAACTTTCCGAATCAATATCGTATGTCTCACCCGCCTGTACAGATAAGACCCCATCCTGTATCGTGACCCCCCACGCATCTATTGCGACAAAACACAACGCAAAATTACAAAGGAATTTTATCACTTTTTTCATGCCCACAATTTTACCACATGGGACAAAATTCTTAAAGTAAAAAAATTTCAC
Source organism: Candidatus Enterousia sp. (assembly GCA_045612805.1). Lineage (GTDB taxonomy): Bacteria > Pseudomonadota > Alphaproteobacteria > Rs-D84 > Rs-D84 > Enterousia. Next base: position 26,393 of record JAZKZR010000002.1, read on the forward strand.
CAAACCAAAATTAAATCCGGCCACCGTGTCGAACCCCAATGGGGTTCTCGTCCAACTTGTCCAAACCAAAATTAAATCCGGCCATCGGCCGGATTGAATTTTGGTGGGCGCATGGGGACTCGAACCCCAGACCCACTGATTAAGAGTCAGTTGCTCTACCAACTGAGCTATGCACCCATGGGTCAAAAACCTTTTATGACCCGCAAATTATATACTGTTTTTACAAAAATGCAAGTTTTTATCGCACGCCCCCAAATCCCACAAAGGTATCCATACCTATGCAAAGTGGCGCAGGCCCATGTTATCATTATAAATGTCAACGGGTGCATAACGCGCCCATAAAAACAAAAAGGAGAAAAAATGAAAAAAGTTGCTATCCCTGTTTTGGCCGCGGTCATTGCATGTCCTGCTATGGCGGGTCAATATCACCACGAATCGTTCTGGGATTCGTTGGACCCGTATATCGCGTTGCGTGTTGGTGCGGGTTATACGAACCTGAACTATCGGTTTGACGGATACAAAGAATCACTTAGTGACCAAGAAATGCACGCCCGTGCCGCACTTGGTTTGTCTATGTGGTGCCACAGGGCGCGAACCGAAATCGAATGGTCAATGCTAACTAAATTAAAAGATGACAACACCTTTGGCGCATCCCAGGTAAATGTTGACACAAAATTGAACACATTGTTGATGAACGCATATATGGACTTTGGCGACTATGAAATTATACGTCCGTTCATCGGGCTTGGTGCCGGTGTCGCGTTCGTTGAACAGACGCGCGATGTCGCGGGTGTTGGTTCAAACAAAAACGACCCGACAAAGTTTTCCGCGATGGGCGCACTGGGTGTGACATTTGATTGGCGCATATTTGCGGTTGACCTTGCGTTCCGCTATACCTACGCAGATGTCAATTCCGGTATTCATAATTTTGCCGGCGACATTGGCATGCGCTATATGTTCTAATTCGTTTGTTCATAATGCATCGATATTCCCCGCACCCGCGGGGAATTTTTCCATAGGGAATCATACCTGACGAAAAATGAAACAAAATAGAATATAATTTTTTCGTCACAACCAAAGGGGGTAAAAAATGACAAACATCTTAAAAAAAGTATCAACCGTCACATTAACAATTGCGGCGACCGCATTACTTGCGGCATGTTCCACAACTTGCGGTGGCCATCACCAAATGGACGGTGCAAAGAAACACCATCGCGAATATGGCACCCATCAACCGGTTATGGTTTACGAAGCCGAAGCCGTCGAAGTTGTCGAAATGCAACCGATGGCGCATCACGGTATGAAGGCGCAAATGTACACACGCAACGGCAGCGGTGGCACATCGCCAATGGGACACATCAAATTCAAACAAGGTGACGATTGCGTAAAAATGATGGTCGATTTAACCGACCTGCGCCCGGGCAAAGATTACAAAATGAAAATTTATCAATGTGGCGATTGCGGCGACTTTAATTGCTGTGAATCAAAATGTATGGATTTGAATTTGCCGACATTGTCTGTGGACGAACCGGGCCGTTTCACCAAGACCTATAAAATCCGCAACCTTGATTGTTCTGATTTGAAAAATGCCAAGGTTGTTTTGACACGCGACGGCGGGTACCAGGCATCCTGGGGCCAGGTTCAACCGATAACGAAATAACGTAAAACAAAAAACATAATCCGCCGACAAAATCGGCGGTTTTATTTTTTCAAATAATTTATCGGGTTGTGCGCCTTGGTTCCGTTGCGAATTTCAAAGTGCAATTGTGGCACCGAAACTTTACCCGTCTGACCAACGGTTCCAATTTTTTGACCAACGCTAACACGCGCGCCACGTCGCACCGACATAGAATTCAAATGTGCATAAACCGTCATCCACCCGTCACTATGTTGAATGATAATAAGGTTGCCCATACCGCGCACTTCGTTCCCCGCATACGCAACAACGCCATTTTCCGCCGCGGAAACCGTCGAATCAAACGCCGCCGAAATATTGATTCCGTCGTTATACAGCCCCCCATCTTTCGCGCCAAAATTCGACAAGATTTTTCCACGCACCGGCCAAGAAAACTTACTTGATGACCGCGCCGCAATTTTTGGTGTTTCCGTTTTTGCAGGCGCAACTTTTTTCTCTGTTGTTTTTTTATCAGTTGTCTTTTTCGTTTCGGCTACTTTTTTCTGATTCGTTTTTTCCGTTGTTTTTTGCGCGGGCTTTGCCTGTGTTTTAGTTTTCGATTCAGATTTTGTTTGTGTCTTTGTCTGCGACTTTGTTTCTTTTTTCACACTTGTTTTCGCCTGCTCTTTCGGTTTGGTTTCTGTTTTCGGTTGCACTTTCACCGGTTCAACTTTAGGTGCCACATCTTTTTTTACCGGCACGCGTTCCGCCAAATCCGGCACACGCAAACTGTCACCCACACGCAACGCAAACGGCGCGGACAAATTATTCATCACCGCCAAATCATTGACCGGCACCGCATAGCGCCGCGAAAGCGAATACAAAGTATCGCCCTTTTCAACCTTTATCGTCTTCACCGGCACACGCACATCAACTTTTTCTTTCGGCGATTCTTTTGGGGTTTCTTTTGGCACGTCTTTCGGTTTTTCTTTCACAACCGGTTCCGCTTTTGGTTCAACCTTTGGTTCCACTTTCGGTTTTATAGCGGGTTTGTTTTCAACAACCGGTTTTGGTTTTTCAATCGGCTTTTCAATTTTCAAAACATCGCCAATTCGAATCGTATATGGCGCGGCAAGGTTGTTTATCTTTGCAATTTCATCAACCGTCATGTTATTCGCGCGCGCAATCGCATACAGTGTATCGCCACGTTTCACCACAACGGTTCCCGCCACCGCACGCGCGGGCACAACAATTTCATCCGGTTCGTAATCGGGAATTTCCAACACATCCGATTCGGTTTCAACCGGTGCAACTTCTTCTGGTTCAACCTCAACTTCTTCGACCGGCGCGGGCGTTTCCGATTCGGCGATTAATTCCGGTTCTTGCGGCGCGTCTTCCGCTTCTTCCATCTGTTCCGGCAACACATAATCATCAACCGCGGAATAGTTTATATATTCATCAACCGCCCCCGACCCATATAAATCCGGCGACGCATACACACCATAATCCGAAACCGCCGAATTATAAATCTCTGGTTCGGTCTTTGGATCGGCAAGCAATGTTGGATATCGCGACGAAATAAATTCCCCAACCGTATCGGGCAACGCGACAATTTTCGGCTGCAAATCACACGACGCAACCAACGCGCCAAAAACCCAAACCGCGATAACCCGGATAAACCTTTTCATACAATAATTATATCACAAAAAATGCACTATTCCAAAACAAAACCCCACCCGATTGGGTGGGGTGCATTTATTTTTCAAATGTTAAATTACAAACAGTTTCTGCTTCATACTCTTTATAATCACTTGTCACCAGGAGTCCATCTCGCAAATCTGTCATTATCTTTGCCATTTCTGAACAATCCGATTCCGAAACAAACTTACAAGCAAACTCTCTATCTTGTCCTCCAAAACGCCATGGACGCCCACTGTATATATAACAACCTGCTTTTGCAACACCTTCTCGCACATCGGCACCACCAATGTCAGACAAATCATCAAACTCAAACACTACGTATCCTCCATCAGTTGTTTTTGCGGGTATATAATCTTGACCAAAGAAACTTGTATCTTTGTTCTCTCCTATACGACTGCCACTACTAATACTTACACTATGTCTTTTATTAAGATACGCTTCAACAACCGTCACACCATCGCGCCAATTGCTTAATTGAACATCCTTAAAGGTTCGATTGCAATACGCATCACGAATCACATCACTTTTTGACTTACACGGATTTTTCGGGATGCAAAGTTCATCCTTTTCAACCCAAACATATTTATCTGGGTTGCATGTATCGGGTCCAACGGCAGCCGCCGAACCGATTACCGCCAACGCGGCGGTCACAGACAACAAAGTTTTTTTCATTTTTTCTCCTTTTGGTTTTTGTTGTTTTTTTATTAGCATTCACATCCATTTGCTTCGGCCATTTCAGGGTCATCTTCGGAACAAAAAACTTCACATTGAACATTTTGCTTTTGTTCTTTGGTCAGGTGCCCCAAACCTTGACCGCCGGCATCACCGCCCGCGCCACCACCATATCCACCGCCGTTTTTGGATTGTTCGATTTTTTTGATTTCGTTGTGCAGTGCGATATTTCCAACAACCCCAACGCCCGTCGCCCCAAGTGTTGCAACACCGGCAATTTTGAATTTGCGCGTGTTTTCTTCACATGCGTCCAATTCCGCCTGTAATGCGTCACGACGTTGTTGCAATTCATGAATCTGTATATCGATATAATCTGTTTCCGCATGCACCGCACAGCACGCAAACATTCCAATCAAAATAATTATTTTATTTTTCATTTTGTTTTGCGTTCGCTTTTTCTTTTTTAAGGTTATTTAGTTTTACGCCCTGCACTATCGCCGCGGTGCCGGTTGCAACCGTTCCCGCCGCACCAATCCATGTCGCCGTGCGCCAATTTTTATTTTTTCGTTTGCATTCGGAAAGTTTGATTTCAAGTTCACTCACTTC
>JAZKZR010000003.1:0-35983 GCA_045612805.1 Candidatus Enterousia sp.
CTAAACTGTTCGATTTCAGCAATGAGTCGAACATTTTTTGTAGAGAAAACCAACACTTTTTGCCATCTATCACTGAGTTCGAAAGTAGTATGCCAAATATACACCTTCTATCTTGCACTACGAATAAATGTATAAAAAACAAATAAAAAAAGCAGTTTTGTCTTAGTTTTTAGGGGAAAAACACCAAAAAAGTCGCTTACTTTTGTGTTCAAACACGACAAAATATGTATAAATAAAGGGGTTTATATGACAAATGTATCTGAAATTATTGGTAAAAAAGCCGTAATATTTGCCAGAGTTAGTTCAAGAGAGCAAGAATTAGGTCAATCGATTGATGCACAGTTGCAAAATTTAAGACTGTATTGTAAAAGACAGACTTTTTCGGTAATTAAAGAATATTCAATTACAGAATCTTCAACTCGTGGGGACAGAAAGAAATTCACTGAAATGCTAAGTTTTGTGAAGCAACAAAAAATGAAGGTCATAATTGTTGCTGATTGTATCGACAGAATTCAAAGAAGTTTCAGGGAATCAATCGAATTAAGTGATTTGGTTCATTTAAATAAGATTGAAATACATTTTGTTCGTGAAAATTTAATAATATCATCAGAATCAAATACATCAGATAATATGAGATGGGATTTTGGTGTTCTTGCTGCAAAAAGTTATGTCAGCAATCTTAGTGATAATGTAAAAAGAAGTATGAAATATAACTGGGAACATGGCCGTTGGCAAGGTAGTGCGCCATTGGGATATAAAAATGTTCGTTCGGCAGATGGTAAAGCAGATGTTGTATTGGATGAAGAACGGGCACCATTGATACGACAAATGTTTGAAGAGTATGCAACAGGTTTACATACGACGAATAGTTTGGTTGATTGGTGTAAAGAACATAATTTGACTTCTCGTGGGGATAGAAGAAGGCCGGGTAAATTTTTATCAAGGGTTGGAATATACCAGATATTAAAAACGCCTTTTTATTACGGTATGATGAAGATTAAAGATAAGATGTATAAACACAATCATCCGGTAATAATAGATAAGGATTTGTTTGATACTGTGCAAGTTTTGTTGTCTAACCAATATCCAAATAAAAATGAAAAAGATTTACCTGTTGTTCCTGTAAAAGTATCAAAAAGACGGTATAAAGATGTATTGTTTCCATTTACTGGAATTTTTAAATGTGGTTGTTGTGGACATTTAATGACACCTGAAATACATAAAAAACCAAGTGGAAAAGAATACATACATTATAAGTGTGGACATATGGTTAAAACCTGCACTCAAAAAACATTAAATCAAGATGAAATAATAAAACAATTTTATGAAGATGTTGCAGATAAATTATATTTAACGCCCGACGAAATAGAAAAGATCAAATCGAATATAAAACCATATTTAAAAAGCAAGAATATAGAAATAGCAACTAAGACAGATGTTCAACATAATATATCGGTTGCAAAAGAAAGAAAATCAAGATTGGTAAAAATGTTATTGGACGGTTTAGTGGATAAATCAACATATACAACTACACTTGCTGAAATAGAAACAACGATATTGGAAAACGAGCATTTACTAGAAAAATATCAAGAAAATAATGTCGATATTGCTGAATCTATAACAAATATATTAAAATTCGTTGGAAATCTAAGGAAAATTATAGAAAGTTCGAAAGTGCAAGATAGAAGGTGTATATTTGGCATACTACTTTCGAACTCAGTGATAGATGGCAAAAAGTGTTGGTTTTCTCTACAAAAAATGTTCGACTCATTGCTGAAATCGAACAGTTTAGAATCGTGGTTGGGGCGCACGGATTCGAACCATGATAAAGAGAACCAAAATCTCTTGTCCTACCATTAGACGACACCCCAAAAGTGGTCTTGATTATAGTAGGTTTTCTGATTTTTGCAATAATAAAATAATTTTTGTTATTTTAGGACTTGATTTTTAATTATTAAAAATTATAATGATTGTTGGTTTTAATAAAGTACTAGGGGGTGAAAATGGCTCATAAAGAGTTGGTTTCTTTGATGTGGAAAAATATATTGTCGTTCGCAAAATTGTCCGAACGTATAAACCGCAGTCAGATGTCGTTTAGCGATTATTCGCGGACACAAATGCAATTGCTGATTCGCCTGTACCTTGGGGGGCGGGTGCGGTTAAAGGATTTGGCGGCGCGCGAATTTGTGCCGGCACCAAATTTGTGTACAGCGTTTCGTAAAATGGAACACGATGGTTTGGTTTTGCGCGCGGTGGACGAAGACGATAGGCGCAATACATGGTATTCGGTTAGTGAACGCGGGGCCCAGGTTGCGGCGGAAATAATTGAAATGTTGCACAATGCGATTGGTTCCATGTTCACCGATATTGATAAAAAGGACGAAGAAGAATTGGTTCGTTCTTTTAAATCTATGAATGAAATTTTGGCAAAGTTGGAGGCGAAAAATGCGTAAAATTTTTGGTTGTCTTTTTGCGCTATACGCCGGATTTTGCTGTATAGACGGTTTTGCGATGGATTTGTCACTGGATGATGCAGTGCAAAAAATTGTCGCCGAATCGCACGATTTGAAAAAGGCCGATGCCAATGTTAAAAAGGCCCAGGCATCTTTGGACGCGGTAAATGCCAATCGTTGGTTTAGTATCGAAGGAACGGCGTCTTATATGAATTTAATCAATGTTGAAAAACCGTTTGATTCTTTCAATGTAAAATTGCCGCCGGAACTTGGCGGTTTGGTGCCGCAATTGGCCGGGGTGGAAAATATAGATGTGCCGGATAATATATTTATGGCGGGTGTGACGGTGACCCAACCGATTTATACTTTTGGAAAAATCGGTAATGCGGTGGACAGTATGCGCAACGCAATAAAGATGAGTGAATATAGCAAGGAAATGGTCCTGCGTGAGGTACGATATAGCGCGGTGGATTTGTATTGGACCGCAAAAATGACCGATGGAATCGTTGAAATTGCGCGTAAAAACTTAAATGACGCGGTTGGGGCAAAAAAGAAACTGACTGGGGCGGGGCGTGCAAATCGTGGTAATTTGGTTAAAATAGAATCTGATATTGCAACCAAAGAAATCAATCTTTCAGATGCGGAATTTAATCGCGATACCGCGCATCGGATGCTAAAAATTTTGGCGGGGATTGATATAGATGAACCGTTAAATTTGACCGATGAATTTCCGGAAACTTTCCCGGAAATGGAAAGCAAAAAACTTTCCAATACCCCGGAATGGCAGATATTGGACCAGCAAGTAAAGATGTATGAATCCAAGGCATCATCAAATCGCGCAAACGGTTATCCAACACTTGCGGCGGTTGGTTCGTATAATTATGTGACGATGGATAAAGATTTTAAAAATATGTTTAATAGTAATGGGTCGCAATCTGCGTATTGGGGACTTGCGTTAAAAGTTCCGATTTTTAGTGGTGGGGTCAATCGTGCAAATGCGACAATTGATGTGATGAATGCAGAGGTCGCACGGCAAGATTTGGACAAGTCCAAAAAAATAACATCTGAAAAATATGAAAACGCGATAAAGCAATATAATCATTTGCGTGATAACCTGGGGGGGCTTGCCAATGCGCGGAATTTGGCGGCCAAGGCGTATGGTTTTTCACTTGATAGATTTGCGGCCGGTCAGACATCGGCGGTGGAATTGGCGGATGTATCAAGTGGTCTGTATCAATTGGATGTTGCACTGCTTAATGCGAAATACAAGATTTTAATGTCGGCGGAATCGATTAAAAAATTGGGTGAATAGTCATGAAGATATTTGGTAAAAAATTTGATGATAAAAAATTAAAGAAAAACGTCTATACGGCGGTTTTTGCCGTATTGGCGCTTTGGTTTATATATCGTTTTGTTATGGTTGCAATTGAATCGCGTATGGTTGTTTTTAACCCGATGCGCGCGGCGGGACAAAATGGAATTATTGTTGATACGATTGTCGCCGAACAAAAAAGTGGAATTATAAAAACGCCGCTTTCGGTTGAAAATAATCGGGCATATGTTTCAGGTGCGCATCGTAGTGGATTAAAAGTTGGGCAAAAGGTCGCGAACGGTGAAATCGTTTTTGTCGCGAATAGTTTAGACCTTGATACCGGAATGTATGTGGTTAAAACAAAAAATGTTGATGATGGTGTTGCGTTTGCAGAATCAGAATGTAACGGATTTTTTATTCCAACCTATGCGGTGCGCGAATCGCAGATTATGCGTGCGGAATCAGGGGCGGCGATTGCGGTGCCGGTGACCGTGAATGCAAGTGATTCAGATTTTTCATGTGTTTCCGGTGAAATCAAAGACGGTGATATTATTGTGCTGTCCAAGGTTGAACCAAATCAAAAAATAAATGTTCAAAAGTAAAAGGGTGCGGATATGTTAAAATTCTTTGTTCGGCGGCCGGTCACAACAGTTATGTTTGTATTGCTTTGGGTGGTGTTGGGTTTGGTTTCTTTCCCAAAGATGAATATAGAACGTACGCCGGCATTGGACTTTCCAATGGTGACGGCGACATTTGTTTACCCCGGGGCCGCACCGTCCGAAATAGAATCACAGGTTATTAAAAAGGCCGAAGACGCAATTTCCCAAGTGCCGGAACTTAAAAAAATTACATCCCAGGCGTTCGAAAATGGTGGATATGTGATGGCGGAATTTAATTTGGGTGTAAATGTTAATGATAAGGCAAGCGAGGTTAAATCAAAAATTGACGCGTTGGCTTCGGAATTTCCAACTGATTTGAAACAGCCCGTGATTGAAAAGTTAAATCCGTTGCAGACATCGGTTGTTGATATTGCGCTTTATGGTGCAAATCTTCGTGATTTGCAAGAGTATGCGGATAATACACTTGCCAACAAAATTACATCGATAAACGGCGTGGCAAGTGTTTCGGTCTTTGGTGGTGAAAAACGCGCGATACGCGTGGCGTTAAATCCGGAAACAATGGCGGCATACGGTATAACAATTATGGATGTCGTAAGCGCGATGGGTGCAAATAATATCAATGTGCCGGGTGGAAAGATAGAGGTTGGGGCGGATTCTTCGAATGTGCGTTTTATCGGTGAATTTGAATCTGTTGATGCGATAAAAGATTTGCATATAACAACCGCCGAAGGTAGGCGTTTCAAACTTTCCGATGTGGCAACGGTGACCGATTCGGCGCGCGATATTGATACCGGTGCGCGGTTCAATGGTTCCGATGTTGTGATTTTGTCTGTGGTCAAGGCATCAGATGGAAACGCGATAAAGGTGGCGCGCGCGCTAAATAGAAAATTGCCGGATTTTAATACGGATTTATCGGCGCATTTCCCGGGGGCACAGATGGAGATAATTTCTGATTCATCTATCGTGATTTCAAATGAAACGACCAGCACGATATATGGAATTTTGATTGGTGTTGTGTTCACGATTTTGGTGTTGTTGGCGTTCACCGGAAATTGGCGTTCGACGATTGTTGCGGGTGTTGTGATTCCGGCGTCGTTGATTGCGGGGTTGTTCTTTGTGAATGCAAGTGGTTTCACGATAAATGTTATGACGTTGCTTGCATATTCATCGGCATTGGGGACATTGGTGTCAAACGCGATTATTCTTATCGAATCGGCGTTGCAAGAAATGCGAAATGGGAAAACGGCGGAAAGTGCCGCAATTGATGGAACGAAAAAGGTTGCTGTTTCGGTTTTGGCGGGCGTGGGGACAAATGTTGTTGTGTTTTTGCCGTTGGCGTTTATGGGCGGAATCGCCGGTAAATTTATGACCCAGTTTGGTATGACGGTTGTTTACCTTACACTGTTGTCGTTGGTGTTTTCTTTCACATTGACCCCGATGATGATTGCGAAAATTTTACGCATAACCAAGGAACGGCGCGTTTCGGTGAATACACTAAAAAAGTCGGCGTTTCATAAATGGTTCGCGTATCAATATAAACATTCGGGGCGTGTGATTTTGTTTGCATTTCTTGCGTTGATTGCAAGTTCTATGTTGATGCGGTTCACCGGAAACGAATTTAGTCCCGCGACCGATGCAAATGAAATAAATATCACCGCGCGTGCGCCGATGGGGGCGACATATGAAAGGTCACAATCTATTGCAAAAGATATTGAAAAAGTTTTATCCGGGTTTGATGAAGTAAAATCGACATCGGTAAAAATTGGTGAACGCGGGTTGCAAAATATCGCGGTAAAAATCAAATTGGTTGATAAAAGCGAACGCCGTCACAGTGACAAAGAAATCGCACGTCGAATGTTGCCAAAACTTGCCGTGATTCCGGATGCGGAAATTCAAATTCGTGCGGGCGAAGGTGTGTCGTCGTCAATATCGGCTGATATTGTTTTGAATATATATGGTGACGATGATGCGAAAAGGCAAGAGTATGCAACGCGTGCATTAAATGCCATAAACAACATTTCCGAAGTGCAAACCGCGGTGTTGGCGCAACAAACGCCGGGTAATGAAATAAAATTTATTCCGGATGCAGAGCAAATGGATTTTTGGGGAATAAAAAATTCTTATGCTGGGGCGACGCTAAGGACGGCGCTTTATGGGAACGACACATATAAATACAAAGAAAATGGTGAAGAATATCCGATTCTTTTGGAATTTGCGCGGCCGTTCAAAAATCCAAAAATGTTTGAAAATGTTTTGGTGAATTCGCAAAAGGGTATGGTCGCGCTGTCGCAAATCGGAACGATAAAGACAGAAAAAGCGACACCGAACATTTACCGGTTGGATAAAAGTCGTATTACAGAAATTGATATAAATCTTGGCAAGTCAACCAGTGGCCCCGTGCAATCGAAAATTGTGTCGGAATTAGACAGGTTTGATTGGGAATCGGGCTATGGTTATTCGTTTGGTGGTATGGCCGAAATTCAGGGTGAAACAACCGGCGAAATCGGAACGGCGTTCTTGCTTGCCACGGTTTTGACATTTATGTTGTTGGCGGCGATTTTGAATTCGTTGATTCATCCGCTTACCATTGCGACATCAATTATCACAAGTTTTGCGGGCGTGTTTATATTGCTGTTTTTGTCGGGGGCGTCAACGAATGTCGGCGCGATGCTTGCGTTTGTTATGTTGGTTGGGTTGGTTGTGAACAATAACATTTTGGTGTTGGAACCAACGGTGCAACGAATCGCGCGTGGCGAAAATGCCAAGGTTGCGTTATTGGATGAATTGACCGCGAAAAAGAATATGGTGCTGATGACATCTATTGCGGTTATGGCGGGTATGTTGCCACAACTTTGGAGTGCCGATGGTATGAAGCGCGCGATGGCGGCGGTTATGATTGGCGGAATGCTGGCGTCGCTGATATGGACATTTACACTAACGCCGGCGTTGTTCTTTGCGATGGAACGCCTGCGCCAAAGATTAAAAGGGAAAAAATAAAAATGCGGGCGTTTGCCCGTTTTTTAACGCGCGACCGCCCCACGCAGTTTTTCATGATGTTTATAATTTTGTAATTTGAATCCGTTGGCCGCGTTCCATGCAAGCATACCTTTCCAATTTTCATCGGGTATTTCGACCGTTGGTAATTCGTATGGTTGGCGTAAAATTTGTTCACGCATTTGTGAAATATGATTTTCATAAATGTGTGCGTCATGCAATTCACCTTTCAGAATTCCTGGTTTTAATCCGGCCTCTTTGGCATAGAGCATAAGCAGCAATGCATACGATGCAATGTTATACGGCACCCCAAGGAACATGTCGCATGAACGTTGTGTCCAAATCAGATTCAACCGGTTCCCATCGACCAGTAAATTATGCATTATGTGGCATGGTGGCAATGCCATTTTATCCATAACTGTCGGATTCCAAGCACTGACGATAATGCGACGATTGGTTGGGTCGGTTTTAAGTGTGTTGATTGCCGATGTAACCTGGTCATATCCTGGATTCGTAGGATCAAAGTTGTCGGTTGGGTCTTTGTCAATACGTGTCGGGTCAAATTGATATCCACCACCAAAGTGTCGCCATTGAAAACCATAAACCGGTCCAAGGTCGCGTTCTTCGGACATACATTTATTTTTTATCTGTGTCTTTTCATCTTCGGTTGGGGTGCGGCCAAAATATTGTGGAAATTCGGCAATTGTTTCATCATATACTGGTTTCCATTTTGGCGCGCTGGCCCATTCATCCCAAATTGTGCATTTGCGGTCCTGAAGCCATTTTTTATCGGTTATGCCCTTTATAAAAAATTCAAGTTCGGTAGCGATGCTTTTAAGTCCCATTTGTTTCGTTGTTAGTAATGGAAACCCCATATCCATATCGTGAACAAATATGGCACCTGATGGGTTGCGCAGAGTTTTGACACCTGTGCGATTGTTGGTAAGGTTCGTTTTTGTATCTAAAATTTCTTGGCAAATATCTAAATATGCTTTCATTTTTTTTCCCTTTTTTGATTATGTTGACAATCGGAATATACAGTATTTTATATTTGTTTGCAAATGATTTTTGGGGCTGGTATAATGGTTACAGACCAAGGGGATATAATGTTAAAACCTGTGGATGTTGTTTTGTTTGATTTTGATGGAACGCTGTCGTGGCCGGATTCGAATATGGCGTTTGGACGGTACTGTTTCCGGCGCAGTTTGCGGCCGTGGTTGTTTTTGCCACTGATTGGTGTGTGCTTTGTTGCGCGAATTTTTAATCGTGGTGGGGTGTGGTGGCGGCAAAATATACGTCGGTTTATTACGCCGGCGATGGTTAAAAAATTTGCGCCGGGCTTTGTGCGCGAACATATACGGAATCGCTTTGGTTGGGCGGCAGAGCAAATTGCAAATGAACGCGCGCGTGGGAACAAGGTTTTACTGATTACCGCATCGCCGGATTACCTGGTGGGTGGGTTGGTGTGTGGTTTGCCGTTCGATGCGGTTATTTGTTCGAAAATGGATAAAAAAAGACCATGGAAATATGAATTTTTGTGTTGGGGCAAAAATAAAGTTGTTGCGATGGATGAATGGGCGGTGGCACATAAATATATTCCGCATGTGGTGCGGGCGTATTCGGACAGTAAATCTGATTTACCAATGATGAACATCGCCGATGAACAGGTATGGATAAATCCGAAAACAGGAATGCGGAGATAACAAACCCCGCCCCCGACTCGACCATCACTATCGTTCGGTCTTGTCGACCCCGCCGCAAGGGCGGGGTTTGTTATATGGAAATTTTTTATTTTGAATAAAGTCAAATATGTGATAAAATGTGCACGACGTGGCGGGTTGCCATGTCTGGGCATAGAAACCCATGTCAAGCGTCCCTGTTTTTTATGGGACGATAAAGAAAAATCCCAACCGTGGGTTGGGGTGTTGCGAATATATTGAATAAGCAACGCAATTCTTGACATTGTTTCTAAGCCCCAATCCACACCGTGGCGTTTGTCATTGTGTGATTCCAAAAGCAGGGGAATATGAAACGTTATATTTTTATTTTTCTAATTCTTTTTTCGCCGGTGGCGGCGCGGGCGGATGATACTGGTGTTATGGACGCGGATATGGCGCGGCAAATGGAACTTTCGAAATTAAAACGCGAAGTGAGTGAACTTGAAATCAAACTTTCCGAATGCAAGCGAAAAAATAAAAATTGGCGCACAGCGACATGGATTGGTGCGGCGGGAACCGTTGCAACCGGTACCGCGGCGATAGTGCAGGGCGTAAAACTAAATAACCTAAAGAAAGAAAAAGCGAACGCAAAACAAAATGAAAAATAAAATTGTAATTTTGATTGGGATGTTTGCGTGCTTTGCGGTGCATGCAGAAACGGACTATATCGAGATACAAATTCGCGAATTGCAACAACGTCGTGACGCATTACAGGCGGAATTAGACGCGTGCGAAGAAAATACGCGCAAATTCAAAATCGCCGGTGTTGCAACACTTGGGGCGACGGGCGTTGGGGTTGTTGGAAATATTGCACTGCATAATGAAATTAAAAAAATCGAACAATCCAAAAACGGTGGTGGATATAGCGGTGGACGTGGCACCGTAAATGTTGATACACGAAGCACAGAACAAAAAGTAGATTATGAATGTGCGCGTGCGTGCGAACGTGATAAAGAAAAAGCCGCCAAGTATGGATGTGAATGTTAATTGAGAAGCAACAAAAAACAAAAGGAGAAAAAATGAAGAAAACTTTATTGTCAGCAATCGCCGTATCGGCGGTAATTGGAACCGCAAATGCGGCACCAACGGTGGAACAACGTCGTGCCATGTGCGAAGATTTTGGGGATGTTTGGGTACAAGAAACAGAAGCATGTATTCCGGCAAATCCATGTGAATCTGATGATGAAATTATACGCACTACATACTGTAATACAACCGATGATAAGTATCCATTGGAATCTGCAGAATATCATAATTATGCGGATTGTGTAGCCGAAAATCCAAGTGATGAAGTTGATTGTGTTGTAAATGAAGCAGGAATGACATGGGCTCTTGCATCTTTTCCGACCATGAAACAAACAGGAGATACATGCTTGCGTCCTTGGATTGCTTGGGCTCAGATTGGTACAAAAAAAGATTTGGCTATGGGTGATGATGGTTGTGCAAGAGAACATAACCCGAACAAGCCGATACCTGGGGCTGATATATTGCATTATAGATATAAGGATGCTTATGATTGGTATGAATGGTATGAATAGTCTAGGCTAGAGTAATATAATTATAAAAAATATGCTAACGGCGCGATAAATCGCGCCGTGTTTTTTTAACCGCTTTACATCAACATTTCTTTCTATTTATCAAAATCTAGTTCTTTAATTTTTTCTGCGCGGGGGGTGATTTTGCCGATGGATGTTTGTAATTGTTCTATGTCCGTTTGGGCAAGGTTAAAGTGTTGTGAAACTTTGCCCGCGCGGTCCGCAAGGCGCGAAAGGTCGGTTAGCAACATGTCAAGTTCGTGTTTAATCTGGCCCGCGACACGTTTGATTTTTATATCCGATAGCACCGCGCGAATCGTGTTCAGTGTTGCCCAAAGTGTCGCCGGCGAAACGATAAATACTTTCTTGCGTGCGGCGTATTCTATCGCGCCCGGAAATTCGCGGTGCAATGTTTCGAATATAGATTCGCTTGCTATAAACATCATTGCGACCTCGGCCGTTTTGCCGGGGATAATGTATTTTTCGGCGATTGCGTCAATGTGCTTGCGCACGTCCAGTTCAAATTGCTTGCGATACATTTCCGGATTATCGTCGCCGCGCATGCGGTTGTATGATTCCAGTGGAAATTTGCTGTCGATAATCATGTCGCCCGGCGGATAGGGCAGGCGGATTATGCAATCGGGCCGCACGCCTGTATCCAACACACTTTGAAACGCGTATGTTTCGGGTGGCATGATGTCGGCGATTAAATCCGCAAGTTGCCGTTCGCCGAATGTACCGCGGGCCTGTTTGTTCCCCATAAGGATGTTTTTGAAATTAGCGATATCCGAACTGATGTTTTTAAGTTCAATCGCATTTTGCGATAGTGCGCCAAGCCGTTCCGATAACCGTTCGCGCAGGCGGGCGTTGTCTTCGCGCAGTGCCGACATATCCGTTGTTGCCGGCCGCATAAGCAGCGCGCCCAGCATGATGATTATAACCCCGCACATCGCAATCAAAATATAAGTTGTCATTTGGATTTCCTTTGCTATCATTTTATTATAAAAGGATTTATGTATGTTGCAAATGAAACTTTGTGGGGATTTGGTATTGCGGGAAAAATGTGCGCCCGTAGATGCCATAACGCCGGAAATTTTGCGGAATATGGACGAAATGGTAAAGATGATGTCCGAACAAAATGGGGTTGGCCTGGCCGCACCCCAGGTTGGCGTGCTGCGGCGCTTTTTGGTTATGATGAATCCCGACACAAATGAAGTTTTCAAAATGATAAATCCGGTGATTTTGTCACGCAGTGATGAAACTGTCGTTATGGAGGAAGGTTGTCTTTCTGTGCTGGGGCCCGATGGGTTGCCGGTCTATGCCAATGTGACACGGCCGGCGGTCGTCACGGTCGAATGGACGGATGTGGACGGAAATCGGCGCGCGGCGGAAATGTCGGGCTTGCCCGCGCGGATTGTGCAACATGAAACTGACCATTTGGACGGAATTTTGTTTATTGACTATCTGTCGCCGGTAAAGCGGGAAATGGTTATGCGCAAGGTAAGGCGGCGGAAATGAATGTAGTGCTGATGGGGACGCCCGGTTTTGTTGTGCCGATTTTTGATGCGATTGCCGCGCGGCATCATGTGTTGGCGGTCTTTACGCGTGCGCCAAAGCCGGTTGGGCGAAAGCATATTATTACAAAATCGCCGGTGCACGTGTGGGCTGAATCGCGGGGGCTGCCGGTCTGTCATAAACCCGCCGAATATAATTTTACGCCCGATATGGTCTTTGTTGCGGCATATGGTGCGATATTACGTGATAATGTTTTGAATTCGGCGCCGTGTGTAAATTTGCACCCAAGTTTGTTGCCAATGTATCGTGGGCCGTCACCGATTATAACCGCAATTAAAAACGGCGATTCGGAAAGTGGCGTGTGCCTAATGAAAATGACGGCGGAATTGGATGCGGGCGATGTTTTAATTTGTCGCAGGTTTGATATTGATATTGATGACACAACCGAAACTGTTGAACAAAAGGTTTCAAAAATTGGCGCGGATATGATTTTGGAATATATGGAAAATCCAGAAAAATATAGGGCGGTTCCACAAAGTGGAAAAATTGTCTATACGGCGAAAACCGGCGTATACGATGAAATTATCGATTGGAAAAAACGGCCTGTTGAAATACATAATTTGGTCCGTAGCATGGGCGCGGGACGGACAAAAATAAACGGAATTGATGTTAAGATTTTAAAGACAAAAATGAACGGTGATAATTTGGAAATTTTAACCGTTCAACCCGCAGGCAAAAAATCAATGGATTGGAAAAGTTTTGTAAATGGCCTGCATGGTGCAGAAATAAAATATGGAGAATAAAAATGAGTAATGAACGAGAATATGATACTTATTGTGCATATAAAAACACAATGGTTGCGAAATCAGAATACAATCAAAGCGGGACTTTTGAACATATTGGTCAAAATGGGGTTGGGGTGGTTATTGGTTTAAAGACCCCTTGCAGGTGTGTTGATTGTGTGCAGACGGATCATAGTAAATGCGAAGAGTGTGATTGGCCTAAGCAGTTAGAACAAGAATTTGCAAAATCTTTGTCAAATAGGTGCATGGGGTGTATGGCGCAATATAAGAAAAATGGTTATTTGAGATAAAGTTTGGAGAATAAAGATGTGTAAAGATACAGAAATTTGTTTTTATTGTGAACGTTTCTTTTGTGCCGCCTATCATCATCCGCGTACTCGTATGGTTTGTTCTGGAATTTTACCACAATGGGAATGGTTATGGTTTTTGATGAAGAATGTGAAAGCAACCGATACTTGTAATAGATTTAAATTGCATAATATATACAAACAGAAAGAAAAATGACGCGATATAAAGTAATCTTGGAATACGATGGAACGAATCTGATTGGGTGGCAAGAAAATCACCAGGGGCCATCGGTGCAATCGTTGCTAAAAGATGCGATTGAAAAATTCTGTGGTGTGCGACCGGATGTTGTCGGGGCGGGGCGGACGGATGCGGGGGTGCATGCGGTTGCAATGTGTGCACATTTTGATTTGAATTCCGGGGCGGATGCAAATACGGTTATGCGGGCGGTGAATTTTTATCTGAATGATGCGCCGGTGTCGGTGGTTGATTGCGAAATCGTTCCCGATGATTTTAATGCGCGTTTTTCGTGTGTTATGCGGCATTATAAATACATAGTTCTAAATCGTTCGGCGCCGCCAGTGTTGGATAAAAATCGTGCTTGGTGGGTGCCACGGAAATTAAATGTTAAAAAAATGCGTGACGCGGCGCGGGCTTTGGTTGGAAAGCATGATTTTACATCGTTTCGTGCGTCGCAGTGCCAGGCGAAAAGTCCGATAAAAACCCTTGATTCTTGCCGTATAGAGAAAAAAGATGATTTGATAATTTTCGATTTTTCGGCGCGTTCGTTTTTGCATCACCAGGTTCGAAATATGGTTGGAACATTGGTTGAAATTGGGCTTGGTACACCATATGATATAGATGAAATTTTTTCGGCGCGTAATCGTTCGGCGGCGGGCGCAACCGCACCGGCATGTGGGCTTTATTTTATTCAGGCCGATTATGCCACCACCGATTAGATGGAATCTGAATCATTTTCCCAGATTTATATACTACGCCACCGCCTTGGATGATTTTGTTTGCACATTTTTCAGATTTTATATCAAAGTTTGATGCGATATATTTTATGCGCTGGTTTTCACAAATAGTCAAAAAGTTTTTAGAAAGCGATACAAAATTTTTGAAATAAACAATATCAAAATTTTGTTGTGAAATTGTGTATACGCCGGATTCCGCCGTAAAGCGCAAATTTTCTGTGCCGGTTTTTTCACCGTTAAATTTCTTCCAATTATCAAAGGCAAAATAATTTCCACTGTCGTGTGATTTGTTGAATTGTAATTTACCATCGATTGGTGTGGCGATAAGTTTTCGGTCAGAACTTATATAGAAAATTGGTTTTGGGGTCGTTGCACAAATTAGTATACCGGTGCCGATAAATAGAATCGCGCATACTGGTCCAATGTGGCGGGCGAAAAAGTTTTTAAAACTTGTATCATCTTTGATAAATATCAAACACGCTAAACCGATGGTTATTAGTATAATTGTGCTGTTTGGTATATTGCCGATTGTGATTTCAGAATATGGTATTTGTGATAACTTTTCGGCGATTGAGTATGTACGATCATATATTATGTGTGCGATTTCAAGTGGCGTATGTATTCCAACGCATGCGCACATTGTGCCGATGATAACAAGTGGCATTATGATAAAAGAAAAGATTGGCAGGAATATAATGTTGCCGATAATACCGTAAATCGGTATTGCCCCAAAGTGTAAAATTATAAATGGTGCGGTAAATACCGTTGCCACCAATGCGGTTAAAATCGCCGTATAGACATATTTTAATGCTTTTGAATTTGGGGTTCGTGGGTTTATGTTTTGCCACAACCATATGATTCCGAATATGGCGGCAAAAGATAACTGAAACCCCGCGGTCATTACATAATATGGATTGAAAATCATAATTGCAAAAAGTGCAATTGATATCATGCGCAATGATAATGCGTTGCGTCCAAACATAAATGCCACCATAACAAGTGTTGCCATAATAAATGCGCGCAGTGTTGCAACGCCGGCGCCGGATATAAAAATATACCCAAGTAATCCAATCCATGTGCAGGCAAGGGCAGGGATACGTGCGGGAATATGGCGAACAAGGGGCGGAATTAGTCTAAATATAAAATAAAACAATATGAATAACCAACACCAATAAGTGTCATATGATAACCACTGATTGACCAAATGTGTGCCATGCCATTTGTTGTCCATGTGTCGCGATGCCCATCGGGCAGGGCGTTTTTATAACCCAAAACAAGTGTGTCTGTTAAAAAAGATTTTGATAAATCGTGTGTGCGTTGGCGAACGCTGTATACGCCAGAATCCGGCGTATAGATAATTTTTATGTCGCGCAAATATCCGGTTGCGGAAAGGTTTTGGAAATACATATGCCTTGCAAAATCAAATCCATGTGGTATGTCCGCAGGTTTTGGTTTGAACAGGCCGCCGTTGCCGGATATTGTGTCGCCAATTTTTATATCGATTGTGTCCGTTGTTGATACGCGGACTTTCCCAAAGTTTTCAGTGCGCATGTATATTTTTGTCTTTTCGCCACCGGTATCGATTTCAGTTACTTGACCCGTGATTTCTGTGCCATGTATGTCGTGGCGCAGCATTGGAACATTTTTCATATGTGTGTATATTCCGGCATATCCAAAACCCAATATAAAACACGCGATGATTGCAAAAAATGGTCGTCGCCGCAGTGCGATTATTGCGGCAATACCAATTATAAACATAATTGCAAGTATGGTAATCTTTGGTTCGTTAAATAATGAAAAATAAAGTGCAATACCGAACGCCGTCACAATCGGTGACCATAAAAATAAATTTTCGCGTTGATTATACAGAAATTTTTTCATGGGGCATATTATAGGATTTTATTATTGATTGGCAACCATGATTTTTTGTAGAATTTTTACACATAAGGAGAAAAAACTTATGTCGAAATATATATTTGTGACCGGTGGGGTCGTTTCAAGTTTAGGCAAGGGCGTTTCGGCGGCATCGTTGGGCGCCCTTTTACAATCCCGTGGATACAGCGTTCATGTGCGCAAGTTTGACCCGTATTTGAATGTGGACCCGGGGACAATGTCACCATTACAACATGGCGAAGTTTATGTCACCAATGACGGGTTTGAAACGGATTTGGACCTTGGGTATTACGAACGATTTTTGGGTATAAAACTGTCTAAAAACGATTCGGTGTCGGGCGGCCGAATTTATTGGGAGGTATTAAATGCCGAACGGCGTGGGGACTATTTGGGTGCAACGGTGCAAATGATTCCACATGTCACGAATAAAATCAAAGAACATATTGGGGTGCCAACGGATACTGATTTTGTTATTTGTGAAATCGGTGGCACGGTCGGTGATATCGAAGGCAAAGTTTTTCTTGAATCGATTCGACAATTTGCGAACGAGGTGGGTCGCCGAAATGTTATGTTCGCGCATTTAACACTTGCGCCATATTTGGAACAAAGCGGTGAATTGAAAACCAAGCCGACCCAGATGTCGGTGCGGCGGTTGCTTGAAAACGGGATTCAGGCGGATGTTTTGTTCGTGCGGTCGCCGCGTATGCTGACCGCGGATGAACGCGCAAAGATTGGTATGTTCTGTAATTTGCCGGCGAAAAATGTTATTACCAGTATGGATGTTGATAATATATACAAGATTCCGTTGGTTTATGACGGACAAGATGTTTTCAATATAATGGCACAACACTTTGGTTTGCCAGAGGCCGCCGGTGATATGTCGAAAATTAAAAAAATAGAACAGTATTTGAATGCGGATTTACCGGTATGTACCGTTGGTGTGGTTGGAAAATACTTTGATGTGGCGGATGCGTATAAATCGTTGAACGAGGCGTTGTTTCATGCAGGAATTCAAAACAATGTGCGCGTAAAAATAAAAAAGATAGATGCGGAAAATTTTTCAGACACAGATTGCGCGGATGTTGATGCGATTCTTGTGCCCGGTGGATTTGGGGTGCGGGGTGTGGACGGTAAAATTGCCGCGGCGCGGTATGCGCGTGAAAATAATGTTCCGTATATGGGTATTTGTTTGGGAATGCAGGTCGCCGTCATAGAATTTATGCGAAATGTTGTTGGGGATGAACGTGCAAATTCTACGGAATTTACAAAAAATTGCACGCCGGTCATAGATATTATGCGCGATTGCGATGCGGAAAATATGGGCGGAACTTTGCGTTTGGGTGCGTACCCGTGTGAGATTAAATCCGGGACAATGGCGGAAAAAATCTATGGTTCAAATCATATTTCCGAACGGCATCGGCACAGGTACGAAGTGAACATTGAATATAAAGATGTGTTGGAAAAAAACGGTATGATAATTTCAGGTATGTCGCCGGACGGTAAATTGCCAGAAATGATAGAGATACCGTCGCATAGATTTTTTGTGGCGGGACAATTTCATCCGGAATTTCAGAGTAATCCATTTACCGGGCATCCGTTGTTCAATGCCTTTGTTGCCGCGGCAAAAGACAAGTAATTACTTACCGAATATAAAATCCGAATTCGATGATATTTTAATGATTTCGTCAATGTCATCGTTTTCGGATGTGTGTTGTCGAATCGTTTTTCCGCATTTTTGACATTTGTGTGTAATAATGTATCCACCCCTGTCGGGTTCGGCGGAGATTGGTTCCATCATACCGCCACATATTGCGGCGCGGTCGCCGGGGTCATTATCAACATGGCGCGACCACAAACATTTTGGGCAATGGTTTGTGTATCCATTGCCCACGACGGTTGCCCCACAATGGGCGCAAACAAAATCTTCAACGGTTTTTGTGAATTTTTTCATTTATAAAATCACAGCCCAAGTGCATTGCGATACATCTTGGTCAATTCGTCGGTTTCGTCTAATTCGTCCGGGTCCATTTTACGCAGACGAATCATTTGCCGAATGTATTTCGGATCATATCCGGCGGATTTTGCCTCTGTAAAAATTTCTTTGATATCCGCAGCGATGGCCGCGCTATCTTCGTTTAACTTTTCGATTCGTTCGATGATACCAAGCAATTGTTGGTTATCAAAACTTCCGTGGTTTGCGTTTTTCATAGATGTTTTCCCCTTGTTAAAGTGACCTTTTTATGATATACAATAAAACATAAAAATCAACCAGAGAGATTGCAAAATTATGACAAGATTTACAAAAATAACTGCTTCCATTGGTCCAAGTTGCGAAAGTCCGGCTGTTCTGCGAAAAATGATTTTGGCGGGCGTAAATGTGTGCCGTATGAATTTTAGTCACGATACTGGCGATGCCCAGGGTAAAAAGATTGACGCGATTCGTAAAATATCGGCGGAATTAAATGTGCCCGTTGGGGTATTGGTGGATTTACAGGGACCAAAGCACCGAATCGGTAATTTCAAAACCGAAGAAAAATACCCGATTTCGGTTGGACAAACATTTGTTTTTGATTCGAATCCGGCGCCCGGCGATTCGCGGCGTGTGCAATTGCCGGACGCGGATGTTATGCGTTCTTTGCATGTCGGTGAAAGAATTTTGTTGAACGATGGAAAAATTGAAATGCAGGTGACCGAAGTTTTACCCGATTCGGTTAAAACCAAGGTAATTCGCGGAACGGAAATTTGGTCGCGACGTGGATTTAACTTGCCGGATACAATTGTTGATACATCGGTTTTGACCGAAAAGGATAGGGCGGATTTGGAATATGCTTTACCCAAAAATCCGGATTGGGTGGCGGTTTCTTTTGTGCAACGGCCCGAAGATATTGCCGAAGTTCGTGATTTTATTACCGCACATACGGCGCGACCCGTTAAAATAATGGCCAAGATAGAACGCAAAAGTGCGGTTGAACAAATTGATGAAATTGCGCGCGCGGCGGACGGAATTATGATTGCGCGTGGGGATATGGCGGTTGAATTGCCGTTTGAGCAGGTGCCGGCGATTTCACGACATATTATACGCGAATGTCGGCGACTAAATCGTCCGGTTGTTATGGCGACACAAATGCTGGGGTCGATGGTGGAAAGTGAATTTCCAACGCGTGCGGAAATAAGTGATGTTGCAAATGCGGCGTATCTGCGCGTGGATTCAACAATGACATCCGAAGAAACAACGATTGGCGCGAATCCGTTAAATGTTATTGAAACAATGGCAAAGATTTTAAGTTATTCGGATGATGATGCGATGGCAAATCCAAGTGATTGGGTGCGTGCGGAAAGTTCGGCCGAGGATAATGATTGGTCGCGTTCGGTGTCTTCGATGGCGTACCTTAATAAAGCAAGTGCGATAATTGTTTTTGCACGTGACACCGAATCGGTAATAAAGATTTCTTGTCGGCGGCCGGATACAAAAGTTATTGCCGTGTGCGATGGCGAAATTGTTGCAAATCAACTTTGTTTGGTGCGTGGTGTGTTTCCGGTCTATACGCCGGATTTATTCGCACAGCGTGATTTTGTTGCCGTTGCGCGTGATGTCAACATTATGCATGGAAACATCGTTATTGTTGACGGTGAAAATGTAAGTTTACAAAATCTTGATTAAGTTTTATTGTTCGATTGGCGGAAAGCAATCACCACCAGAATCCGGACAGCAATTCCAACCTAAATCGCCCATGTCTGTATATGTTTCGCCCGGACAACAACCGTTTTTATCGGGTGCCATGTCATCTTTGCATACAAGTTTTTCCGAATAGTACAGATTGAAAACATCATGATTCATAATGTAAACGGTTGCGAACGCGGTTGCAACACATGTTATTATGCATGCAATTATGATTTTATATTTCGTTTTCATTGTTGGCACCGTTTATCATTCTGTAATTTCAACCGAATCGATATATGTACGACTTATGTTATCCAATGGGACGGGTTGATAATCTTCGGATGTTATGGATTCGGAATCGTTTATTGGCAATATGGTTGAAGTATGGAATATCGGTTCATTGTTTTTAGACGACGAATGATTTATGCCATATGTTTTCGCACTATATTTTCCACGAAAACGTTCGGGTATTTTTATATAGTCCAACGGATTTACACCGTCCGAATCCAAAGGTTCGCTTTCCGCCGCGGACATATATGTCCCCCCGGTTCGATATATTGGAACGGTGAATGCCGCGGGTTCGGTGCGGGCGATGGATGTTGTTCCGTCACCATTAAGGCGCATAATGCGCAGTGCACGTTCATTTGTGCCGTCGGTATGTAACCGGAACAGGCCGTTTATGCCGGTATAACCACTGGGGTTCATTAAATGTGCGTGAATATCGTCGTGCGAATATAATGTGCCAATGGCAAGCAATGTCGATTCATACCCAATTGTTGACATACGTGTTGGATATGTTCCGGTTGCAAGTGAATATGTGTTTCTGAAATTTTCCGGTATATCCGGTAATGTGGCGTACACGGCGCCAGTCATTGTTAAATCGGATGCGATATCGCTATCTTCCCAAAGTGGTGTGCCATAAAACTTTGCAGCCCGTGCATCAACCCCATAATATCGCAAGAACGATGCCACGGACTTTGTATCGTTTCCATCACCAAGGAATAAAATCGAATCGTATGGTAAATCGCCCAATGTGTCGAATCTGTTTAGGTTTTCAAGTTGGCGCGATAATGAATATTTTTCCGAACGACTTAAACTTTCATGATTTATTATCGCTGATAAAATTTCTTTGGCGCGCGTGTTTGCCGCATTGCGTGCGTTATACATAGATGCCGCAAGGGCGGCCGATTTTATCGAATCGGTATCACGTTCGTTGTAATAGAATATTCCGACATTGCCGATGTCATATGTGTCGGCAATTGCGTTTGCCGCGCCCGCCATAACCGGACCAGATGTGTTGTTTGGTGCGATTACAATAAAGTTCTTTGCCCCGTTTGCAGACATTTCGGCAATTGCAGATTCAACGACGTTCATTGGCATAACCGCCATACTGATAACGCCGTCACCAATTGCGGATACATCGGATGTTAGTGACAGTGCCGGTATCGCAGATGGTTTTTTGTCGCGCAAAATGCGTGCATTGTCGGCAAACACCGGTCCGATAATTATTTCGGGGTTTGATGCCAATGCCCGTTCGATTGTTTCGCCCGTGTCACCGGTTCCAGTATCAAAAAATCTTACCTGTAATCCATCGGGGGCAAATTGCATGGTTGCGGCCTCAACGCCTAACCGAATCGATTTGCCGATTTTTGCATTTGCGCCACTTGTCGGAATAAGCACGGCGATACTATGCGATGCATCGGGTGCAGAACCGTACATCCCAAGTGAATATGTTCCGTATTGCAACTGGGTCGGTGCGGTGATTGGCACATCGGTGTATTCCGAACGCCACGCAGAACCCTTGTTGCCATGACACGATGAAAGCAACACCGCAATACAAGTTAAACCAAAAATCTGTTTCATAATATGCATTGAAAAATCCATTTTATTCTGTATCATTTTACTACAAAGGATTCATAAATGCAAACGGGGCTTTATATTGTTGGTACACCTATTGGAAATCTGGGCGATATGTCGCCGCGGGCGGTGGATGTTTTGAAAAATGTTGATTTAATCGCCGCCGAAGATACACGGGTTTTTGCCAAAATTGCATCGCATTTTGATATAAAAACGCGGCGCGTGTCGTGCCATGAACATAATGAACGCGATGTTATTGGCGGATTGATAGAAAAAATTATAGGTGGCGAATCGGTTGCGATTGTGACCGATGCGGGTATGCCGGGTATCAGTGACCCGGGATACCGAATCGTTCGCGCGGCGCGTGATGCGGGTGTGCCGGTGTATGTTGTGCCGGGGCCGACGGCGGTTATATCGGCACTGGTGCTGTCGGGGTTTCCGACCGACCGATTTACATTTTGTGGGTTCTTTGATGAAAAGAAATTGCGCGATGATAATAAAATTCGGCATACGATTGTTTACTATGAAAGTCCGAATCGGATTATGAATACAATCGATGCGATTGCGCGTGTTATGCCGGAACGGCAAATTGCAATTGTGCGCGAAATAACGAAAATTCATGAACAGGCGATAATTGGGTATCCGGCGGAACTAAAAAATATCGAACCGCCACGTGGGGAAATTGTTATTGTGGTTGCGCCGGCACCGGAACACAAAATGTCTGATGCGGAAATATCGGAAATCGTGAACGATGTTGTCGCAAATTCAACCAAGGCCGCGGCAAGCGATTTGGCGGCGCGTGCGGGAATTTCAAAAAAAGAAGCCTATCGCCGTTTGGTTAAAAAGGATTAAAGCATATGATAAAATTTGTTGGTGGTTTTGAAAATGTATGCGATTTGCCACAAACGCAATTTCCGGAATATGCGTTTGCGGGACGCAGTAATGTTGGAAAGTCATCACTGATAAATGCGGTGCTGGGGCAAAATGTTGCGCGAACATCAAATACGCCGGGGCGAACACAAACACTGAATATGTTTAATGTGGATGACAAAATAATAATTCTTGATTTGCCGGGGTATGGTTATGCGCGCGTGTCGCGGGCGGATGCGGCGCGGTGGATGATGCGATTCCAAGAATACATTATGACGCGGCGACAATTAAAGCGGTTGTTTATTTTGATTGATTCGCGTGTTGGGGCGCGTCCGTCGGATACGGAACTTATGGAATTTTGTGACGCGAACGGAATATCTTATCAAATCGTTTATACGAAAAAAGATAAACGTGTACGCGAAAAAGCCCAGGTTATGATTTGCGCAGACGAACATCCGGCTATGGTTGATGATATTGTTGAAACATCCGCCGAAAAAAAATATGGTATTGATAACCTAAGGGCGATAATTGGTATCAAATAAGAATATCTTTTGTGTTTCGAATCCGGCAAAGATTTTGGACGGTCTTTGGCGGGTTATAAACGATTCGGATGTTGATTTGACGGATGTGCTGATTTTCTTGCCGAATCGGCGGGCGGTGCGCAGTGTTGAAAAAATGATTGTTGATAAAGTTGGACACGCGACACTTTTGCCGCGACTGGTGCCACTGGGCGAAGGTGTTGAAGATGTTGATTCGGATGATGAAAAATTTGGCGTTGTTTCAACATTGGAACGCGTTGTCGCAACCGCGTATTTGTTGGCGTCAATTCCGACAATTAAAAATATATCAAACGCGTTGCCGGTTGCCCGAACACTGATTACTATGCAAGATTATTTGGAAAACAGTTCTGTTGATATTGCCGATATTGATTGGACGACATTGGTTGATGATAAATATGCAAAACACTTTCAAGACAAGGCGCAAATTTTATCCGTGCTTTCGCGTGTGCAAAATGAAATTTTTGTGGGGCGTGATACGGAAACAAAACGCCGGAATTCCGACGTATACGCGTGGTGTGATTATGTAAAAAATATGGATGCGAATAAATCGTTGGTTGTTGTTTGTGGGTCAACCGCAAGTGTTCCCGTCACGCGTGATTTAATGTCGGTAATTGCATCATTGCCAAATGGTCGGATAATTTTGCCGGGGCGGATTTCCGGGAAAAAGGAAGATTTTGAATTGGATACAAACCCATATAATTCAGAATATAAATTTTTGTCGGCAATCGGTGTTGATATATCAGATGTCCAAGAAATTGATGTCGGCGCGTCGCATATTGATTTTATGAATACGGCGTTTTCCAATGTATACAGCGATTTAGATGATTGCGATTTATCGAATTGTCATTTAATAGAGGCGGCGCGTGAATCCGAAGAAGCGTCCGCCGCCGCCGAAATTACGGCGCGTGCAATTCGCGACAAAAAAACGGTTTTAATTATAACGCCCGATGCGGCGGGGAACCAACGATTGAAAAGCGAATTTGAACGGCGAAACATTGATGCAGATTTTTCGGGTGGCCTGTCCGGTACAATGACCGTGGCGGGGCGCGCGATTTTGAATTTGTTTGATGATTGGATTGAAAATGGCACTAATTATTTTGAAGAAATTTATTCGCGTAATAATTCTAATTTGTTTGATACGGTTGCGGAAATTGTTGATAAATATGCCGAAAGTTTTGCACCACAGTTTGATGTTGAAAATCCTGAATCTGTTGCGATTTGGACGGCGATAAAAAAACTTTCCGATTGTTTGACGGGTAAAAGTATACAGGTTAGTTTGACCGATGCGCGTGCGTTTATTGCGGATGCAATTGGTGGTGTTCGTGTGCGGGCGCCGATGAATGACGCGACAAATGTTTGTGTTTTGGGAACAATAGAATCGCGTATGCAAACGGCGGACGTGGTTATACTTACCGGATTAAACGAAGGTATGTTTCCGGCAACCGGATATGAAAACCCATGGTTGCCACGGCAAATATCAAATCAAATTGGGTTGCCGTCACCGAATCACAAGGTGTCACTGATGGCACTTGATTTTATGAATTTGTCGTGTGGACCAGAGGTTTATTGGACACGAAGTCGTGTGTCTGGTGGTGTTCAGACCCAGGAATCAAGATTCCTTTCGCGTGTTATTGTTGCACGTGGTCGGTTTGATACAGATGCGGCGACCGACATATTAAATGTTGTGCGTTCGCGTGACGCGGTTGAATCAAGGCCACTTTGTTATGCCAACCCGCAACCGCCCGCAGATTGGTCTGATGTATATGTCACAAGTTTGGAATTGTTGATACATAATCCCTATGCGTTCTATGTGCGGCATATACTGCGTTTGCGCCGAACGGATGATTATTGGGTTGGGGCCGATGTGCGTGATTTTGGAACACTGGTGCATAGCGTTTTGGAAAGTGCGCCCGCGGGTGCGACCGAACAGTGGCTGATTGCGGAAATGGACAGACGCGCGTTGGAAGTGTTGGGTAATAATAACCTTATATTTTATTTCTGGCATCGGCGGTTTATGGAAATTGCGCCGGTTGCATTGCGAATGTTGCGCGAAACGGATGGTGCACTTGTCGAAATCGAAGGCGCGGTAAAAATCGCCGGGCGTAATGTTCGTGCGCGTGCCGACCGAATTTGGGATGGTGGGGTGTTGGATATTAAAACGGGTGCCGCACCCAGTAAAAAGCAATTGTTCGACGGAACAATGCCACAATTATCGTTAGAGGCGTATATGTTGCAAAACCATGGTTTTCGTTTTCGGACAACGGTCAAAAGTGAAATGCCAATTATGCAATTTTTGCAACTTAAATCCGGGGACGCAAGGATTATAAATTTTGATGTCGAAGAAACTGCAACCGCAATAAATGCGGCGTATAGCAAGGTCACAGAATTATTTAATATGTATTCGGCGGGTGGTGCGGAATATGAATATCGTCGAACCGGTGAACAAAAATATCAAGAATACGATGACTTTGCGCGGGCGGATGAACGTGATTAAGAAATTTTGATCATCAATCCGCAATGGTCGGTTGGTTTTTCACCACTGCGTGGGGCGGTGTCGATTTCACACTTTGTAATCATTTTTGTGGCGATTTTGTTCGCCATAAAATAATCAAGGCGCAGTCCGTGTTTGTTTTCAAAACCGCGTTGGCGGTACCCGTACCAAGTGTATCCGATTTCATCGGGGTGCATTTTTCGCCACATGTCGGTCCAACCCTCATCAAACCACCCTTGTAAAATTTCACGTGCCGCGGGGGCGGAAATACTGGACCCTACATAGTTTTCTGGTTTCCAAATATCGCGGTCGGCAATTGCCACATTAAAATCGCCGCCGATTATTACCGCTTCGGGTGAATCAATGTATTGTTTTATGTATTCGCCAAATGCGCGCATCCAATCAATTTTATATTCGAACTTTGGTGATGTTTCAGATTCGCCGTTCGGCATATAGACATTTATAACACGGATACGACCATCGATTACCGTTTCCAAAAATCGCGCGTTTATATCAGTATAGTTCGGTATTCCGCGGACGGTGTCTTCGATAGAATATTTTGAAAAAGTTGCAACACCGTTCCAACTTTTTTGGCCGAAAACCTTTATATTGTATCCGTATTCTTCGAATATATTATGTGGAAAACCGGCGGTTTCAACCTTTAATTCTTGGACCAGTATTGTGTCATATTCGCCCGATTCAAGGATTTTTATAAAATTTTCCGCGTGGGCGCGAATCGAATTGATATTGATGGTTAGTATTTTCATATTTGCAATCTTTCCTTTTATGGGTATAATAACCTTAATAAATTGTAAAAACAACAAGGATTTTGAATCATGAACAGTATGTTTCAATTTTTGGAAAGGGCGGTTGAAAAATGGCCGAACGGCATTTATTTGGTGCGTGAAAATGTGACATTTTCGGACTTTATGAAAATGGTTCGTGCGCGTGCGGCGACGCTTTCTGCGCTTGGGGTGGGGGCCGGCGATGTCGTTGGAATTTTGTCGCATAATATACCGGCGTTTCCGATAACGCTGTTTGCAATTTGGTTTTTGGGCGGAACGGTATTATTGCTGGATACGAATTTGACGCCGTTCGAATACGATAATATGGCCCAAATTACAAAGTGCAAATTCGTTTGTGCGGAAAAATCGTTCTTTTATAAAACCGATGTGTTTCAGTTTTTTGATATCACGACCGCGGATGGGGGTGAAAATCCCGATTTGAAACCGGCGGAATTAAAGCCGACGGATATCGCAACATTGTCGTTCACATCGGGTTCGACCGGCACGCCAAAGGTTGTGCCGCTTTCGCACTATAATTTGTTGGAATGTGCAAATTCGTTGTTGGATATGCGCGAATGGTTTGAAGTTGGCGATGTCATGTATGGTTTTTTGCCGATGTATCATATTTTCGGGTTTGCGGTGGAAATACTTGCAACATTGCAATACGGCGCGGGTGTGTTGTTGCAACCGACCGTCAATCCAAAGGAAATTTTGGCGGATTTCAAACGCTATCGTCCGCATGTGATTCCGGCGGTCCCCCGTTTGTTTGAGGTTTTTCGTAACAAAATCATCGATGGAATAAAGGCACAGCATAAATGGTGGCTGTTTTCGTTCGTGTTGAAAAATGCAGATTTGTTAAAGAAAATCGGCCTGCGTAAATTGGTGGACGCGGCGTTTAGGCCGGTATTAGATGTGTTTGGAGGACGCGTAAAATTGCTGATTGCGGGTGGCGCGGCGACAAAGCCCGAAATTGAAAATTTCTTTGTCGCGCTGGGCCTTGGGTTTATTCAGGGGTATGGTATGACCGAAACGGTTGGGCCAATTTGTATTTCCAAACCGTGCAAGGGTCGAATCCCATTTGCATTTGGCGCGCCGACCACGAATAACGAGGTTGAAATCCGTGATAAAAATGAAGACGGCGTTGGTATTTTATGGCTGCGCGGGAATCAGATTTTTAATGGGTATTTAAATAATGACGATGCGAATAAACAGGCGTTCGATGACCGCGGATTCTTTAACACCGGCGATATGGTGTCGATGGATAAAAACGGCGAATTACATTTTGCCGGTCGCAAGAAACAGGTGATTGTTTTGGACAGTGGTAAAAATGTTTATCCGGATGAGTTGGAGGGTCTGTTCATAAATATCCCGGGGGTGAAAAATGTTGCGGTGTTTGAACACAAGGTAAAAGATAAAACCGTTTCGTATGGTGTGTTCAGTGTTGATAAAGATATGACGATGGAAAAACTGTCTGCGGCAATTGCGGCGGCGAATAAAAAGGTGGCGTCCTATAAATGGGTGACGCACTTTGCGATGACAACCGAAGATTTGCCGACGACCAGCACGCAAAAGGTTAAACACCACATTGTCCGTCAGAATTTGATTGATGGAAAGTACCCGTTGCGAAAGGAATAGTAAAATGTGTTTCGTTCGAAAAAGTAGAAAAGCAAACGTGCTGGTAGAGAACCCTGTTGCCCCAGGTAGTATAGAGTGGTACATGAGAGAGCGGGCAAAAGATGCCGCGGTTGAACGATATTGTCGGTGGCTTGATGAACAACTTGCTAATAAAGAAACAGCCAGAAAAATATGGGAATACGAAGCAGCGATGAATGCTTTGGTTGAAGAAATTTTTGGCAAAAAAGCGTATTAGTTATTTCCCCAAACACAATTGTGAAAAGGTCATGTCCAAGATTTCGGCGGTGCCGATGGTGCCGAGTATTTTGCCAATTGCGTCCGCCGCGTATCGCACCTGTTCAGATAAAATATCATAGTCGCCATTAAAATCGTTCAATGCCGCAAATAATTCATCGCGCGCGGTTATCAACAGGTCGTATGTGCGGGCGTTTATCATGACCGTGCTTTCGCCGTTGTTTGTGATTTCGGCGATTCGGTTTCGAATTTCGTGCATAAGTTCCGGTATCCCAGCGCCGGTTTTGGCGGAAACATATATTGCGCCGCGTATGTCGCGCGAATCGATTGTGTCAGATTTATTTACAATTAGGATTTCCACTACCCCGTCGGGTGCTACCCGCCATCCGCCTTCGCGAAACGCTACGGCGCGACTTCGCCCCTTCGCCAGCGAAGGGGAACTAGTGGCATCAATAACATGCAAAACTATATCGGCGTTGGCGATTTCGGTATTTGTTCGTTCAATTCCGATTTTTTCCACAAAATCCACCGTATTGCGCAGGCCGGCCGTATCGGATAAATTCACCATGTATCCATCAATGTCCATTTGGGCGGATACGACATCGCGCGTTGTGCCGGGGATATCGGATACTATGGCGCGGTTCGCACCAACGATGCGATTGAATAACGAAGATTTTCCGACATTTGTTTCACCGACGATTGCGATATTTATTCCGCACATTATTGCACGTGAAACTTTGTAATTGCCCAATACGCCAGAAACCGCCGTATAGAGCGTTTTTATATGTTCTAAAATTATATCAGAAATGTTTGGCGGTAAATCGTCGGCGTCATAGTCCGTCATTGCGGCGGCGTATGCGGATATTTCCAACATTTGGTCGCGCCAATTTTCATAAATCGCACTGTCGCCACCCATCATGGAACGCAGTGCCGCCGCGCGCTGCTTATCCGTTTGTGCGTCAAGCAACGCAACCAGTCCATCGACATCGGACAAATCCATTTTGCCGTTGTAAAACGCGCGCCGCGAAAATTCACCAGGGGTGGCAACACGTATATTATGCCCGCGCAAAAATTCAAAGATTTTATTTATAACCGCCGGCGCGCCGTGGCATTGAATTTCAATGATGTCGGTGCCGGTGAAACTGTGCGGAGCGACAAAATAAATAACAACGCATTGGTCGATTATGTCGCCATTATCATCGCGCAAGTTTGTAAAATATGCGCGCCGTGGTACGATGCCACTACCCCCCGGCGTTCCACGCCGTACCCCTTCGCCAGCGAAGGGGAGAACGAGGCGTTCGGCAAATTCTTGCAAATCATTTCCAGATATACGAATTACCGCCACGCCGGATTTCCCATGCCCAGATGATAATGCAAAGATTGTGTCGTTGTTATTCATCTTACTTGTTCCCGCTTATTTCTTTTAATGCCATCGGGACCAGTTTTGATACCCCCGCGTCCGGATTTTGTGCAACCAATTTTTGTGCCATTTCGATTATGTCCATACGGCGGTACCCCAGTGTTTCCAATGCCGCCAACAAATCGGGCAGGGCGCCCGTGTCGCCGGATGTATCAAATGCAAACGATGCGCCGCCCACCTTGGACTTTAATTCAACAATGATTTTTTCCGCGACCTTTTTGCCGACACCCGGTGCGGTTGCGATTGTTTTTGCGTCACCGGTTGCGATTGCGGTCATCAGTGTATCGGTCTTTATCGTGCCCATTATCGCCATGGCAACCTTGGGCCCGACACCCGACACACCGTTTAGCATATTGAATAAATTTTGTGCGGCGGGCGTTCCAAACCCGAACAAACGAATCGAATCTTCGCGCACGACCGTTTCAATCCACAGCGATATGTTCGTCCCCAATGTCAATGTTTCCGGCGTATATACCTTGTACCCGACGGGGCCCGCCATCAAAATAATGAACCCGTCACCAATATAATCAACAATGCCTTGCAATTTTCCAATCATTTGCTATCCTTTGCCGGTAATTTTAATCTAATTAAATCAAAAGGTCAAATCATGAGCGGACATAGCAAATGGCACAACATTCAACACAAAAAGGGTCTTGCCGACGCGGCACGCAGTGGATTGTTCACGAAACTTGCGCGCGAAATCACGATGGCGGCGAAATTGGGCGATAAAAATCCGGATAATAACCCGCGTTTGCGTCTTGCGATTTTACAGGCGCGCAAGAATTCTATGCCGAACGATAATATCAAACGCGCAATTGACAAGGCGTCTGGCGCAAACACTGAAAGTTATGTGGCGGTGCGGTACGAAGGTTACGGCCCGGGCGCGGTGCCGATTATAGTAGAGGCGTTGACCGACAACCCGCGGCGCACCGTGCCAGAGGTGCGGAATATCTTTTCCAAACACGGTGGCAACATGGGCGAAGAGGGCAGTGTCGCATTTATGTTCACGCGCGTTGGGCAAATTTTCTATCCGGCGTCGATTGGTAAAACCGAAGATGAAATGATGGAAATTATTATGGACGCGGATGCGGACAATTTGGAAATAACCGACGAAGGTTTTATCATTACAACAAAACCTGATGATTTTATGAATGTGCAGAAAAAGATTGCCGATGTTTTGGGCGAACCGGAAAATGCGGAATTGACATGGGTTCCGAATATGCCGGTGGACGTGGACGAAGAAACATGGGACAAGGTTGAACGCCTGGTTGACGCGTTGGACGATAATGACGATGTGCAAAAGGTGTTTACCGGCGCGGCGTAAAATGAGGGTTGAAATTGATGAATTAGAAAACGCAAAACGGTGTGCAGAGCAAAATTTGGCACCGTTTGCGCATAAAATTGCAAATAGATTGGCTGTGGACGACGTGTGTATTGTTGGGGGTGCGGTGCGCGATTCGATTTTGGCGGCAATAACTGGTAGAAATTTTTATGTCAAAGATTGGGATGTTGTATGTGCAAAGGCACCTGTGATTCACGATAATAAAAATATCTTGGGGGTTAAAAAAAATTCTTTCGGCGGAACCAAGGTCGAATTGCGTGATGTTGGTGTGGTGGATATTTTTCAATATTATACAAATAATCCACAAGTGATTATTGCGAATACTTTCGATTTTAATTGCAACAGTTTGTTTTATCTTGATGGAAAAATTTATGAATCTGTGTTCTTTTTGCATTTTATTGAAACGGCGGAATTGTTTGTGTGCAATCCGCATAAATATAAGCCGGCGCGTATTGTCGCGCGGGCGTTAAAATTTCAGATCGTTTTTAAAGAACGATTTGGAATTGACGTAAAATTAAACTATAGAATTTTACATGAAATATATTCTTTGACGGATAAGGATAAAGATCAAATGTTGGAATATATGCGTCGGCATAATTGGTCTATTTACAATAGTGTTTGGCAAAAATTTTTGGATATCCGTGCACATTGATAAATTTTGCAAAAAATATTTACCGGCGCGAATTAGTGGTTGGTGTTCCCACTTCGCCAAGGCTTCGTGGGACAAGGGTTAGTGTGCGGGCGCTAATGCGCCCGTTTTTTACAATTCCACATACATCGCATTGAATAATTTTATCAATAATTCAGTGTTTTCGATATCGGGAAATGACAGCATTGGTTTTGCACCGGGGTATGGAATTTCCGGTGTTGCATTCGGGATAATTTTCTGTGCCGCCGTGGTCGGTTTAATTAGCAACCGGTTGTCATAAATTCCGCCGATGATTTTCCCGCGATAGTAAATAATGTATTCGCCCATCATCGCGCGGTATGTTATGTCGGGCAACGCGGATAATTGCGTGAGCACGAAATCTAAAAATTCTTTGCTTGATGGCATGCAACCAATATAACAATAATCGAATATAAAAGCAATTTTATAAAACTGTTTTGTCACTACCCCCCGGCGGTTCCGCCGGACCCCTTCGCCAGCGAAGGGGATAATAGTTCAAATCTGGTTGTGTTGGCGTGGGCCAGGGCGATTGCGATGGCGTCACTTTCGTCCGCGGTTTTGGGGTTTGCGGCGGGCAATAAAATTCGCACCATTTTATCGACCGCGGTTTTATCCGCATGACCCGCGCCGGTTAGAATTTTTTTTACTTTGTTTGGCTCGTATTCAAACACCGGAATTTCACGCACAGATACCGCGACCATTGCCGCCGCGCGTGCGTGCCCCAGTATCAGTGTTGTTGTTGGATTTTTGTTCACGAAGGTTATTTCCATGCTGCATTCGTTTGGTTCAAATGCTTCGCAAAGTTTTGTGACACCGTTAAATATAATCGCAAGTCGTTCGGCAAGCGCGCCGGTTTTCTTTGGCAATATAACGCCACTGGCCACATATTTTCTTTCGTTGCCGTTTGTGTCGATTATCGCCCATCCAGTATGTAAAAGTCCCGGGTCAATTCCGAGTATTCGTTTCGTCATTTTGCTATTTCCTGAAACTTATTTTGCCGACGCAAGACGCGCCAAAGTATTTATTTATTTTCTTTGTGATTTCTGGAACCATATAAGATAGATTTAATGTATACGCCGGATTCCGTGGTCTTAGTGTTATATTATATGTTCCGTCGCGTTGTTTTTTTATCGCACAAATGTCGGCAAGGTTTGAAATTTCCGGGCCGATTATTTCCGGCCAACGCGCAACAAGGTCGGAATCCGATGCGCGAACACCAAAAATTTTCATCAGTCCCCCAAGCGCGCCCGCAATGGTTTGTGGGCGTTTCGTGCGTTTGGTGAAATCGTTTTTATTTTGGTTTGACATAGACATATTCTTTTGGCATAAGGATATACATTTCTCCTTGGGAATGTTGGCCGTGCGCGTATTTATATGCTTCGTCGCCCTTGCCAAAGAATATATCGGCGCGAACGAAACCGCGTATCGCACTGCCGGTATCTTGGGCGATCATAAGGCGTCTAAATTTTTGTCCGTTCGAAAGGTTCGTATCGATGTATACGGGCAAACCCAACGTATAGAGCGAATCGTCCATCGCGATACTGCGTATTTTTGAAAGTGGTGTCCCAAGTTTTCCAATCACATCCGGTGGCACCGATTCATAGAAATATACATACCGCGGATTGTTATAAATTACTTCGCGTGCAAGTTTTGGATTTTTCTTTAAATGTTTCCAAACCGCGTTTGCGGAATAACCGCCTTCGGGTTTTATGCCACGGTTGCGCAATTGTTCGCCAATCGATTTAAACGGCATGTCGTTTACGGCGGCAAAGTTTAGTTTTACCATTTTGCCGTCATCAAGTTTTAACATACCGCTGCCTTGGATTTGTATGTTTTGCACATCGACGATGTTCGCCCAATAAAGAACACGGCCAATTTTATCCCGAACGATTTTTTCCTTTGGCACGCCACGAAAGTTTTGACCGTTGGTTGGAACGCCCATAAGTGGTTCGTTGCATTCGGCGGTTTTTGTCCGGCATGCCGGGATTATCGGTGAATAATATCCGGTAAATGTCCCACGCGTACTTCCATTGTCATTATATATTTTATATGGTTGGAAATGTGATTCGAACCACGCGCGCACCGTTTCGGTGTCGGCACTGGCACTGGGCAGCATATTGCATTTTTCTTGGAATAATGCGCGGTCGGGTATTATGCGACCGGTGTATTGAATTTTTGCCTTGCACGAATTACGAAACGCCTGGAGTGCATACCGGACATCGTCATCCCGCCATCCGGGCAGGTCCGAATAAGACACTTTTTTCAAATTTTCGGACGGAATCGTCGAATCGTCGCCCGTGTGCGTTGGTGTCGAAACATCGCAAGACGCCAGCATCGCGCCCGCGATAACCAGTAAAATTCCCCTTTTTACCAGTTTAATTATGTTTGTTGTCATTTTTTTTAATCCCCCCACTTGTAAAATTCCCCTTGTATGCTATATTATCATAAAACGAGTCATAAAAAAAGGAGCAATCGCATGGCTAAGTTCAATATTATATCTCAGTTCTTGAAAGACATTTCTTTTGAAAGTCCAAATGTCCCGGATTTGTTCTTTAAACAGGATAACGGCCAGGCGGAATTGGAAATCAATATCGATATGCAGGTCAAAGGTTCGGAAAAAAATCTGTTTATGGTTGATTTGATTACGAAAATTCATTCGAAATTAAAGGCCGATTCGAAATCTATATTTTTGATAGAGGCGACATATTCCGGCCTGGTGCAGATGGAAGAAGAAAAAGACGAAGAAAAGAAAAAACGTACACTGTTGATTGATGTGCCGACATTGCTGTTCCCGGCGGTGCGCGCATTGGTGACACGCCTTACGGCCGAATCCGGATTCCCACCGTTTGCAATGCAGATGGTTGATTTCGCAGATTTGTATGAAAAGCGGAATCAAAAGCAAGCCGAAGCAAAATAAGAAAAACGCACCGAACGGTGCGTTTTTTTATCCGTCTTCGTCCGTCACCGCACAGCGGTGACGCGACTACGCCGAGACTGCGCCGGGGCTTTGCCCCGGCTTGGTGTTAGCAATTACGAACAAATTCCGGAGCTCACTAACCACTAACACTTACACTAATCACTTTTTGCGATTCGGTCGTTTTTGTGATATATTTATCAGGGTAGGGGGGAATTGGGTTATGGCCAAAGATAAATATATCTCTATGCGAAGTTCGCTTAGTGGGTTTTCGTTCGCGAATCTTGGTATTTTTACCGGATTTGCCGATGGTATTTATAATGCCGTTTATTCCCTTGTTATTTTGGAAATTTTTATGAATTCCGCGGTTGTTGGTGTCTATGTCGCGATTTATTCGGTGTTCTGTATGATTGTCGCGTTGTTCGCGCATGAGATTTTTCGCCAATTTTCCAAGACCAAGGTTTTCTATTTTGCACTGTTGATGTTGGTCGTGTGCTATGCGATGATGGGTTTTTCCGTGTTGCCACGAACGTTTATTGTTTTGGATTACACCAGTGGCTTTGCAATTACACTTACCGCGATGTTGGTGCCACTGTTTATGTCAGATTTTTCGCGTGATGTTGGTATGGCGCGGCTAAATTCGCGGTATCATTTGTGGATGAATATTGGTGCGCTGTTCGCACCGATGTTGGCGGTGATTGTTGCAACCCGATTCGGTAATCGGTCGGCGTTCTTTTTGTCATCGGCGATTTATTTGGGGGCGTGGGTGTTTTTTAGGTATTTTCATTTAACCCAAGAAGACAAAGTTATAAAACCCGTTAGTCCGCGTCGGACGGTGCGCGCACTTTGGCGCAACACGATGAGTTTTTTCAAAACGCCCGGAATGAAGCGCGCGTATATCGTGAATTTTGGATATTATTCGTTGCGGGCGATGCGTCTTTTGTATGTGCCGATTGTGGTGATAGAGGCCGGATTTACCAAGGATACATTGGGGTTGATTTTAAGTTTCGGTATTGTGCCATATTTGATTTTATCAGAAATTATGGGGCGTTTGGTGCGAAAATTTGGAAAAAGTATATGGTTGGTTTTGGGTTTCGGTTCGTTTGCGGCGTTTTCGGTATGGGCAACATTTGCGACCGGTTTTCCACTGCTTGCCATATTTGTGTTGTGGCAGATTTCCGGCGCCCTGATGGAACCGGTGCATGATTTGTTATTCTTTGATGGAACAAAGCAGGCGCAACAGACAAAGTTTTATGGTGTGTTTCGCACAAGTTGCAATTTGCCAAGTGTGATTGCACCCGGTATTGGCGCGGCATGTATTGCGGCGTTCGGAACAACCGCGGCGGTATGGTGGGTGACGGCCATAATAGGCGTGATTTCGATTGCGGTATTGATGATAAAAAAATAAATTGCATAGTGTTTTTTTTGCGGTATCATACGGG
>JAZKZR010000004.1:0-5478 GCA_045612805.1 Candidatus Enterousia sp.
CTCACTTCACGTTTCAATTTCGAAAGTTCCATTTGCCGCGCCATATCATCGGGCACATTCGCATCGTCCGCCCGCGCCGCCACCGGCGAAAAAAGAATTAAAAAAATCACCAAAACTTTTTTCATATTTTTCTTGTCATCCCGTTTTTTCTCCGTCATCCCGGCGAAAGCCGGGATCTCGCCGTCACAGTTGAAACCACCAGATTCCGGCCTACGCCGGTATGACGGCAAAAAACACTAACAAAAAAACCACTTAAACTGCTCTAAGTGGTTGGAGGTTCAGAACTATTAACTCATAGAAAAATAGCGCGGATGTATTCGATATATTCACCGCCCTCCAACCACTTTTGGTTGGAGGTTTTTTTCGTCGACCATAGACGCTATGAATTAGAGGTTCTGACGCCTCAACATGGCAACCCGCCACGTCATACGCATTTTATCACATATTTAACTTTATTCAAAATAAAAAATTCGTTTGTCATCCCGCCGCAGGGCGGTATCTCTACGTTACAGTTGAAACCACTAGATACCGCCCTGCGGCGGTATGACGAGAAAAACGCGGGGCGAAAGCCCCGCGCACTAACCATTTACACTAATCACTGACACTTATCACATCCGCATTGGCATAAGGATGAACAACGCGTCCGTGTCTTTGTTTGTGGACTTGATAATTGTCGGCGAAAGTGGATCCTGCATTTCCATTTGGAATTTTTCACCTTCGACCTGGCCCGCAACATCCATAAGGAATTTCACGTTAAACGTCACCGTGAACGATGCATCGCCATTATATTCGACATCTAATTCCTGGGTCGCGGTTCCGGCATCCGGACTTGATGCATTGACGACCAATTTGTTCATTGAAAAAGTCAGCTGCACCGATTTCGTCTTGTCAACACTTGCCACCGAAACCAAATCGACGGCGTTAAGGAATTGCTTGCGATCCATAATCGCGATTTTATCATTGCCCTTTGGAATAACAACGCGATAATTCGGATATTGCGCATCAACAAGTTTACTTGTCAAAATCGCCGCCCCGATTGTAAAGCGCGCCTTGGTATCCGAAAGTTCGACATTTACATCGTCAACCGTTGCATCTTCTAATAACTTTGACAATTCACCAATCACGCGCCGCGGCAAAATCACAGACGGCATTTCCGCAGACCCCGCCGGCGCCGGCATCGCACACAGTGCCATACGCTGGGCATCCGTCGCAACCGCGGTCAATTTGTTCGAACCGTCGTCATTTGCAATATGGAAATAAATACCGCCCAAATGATAACGCACATCGTCGGTCGGAATCGCGAACTTTGTTTGGTTAATAAGGTGCGCCAAATCCCCCGTTGCCATTTGAAACTTGGTTGTTAAATTACTGCCCGCCATGGCCGGGAAATTTTCCGCCGGCAATGTCGGCAAATGGAACACAGCGCGACCACTGGACACCACCAATGAATCACCCGATTGCTTGAACGAAATTTCGGCATCGTCCGGCAATTTGCGCACAATATCATACAGCATCTGAACCGGCACGGTTATCTTACCGCCCAATGTCACATCCGCCGCAACATGTTCAATCAATTCCAAATCAACATTTGTCGCAGACAACACCAAATCGTCCGAAACATCCAACTTTACATTCATCAAAATCGGCAAAGTCGCGCGCTTTTCCACAATCGATTGCATGTGCCCCAGTGCACGAATCAAAACCTGACGAAACACAGAAAATTCCATTTCACACTCCTGTTTGTTATTCCTGTTTCTACATTCTCAGACGGTATTTTATCAAAAAATGCCGATTCGGTGCAAGGGTAAAAGACACGCCCGCACATATTGACAAAAATTATTATTTTGCGGATTTATTCAAAACACTGTTCGCCAAATCTTCGGCCGTTTCCCGCATCCATTCGGGGTCATGACGACGCACGACCGCGCCCTTTTCCAACGCGGTTTCACATGGATGATTATCTGCCAACCAATTTTCCAACAAATCCCCCGCAAGTAATCCAACACCCGCGCCCGCAACAAGTCCCAATCCGCCCGTAATCGGCGCAAGCAACAGCCCAAGCCCCGTTGCCGAAAGTGCCTTGCCCGCGACGGCGGCACCACTTATTTGAATATCCGGTTCCGCCAAATTTCCGGTTATGGTTATGGTGTTCACAACACTGCCGGTGATTGACAACTTTATCCCGCGCACCGGCACGGTCGTAAGTGAAAGATTCAATGTTTCATCACCTAAATTTATGTCACCCCCAAGGCGGATATTTATCGCATTTGTTTCAATGGCAACACTGTTTTTCACATCCGCCACACCATCGCGCAGCATCAGATTCGCCACCGCGCCGGTTATGGTCATTTGATTATACTTTTTATCGGACGTAAACATATCTTGGATACTGTGCCGCAATGTGGTAAGGAAATCTGCACCATACATATACGAAACCAATTCAGAATGCGCATAACCCTGCGCGGTTGAATACACA
Source organism: Candidatus Enterousia sp. (assembly GCA_045612805.1). Lineage (GTDB taxonomy): Bacteria > Pseudomonadota > Alphaproteobacteria > Rs-D84 > Rs-D84 > Enterousia. Next base: position 2,477 of record JAZKZR010000004.1, read on the forward strand.
CGAACCGGCCCCGTTATTGTATGCATTATGCCCGACATATCAAAACCATCGGCACGCACATATGTTTCAAAACTAAGTGGCAAATCAGATATAAAATTATTTATATTTATTTGTTTTAATATCTGGCCAACTGTGACCCCCGTACCAATTCCGCCCATTTCTAAATACAAATGTCCATCTGGTTCAACCGTTCCATCAATCGCGGCCTTGATGTTCCCGGCCGCAAACACAGTATTCGCATCAACGCGAACACGTCCATCGCGTGCAGTAAATTTTACCTTGAATTTATCAAGCGACAAATTGCGATAGACAATAAATTTTCCCAAATCAACATTTATCGACAATTGGTTATCATACATATACTTTCCAAACAACGGCATGTCATGAAAGACATTTAATTTACGATTTTTTGGTCGCGACCCAACATACAGTTCCGGGAACAATTCTTTCAAATTTATTTTCTTTGATGACAAATTCAAAGTTATATCATGTTTTTTCTTTGCCCAATTTATACTGCCTGAAAATTGTATATCACTGCCCCGCACAGAAATCGATGATTTCCGCAACGTGAATTTTTTTTCGTCCAACCCACCCGAAATATCAACATGCATATCCGGCATATTTGGGAAATCAAGATTCAGCAATTTTCCAATCGGACGAATATCCGGGATATCGCCTTTGATAACAAAATCTATTGGAATCTTGCTTGTTCCCTCTAATGCGACATTTGCCGTCAACGCATCACCATCTGATGAAAACGCAAAATTCACAGGATAAACTTTCCGTTCCGCATTGTATTTATCAAGTGAAATAATAAACGGCACCAAATTAGAATCATCTAATTTTATCCACCCACGATATTCACGCGTATCCGACGCCGCAACATAACGTATATTTATACCCGGAACTTTATATTTTGTTCCCGCAATATCAACAACCAATTTATCAACATTTAACCCACCAAGTCCCGGGTCAACAAACGGATATTCCGAAATTTGTTTTTCGCCCTCTACGGCGGAATCCGGCGTATAGGACGATTTATCATCCGGCCCAATTTTTGGCAAAATCAATTCACCTTTGGAATTTTTATCAATATAAACATGCGCATCATTTACACGAACGCGTTGAATTGTCGGGCGATTTGAAAACAGCGAAATCAAATCAAGATTCACCTCTATGGTTTCGGCTTCTAATAAATTTTTATGCTTTGCACCGGCAACATTTGGAACGGCAACATCCCGCATCGTCACACGCGGTCGCAAAGATAACTTCCACGAAACATCGCCCATAATTTCGATTTGCAATCCCGTCGACGTCCGCAACACTTCAAGTAAATTCTTCCGCAAAACATTCATATCCATCTTGGACAACGCCACAACAATTGCAACAATCAACACCGCAAAGAATAAAAATATCGCACGCGCAAAAACAAAAAATTTTCTTTTTTTCTTTGTCATATTTTTACCCTATGGTAATTCAAATTCCAACAACTTCATAACCGCCGTCATAAAATCAGGCACCGGCGCGCGAAAGGTCACCATACGCCCGGTGGACGGATGTTGAAATGTAATTTTATACGCGAACAAAAATAAATTATTTGTTGCAAACATAGATTCCAAACCGTCCGGCATTTTTTTATTTCGCCCATAAAGGTCATCGCCAACAATTGGCGCATTCAACACAAACGCACTATGCAGACGCAATTGATGTGTGCGCCCGGTCTTTGGCGAAAACGCGACCCAGGTCAACGCCCCACCAACACGCGACAACACACGATATTCCGTAATCGCATGAACAGGACGCGCGCCCGTTCCATTTTCACGTTCCGGGCCGTCAAACACACGTCCCTTTAATAAATAATCATCAATAACACCATGTGAATTTTTCACATCACCATTTAGCAACGCGACATATTCCTTTTTTGCACTTTTACTCTGAAAGGCGCGTGACAGTACTTGTGCCGCCTTTTGGTTTTTTGCAACGACCAATAAACCACTGGTTTCCTTGTCCAAACGATGCACAAGTGAAATTTTATAATACGGGAATAACGCCGCCGTCATTTTATCGATTGATTTTCTAATACCACTTCCCCCTTGGACGGCAAGACCGGCGGGTTTATTAAAAACAACAATATCATCATCGTTATAAATTATCGCGTGGCGCAATTTTTCCAAATCTGACAAAGAAAACTGTTCCCCAGATTCGGTCTTTTTCGGCACTTCGGCAAATTTTCGAATTGTTGGCGGAATACGAATAACATCGCCGGCATGCAGAACCTCTGTTCCCTTGCAACGCGCAGAATTTACGCGCAATTGCCCCCCACGACAAAGCCGATAAAATTCACGATGCGGCATTGATGGAAAATTTCGTCCGAACCACCGCAAAAGCCTTGTTCCATCTTCCACCGCCGAAACAGTCACGGAATCCGCCATCAGAATTATTCACCATATGTTATTTTGACGACATTTTTGCCGTCTTCCATACGGCAATTTCCACTTGCCCCACTCTGTTTACCATCAGTCGCCAAATACCCAACCGAATCAGACCACGCCTTGGTTATAAAATATTCGCAATCATTACGGGACAAACCATTTATCGTCACAACAAATTGCCGATAGTTTGCCGGGTCAACCGCCAACTCATACGTTCCGCCATACGGATTTTTCGGCGACATACCAATTGCACCAAATATCGTTGTATTATCTATGTGCGAAAAATCGTCATATTCACCAAGCAATTGACGCACGCCGGTCACCATTTGCAACACTTCTTCGTTGACCGTATTGCGCTTTTGCGTCCGCATCGCGGTGGATATAAGTCCGATTGCACCAACCGTCAACACACCCATGATGGCAAGTACCCCCAACATTTCAATCATTGAACGTCCAGATTCCATTTTCATTTTTCAATCCTTTATTTGCTATTTAATTTCTTTTATTTTATCATAAAAGATATGAATATTCAATTCTGTGATTTAATAAAAAATGCGCCAAATTCCCCCG
>JAZKZR010000005.1:0-48840 GCA_045612805.1 Candidatus Enterousia sp.
GGTATTGATGATAAAAAAATAAATTGCATAGTGTTTTTTTTGCGGTATCATACGGGGCGTATAGCAAAGGAAGTTATTATGGCAAAGAAAGAAACGGTGGCGGCCAAGACTGGCGCAAAAAATCCTGCACTTGAATCGGCACTTGCACAAATTCAAAAGCAATTCGGTAAAGAAGCAATTATGAAAATGGGCGATGGTTCGCAACAGAATATAGAGGCGATTTCTTCGGGCTCACTGGGCCTTGATATCGCACTGGGGATTGGTGGTTATCCACGCGGACGTATCGTTGAAATCTATGGCCCGGAAAGCAGTGGTAAAACAACGCTTGCACTGCACGCGGTGGCCGAAGCGCAAAAGAAGGGTGGCACGTGTGCGTATATCGATGCGGAAAATGCACTGGACCCAAGTTATGCGAAAAAGTTGGGTGTGGATGTTGCAAACCTTATTATATCGCAACCTGATTCGGGGGAACAGGCATTGGAAATTGCGGATACGCTTATTAAATCCGGGGCGGTCGATGTTGTGGTTATCGATTCGGTTGCGGCATTGGTGCCCAAGGCGGAATTAGAGGGCAATATCGGTGACAGTTTCGTTGGAACGACCGCACGACTTATGAGTCAATCACTCAAAAAACTTGCGGGGTCGGTATCGCGCAGTAATACGTTGCTTATCTTTATCAATCAGATTCGTATGAAGATTGGCGTAATGTTCGGAAACCCTGAAACAACCAGTGGTGGTAATGCGTTGAAATTCTATGCTTCGGTGCGACTTGATATTCGGCGCACCGGGGCAATCAAAGATAAAGAAAATGTTATCGGAAATGAAACGCGGGTCAAGGTTGTGAAAAATAAAGTCGCGCCACCTTTCCGGACCGTCGATTTCAAAATTATGTATGGCGAAGGGATTTCGCGCATAAGTGAAATCTTGGATATGGGCGTGAAGTATGACTTTATAGATAAGGCCGGCAGTTTCTATTCGTATAATAATGAACGCATAGGTCAGGGCGAGGCGAATGCGCGCCAATGGCTAAAAGACCATCCAGAAGCGCAACAAGAATTGTTGGATAAAATTATGGCACGTGCGGGTGGTATTGCCGAAGAAATGACGACCGGTCCGTCGGACGATGCGGACGAAAGTGTGATGGAAGAATAATTTATTCGGGCGGCGTTTGTCGCCCGATGCTTTAATCAAAAGGGGGCGGGTATGAATATAGCAAAGATGTGGGCTTTGGCACAAATTGTTGTACGTGCGCATATCTTGAATTGGATATGGCGGCCGCGCGCAGTACGCAGTGCGGTTCGGTGCGATGTTTTTTCCGATGTTGCGGTTCGTTACTTTAAACGTTATTTGCCTGCCGCCGCCGCTGTAAAAGAAATGCCTATTATAAAAGATGACGATAATGAAAAAATCTTTACTATGTGGCAACAAGGTGAAGAAAACGCGCCGGATTTGGTAAAGGCGTGTTATCGCAGTATCCGGCGACACTGTAAACAAGAATTGATTATCTTGGACGATAATAATTTTGAACGATATGTAAATTTGCCACGCGAAATAATTGAAAAATATCGTGCCGGTAAAATAAGACGTGCGCATTTTGCCGATATCGTTCGGGTGGAATTGCTTTATGAACATGGTGGAATTTGGTTGGATTCAACGGCGTTTGTGACTGCACCGATACCGCAATGGATTGTTGATTTAGATTTTTTTGTTTTTATGGTTGGTAATGTTGGGCAAAAGTATTCTTATATGCAGAATTGTTTTATTCGTGCGCGCAAAGGTGCGTATTTGTTGGCCGCGTGGCGCGCGATGATAATTGATTATTGGATGCATGAAAATCATTGCTTTGATTATTTTATGCATCAGGTGTTGTTCAAAACTTTGGTTGAAAATGATGAAAGAGCAAAGAAATATTTCGCGGAAATGCCGCATGTCGAACAAGATCCGACACATGCGTTATGGCATACATATAAACATAAACCGTATGATGAAAAGTTGTTTAAAAAATTGACCGCGGATGCGTTCTTTCAAAAGTGTGCCTATGCGGATGCGCCTTTGCCTGGGACTTTTGCCGAAGCGATATGTAAAATGTAAAAAGGTGTTTTTATGCAACCAAAGATATCAATAATTATTCCAATGTATAATGTTGAAAAATACCTGCGGCGGTGTTTGGACAGTGTGCAAAATCAGACATTTTCGGATTTTCAGGCAATTTGTGTTGATGATGGTTCACCAGACAATTCGGGGCAAATCGCCGAAGAATATGCGTCACGCGATAAACGATTTGTTGTCGTGCACAAAAAAAACGGTGGTTTGTCCGATGCGCGTAATGCCGGTATGACGTATGCAACCGGTGAATACATTATGTATTTGGACAGTGATGATTTTATTCATCCACAAACAATGGAAATCGCGTATGCGATGGCCCGGCGGGATAGGGCGGATATTGTTGCATATACTTATGACCGATTTTATCGTCCGCAATTGATGGTGTATCATAAGTTAGGTTTGAATACTGATAATGTTCGGCCACTGGGGATTAGAAAAAAATATAATGTTGCAAAAATAAAATCGCGCGTGACGGATGATGTGTTCGAATATGCAACTGAACGCGTGCATAATAAATTTAATAAAAATCGCAAATGGCTGATTAAACATTGTCAGGTTTGGAAAAATATGTATCGACGTGAACTGATTGCGGATACACCTTTTATAAAAGGAATTTTGTTTGAGGATTTTCCATGGTGGAGTGAGGTTATGTTAAAAAATCCACGTGTGTCGATTATAAATTTACCACTTTATTATTATATTCCAAACTTTGGTGGAATTGTGCTTTCTGCAAAACAATTGCGTATTATGCAATCGCTGTGTACGGGGATTTCCCACGCATACAGCGTTTATAAAAAATATGCAACTGATTATCAGATGAAAAAATGGCAAGAACAATTTATGTGGTATTTTGTGAATTGGGCTTTTCGAAAAATAAAATATTTAAAGTTGGATGATGAATTAAAAGTTGCGCGTGAAATTTTTGTAGGTTTGAAAGATTCCGGGGTGTTTGATAATGTGCCGAATGAATGGTTCGAATTGCGGAACAAAATCTATGAATTTATTGGTGTGTAATATGAAAAAAACAAATGTGGCGTTTTGTTTGCGTGATATGCAAATCGGTGGTGTGGAATCTGTTTTGATTCGGACATTGGATGAGTTATCAAAACAAAAAGATATAAATATTTTTGTTATAACATATGTTGATATTCATGAAGATATATATAAAAAATATTTCAAAGAACATCCAGAGATAACGGTGTGTTCTTTATATCCGTGTCGGTGGTTTGGGACGAAATTGCCGCATTTTTTTCTTTGGCGTTTGGTGGCGCATTTTATGCGTGATGTTTACCGTGGTTTTAAACGTGTTTTTGTATTACGAAAATTTAAAAATATAAACGTTTTTATTGATTATCATGATTTTGGTTTCGCAAAAGAATTGAAGCATATTGAGTGGGCAAAAAAGATAGCATGGTTTCATTCTTCTTTGAGTGTTTTTGTTAAACGGAAATTTATAAATCAATTGAAATTTTATGATAAATCTGTTGTGCTAACAGACGAGTGTGCCAAAGACTTAAAAATTTTATATCCAGATCATAGTGACAAAATAGTACGAATTTATAATCCAATAGATATTGAAAGTATCAGAAATATGGCAAATAAAGAAACCGTTATTAGTGAGCAGTATTTTTGTTCTGTGTCGCGATTATCAAGGGATAAAGATATAAAAACTTTATTAAATGGTTTTGATTTGTTTTATAAAAAAAATAAAGATTCGGATGTAAAACTTGTTTTGGTTGGTGCTGGTGATAAAGCCGAGGAGTATAAAAAATATGCAAATTCTTTGAAATCATTTAAACAAATCATTTTTGTTGGACCGCAAAAAAATCCTTTTGTATACATGAAATATGCGATTGCCAATATTTTATCAAGTTATGGTGAAGGATTGCCGACTGTATTGATTGAATCAGCAGTTGTTGGAACGTTAAATATAGCATCAAATTGTAAATATGGACCGTCTGAAATTTTATTAAATGGTTACGGGGGCATGCTTTTTGAACCGGGAAATGATGCACAATTGGCAAAATGTATGGATGATGTTTATAACAAAAATGTTGATATAAAAAAGATGGTTCAAAAAATGGAAGATTCGTTAAATAGGTTTGAATCAAAAAAGATTGTTCTTGAAATTATAGCATTGTTTTCTTGAAGTGTTTTGGAATTTTTATAACCCACTTTAATCCCATCATTCCAGGTTTGCCGGGTGCGTATATTGGACGGAATATGCGTTGCATAAAGCGGGCGATTTTTATGAAAGATTCGCCGTGTGCGGTTTTGTTTGTGATCGCGTTTATTGTTCCGTTTCCGCGGCGTCGCAGGTGATTTACCCAATCGGCACCACGTTTTTCCGCCTTCTTAATCAACATATTCATATCAACCGCGCCAAAGTGAAGCAGGTATAAATTTTTATCAATGTGAAAATTTTTGCCTTTGACATGATGAAAACCGCTGCCCCAACGGGCGGGGCGGAATAAAATAACTGGCTTTGTGTATCGTGTGGAAAGCAGGGCATATTCGCGCTGTGATAACATTGGTTTTGATGGGTTTAGTGATTTTTCGTTTTTCATATTTTGCCCAATGTCGAATCCAAGTCCGGAAACGGTTGTTTTATATTTTGATTCGGATAGATATTCGCGAAGTGATTTTTTTGTGTTCGGGTCAACGATTAAAAATTCATCCGAATCGCAACCGATTACAATGTCGTAAGTTTTGAATAATTTGTTTGCAAGGTTGTTTATTTTACCAATACGATATTTATCGCCCGTCGCACGTGACATATCCGTGTGTGGCAGTTTTATTATGTTTGCGCCGTTTGCATTTTTTGGCGCATCTTGGTCGGTGCCGTCAAGAATTATATAGAGGTTTTCGTTGCCCAATTCGTGACCGTAATATTCAACCCACCGCGATAGAAAAAATTCATCATTTCGCGCCATTGTGATGGCGGCAATTTTTTTTAGTTTTTGCACAGCGCCCTCGATATAACATATTTTGTTTTACGCAATAGAATTTTAACAGGATTTTTTGTTAAAAGCCAATTTATATATTTTGTTCCGAATGTGTCGCGCGCGGCGGATAAAACATCATCGCGCAATTTTTTTGGAACATGGTTTAGAACATATAAAATCTGTCGCCCGTATGCGCCGAAATGCCGCGTAAAGGAAAGTTTTTTGATAAACGGCATACGGATTTTATAAAGGTGTTTGACCCGATTATAAATTCCCCGATTGTATATGTTGTAAAGGCATTTCCATGCGATTTTGTGTTCGTTTAATTTGCGTGTGAACCCGTTTTCGTAAAGTTCGGTGACGGCGGTTTTGCTTTCGACTATTTTTACCGATATGATAAAATCGTTGAACCAATTTGATAGAAATACAGTTGGGCGCATACCGATAAACCAAGATTGAATGTGTTGGAATTTGCCACCTGTTTTTTTAACCATACCGAATGCATCGGTGCCGAAAGATTCCATCTTGTTTAGGTATTCACCGATATCAAACAATGGGCCATATACGCTGTCGTTCACCATATACATAAAATCATAGGTTGATAAATTTGTGTTTTCGGTCGCCCAAATATATGCGCGTTTGTATGAGCCAAAATCATATTCGCCGTGGCGTGCGCCGGCGACATATAGGCAATAAGGTTTGGCCTTGGCTATTTCAGATTCGTTGCAATCAGAATCCATAACCAAAACACAATCGCCATATTTTGCAAAGGATTTCACTTGGTGAATTAGTGCGGAATTTATTTTTCCGTTTTTATCGTAACCAGCAATTAAAAAGATGCGTTTAATTTTTTTCATGTTTTAGTTTTTCTATAAATTTATCCATTATATCATCATAGATTTCATTGCGATCGTATTCTTTGAATTTTTCTGTCCCACGATAGCTTTGGGTGGATTGTGTTGTTGCTGAACCGCGATTCAATCTTGCAATATATTCATCATAAGATTTTGTGTAGTAGTGATTTATTCTCAATTTATTATATGCAGGCGGATTATTTGTTTGATTTATATAGCCCAATTTTTTTCCGTTGTTATCGATTGTCCAACCCGCAATGAAATTGGCATGTAGACTTTTGTATTCGACTAATAGACGTGGATTGACGATAGATTTTACACCCCATGTTTTTTTTGCATGGTGTTTATAATTTTCTATGACCAGTCCGTTTGGTTTGTGAATATGTCCAGATGAACCGTATATTACCCATGTAACGACCAGTTGTGCAAAATTCTGTGGTAATGTGTGCAAAAATTCAGTAACGGTTTTATGATGAACCGGAATCAGAAATTCATCCAAATCAATCAATGCCAACCATCGTGTATCTTCTGTGTGATTGTTTATTATATCCAAGTATGCTGATAATTGCATGTGTTTACCGGGAAACCAATGATATTCAACAATGCCACGTTCGATGTATGGGCTGAGTATTTCTTTGGTGTTATCATTTGAACCATTGTCATATAGAAAAAATTTTTTTATGCCGACGAGTACGTGAAAATCTAGCCATTCTTTTAGGTATGGTCCTTCATTTTTCATAATCGCACCAATGGCAATTTCGTTTGTAAATTTCTTTGTTTTATCAGTGTGCAGAACATTAAAATATTTACGAATGCCAAGTTGCAAGATACCACGAAACGCGCGACGATAACTTTTCACGGGAATCCAAAATGTTAAAAGTTTTGAAAAAATTTTTTTTCGTTTTGATATTTTTGGTAATGCCATACATAACCCTTTTTTTAGACCTTAAAGCAAAAGTTATTTTTTTTCAATAAAAAACCGGCGATTGCCGGTCTCGTTGTTATAATATTTCATCTTTGCCGCGGGCAAGTTTTTTGCGTTTGCCACTGTCCAATTCTTTTTTACGCAGACGAATTGTTGCGGGCGTGACTTCCACCAATTCATCGTCTTGGATATATGATAACGCTTCTTCCAACGACATTTTGCGCGGTGGCGCAAGGAACAATTTTTCATCGGCCGTCACACTGCGCACATTGGTCAGTTCTTTGCCCTTTATCGGGTTGACTTCTAAGTCGTTTTCTTTGCTGTGTTCGCCGATAATCATACCGGAATAAACCTCGGTCTGGGGGCCAACAAACAAAACACCACGTGGTTCAAGGTTGTGCAACGCGTATGTCGCCGTTACGCCATTTTCCATAGAAACCAAAACGCCCGGGCGGTATTGCACAATTGGACCGCGATATGGTCCGTATTTATCAAATACGCGATTCATAATACCGGTACCACGCGTATCGGTGCGGAATTCAGAAAGGTATCCAATAAGTCCGCGTGATGGCGCAGAAAATACGATGCGAGTTTTCCCGCCACCGGACGCTTTCATTTCTGTGATTGTCGCCTTGCGTTTTGTCATTTTTTCAATGACAACACCACTGAATTCATCATCGACATCAACAACGACTTCTTCGATTGGTTCCAACATTTCGCCGTTTTCGCCCGTGTGCATAACAACGCGCGGACGCGACACCGAAAGTTCGAAACCTTCGCGGCGCATTGTTTCAATCAAAATCCCCAGTTGTAATTCACCGCGGCCGGAAACTTCGAAAGATTCTTTGTTTTCACTTTGTGTGACTTTTAGTGCGATATTGGTTTCGGCCTCTTTGAAAAGGCGTTCGCCAATCATACGCGATGTAAGTTTTTTACCACTTTTCCCCGCAAGTGGTGATGTGTTTACGAAAAATGTCATGGTAAGGGTTGGTGGGTCAATCGGCATTGCGGGAATCGGTTCGGTGACCGACGGGTCACAAAGTGTGTCCGCCACGGTTGCCTTGCTGAATCCGGCAACAACGACGATGTCGCCGGCCGATGCACTGTCGCGGGAAATTTTTTCAATTCCGCGGTGTTCAATAATCTTTGTGATTTTGGCGTTTTCGATAAATTCGCCGTTCATATTTATTGCCTTGACACTTTGTCCAACGTGCACAGTGCCCGATTCGATTTTCCCGGTAAGTATTCGGCCGACATATGGGTCTGATTCAAGGGTTGTCGCAAGCATAGTGAACGGTGCGTCCAATTGACAACGCGAACCATTGCAATCCGGTGCCGGCACATGGTCAACGATAAGTTGGAACAATGGGGTCAAATCCCGGTGTTCGTCATTCAAATCGCGCACCGCCCAACCATCACGCCCAACGGCGTAAAGATATGGAAAATCAAGTTGCGCATCGTCCGCGCCCAATTTATCGAACAAATCAAAAGTTTCGGATAAAACTTCATCCGGGCGTGCATCAGACCGGTCAACTTTGTTTATGCAAACAATCGGACGCAGCCCCAATTTTAACGCCTTGGACAACACGAATTTTGTTTGGGGCAGGGGGCCTTCGGCACTATCAACCAACAGCACCACGCCGTCAACCATCGACAGAATACGTTCGACTTCGCCACCAAAGTCCGCGTGGCCCGGTGTGTCCACAATATTTATCTTGTAATCGTGCCACAGAACCGACGTCGGCTTTGCGGAAATGGTAATGCCGCGTTCGCGTTCGATGTCGCCACTGTCCATCACGCGGTCATCCACGCGTTCATTTTCGCGGAAAGTTCCCGCCTGTTTCAACATATTATCGACCAGGGTCGTCTTTCCATGGTCAACGTGTGCAATAATCGCAATGTTCCGAATTTTCATATATAAAATCCTTTTTTAGCAAGAAATTTTATCATATATTTTTGCGTTTTCAATATGTTGTATTAAAAATTTGATTTCGTCAAAAATTCTGATTACAATGGCTCGTGTCCATAAGAGGTTTATTATGAAAGACAATTTTAAAGAAGATGTAAGCGAAAGTTTATTGCGTTTACATGCGCGGTTGTTAAGAAGGGCTAAGCGGCAGAATTTTTCAAAAGAACGGTCGGCAAAGGTTATGGGCTATTTGAATTCTTTGCAAATGGTTGCGCACAACGCAGGTGCATATTGTAACCCGGCGTATTTCAACAAGAATATGGAAGAGATGGGTTTTGATGTCGGTACTGATTTTAACTTGTTTGTGTTGGATGAAAAAGCGGCGCAGTGTGTCTATGACATTATGATATGTCGGCGTGATTACATTTTCTGGGGCGATGAAATTTTACAGAAAAAGAGTAAGTTCGATTCGTATAAATACAAATCCCAACAAGAAGCAATTGAGGCAATGCGGTTGCTTAAACGCGATTCAATTATAATGACCGGCGGTTTTGTTGTGAACTGGGTGCGTGATTTGTGCACTCGGTCTAGGTAAAAACAAAAATCGCCCGTTTGGCGATTTTTTGTTTAGTGCTTTCCACCAATCTTTGTTCGGCCGCCCATAAGTGGTTGAAGTTTTTTTGGAATATTGACCGAGCCATCGGCGTTTTGGTGGTTTTCAATCACCGGAACCAATGCGCGGGGCAGGGCGATTCCAGTATTGTTCAATGTCGCAACAAATTTCACTTCGCCGGTTGCGTTTTCGCGATAGCGCGTGTTTGTGCGGCGGGCCTGAAACTGGCCAATTGATGAACAAGACCCCAATTCCCGATATGCGTTTTCGGATGGGAACCATGCCTCGACATCATTCATTTTCACTTTGTTGAATCCCATGTCACCGGTGGAATTTGCAATAACGCGATATGGTAATTCCAAATCACCCACGACTTCGCACAGGTTGTTTAACAAAAATTCGTGCATTTTATCGCTTTCTTCGGGACGACAGAAAATATATTGTTCCACTTTGTCAAAGTGATGAAACCGCACCAGTCCGCGCGTGTCACGACCGGCGGCACCGGCCTCTTTACGGAAACATGTGGAAAATCCAGCATACTTTATCGGCAGTTCGTTTTCTGGTAAAATTTCATCAGCATGCAGAGAATTCAAAATTATTTCTGCGGTGCCCGCCAAACAACGGTCCGTTCCCTCCAGCATGAACACGTCATCATTCATAACCGATAAATCTGAACCCATAAAATGACCCGCATTGAATATAGTTTGTGGTTTTGTGACAGGCGGACATTCAATATATTTGAAACCCTTGCTAATCAATTTTTGAATGACGTATGTTTGAATCGCCAAAGATAATTCCGCCAGTTCGCCGCACAGGCAATATGTACGTGTGCCGCAAATTCCTGCTATTTTTTCCGGCATCCACCAACCATTCATATCCAATAATTCCCACTGGGGACGCGGCGTAAAATCAAACGTGCGCGGTGTGCCGACGCGGCGAACCTCTATATTTGCGGAATCGTCCGCGCCAATGGGTGCGGATTCCGCCGGAATTTGTGGAATGCGGTGCAAAAGGTCGTTTAACTTCGCCTCTCTTTCTGCAAGTTCCGCCAAATCGTTTGCAATCTCTTCGCCAATTTGTTTCGATTTCGCAATCAGTGGCGCCTTGTCCGTGGCGGTTGGAATTTCGCGCGAAAGTTTATTTTTTTCGGCGGTTTTTGTTTGTGTGATTGTCTTTAATTCGCGAACGCGCACATCCAATGATAAAATGTCATCGACAACATCCGGAAAGTTTTTTACCCGGCATGCGTTTTTTACAACATCTGGGTTTTCACGAATAAATTTCATATCCAACATTTTTCATCCTTTTTTACTTATGCGTTTGCGTTAAGGTATGCGATGGTATCCATCGCCGCGGTGCAGCCCGTGCCGACCGCCGTTGCAATTTGCATTTTTAGTCCCGAATGAACGTCGCCGGCGACAAACATTCCGCGTGGTAACGCATCAGGTGCCAATCGCCCAAGGTCGTCACGTTTGATGTCTTCGGTTAAATAATCGGTGTTTGCTTCGTGTCCAATCGCAACAAAAATTCCGTCACAGATAATTTGTTCATCGTTTGTTGTTGTCGCAATCAGTTCGCCATTTTCGGAATTCGGGCGCGCCGATATAGATTTTAATTCCGTGTTAAATACACATTCAATGTTTGACTTTGCCGCGACGCGGTCGCGGATAATTGCTTCGGCGCGTGTAAATGCAGATTTGCGATAGATGATTTTTACCGTCTTGGCAATATCCGCCAAATACAGTGCATCGTTCAACGCCGTGTTTCCGCCACCGATGACAAGGACCGTTTTGCCGCCATAGAAAAAACCATCGCATGTTGCACAATATGAAACGCCACGGCCAAAGAATTCACGCGCACCCGCGATTTCAAGTTTTCGCGGACTGGCCCCCGTTGCCAAAATAACACTGCGCGTGTCATATTTTTTTCCGTGCGTGTCGGTCAGTGTAAATGTATTGTTTTCACCGTTTTCAATATGCGCGATTGTATTCATTTCGATTTTTGCACCGAAAGATTCCGCTTGCCCTTTCATAAATTGGATAAGGTCAAAACCCGATCCACGAAACCCCGGATAATTTTCAAGTGTCGCGATTCCCGCGGTTTGACCGCCAAGTGTGTCGCCACCAATAACAAGTGTGTTTTTGTTTGCACGTCCACAATACAGTGCCGCGGTCAATCCCGCCGGCCCAGAACCCAAAATAATAACATCGTACATGTAAAAAATCCTTTTTGTGGGTCATAACATAGCACAAATTCATTGGATGTGCCATAAAAAATTCTTATTTGCCGAAATGTTTTTTTAGTGTTTGATACGCGGCGGAAATTTTTGCAAATTCGGTACCCGACGAATCCGAACTTTTTGCCGTGTCCGGGTGATATTTTTTTGCAAGTGCGCGGTATTTTGCACCGATTTCACGCCACGATGCGGTAATTGGTAATTCAAGTGTTTTGAATGCCGCAACGATTGCCGAAGGCAATGATTTTTTTGGTGGCATTTTATCAAAACTTGCGCGGCCGGTAATAAAATCGTTCAAAAATTTTACGTAATCGGCGGTGTCTTGGGGACTGCGTTTACCGACCGGTTCGCCGAACGTTTGGCGTTCCCAATCTTCTTCGATTTCATCGGCGGACATATTCGCATAGTAATTCCAATTTTTATTGTATTCGGCGGCGTGTTCCTTGCAAAAAGACCAGTATTCTTTTAGGTCGCGCGTTTTTGGTGCGCGACAAGTGCCCGCCCGTGTGCAACCGGGAAAATCACATTTTTTAATCATTGTTCGTGTGTCCTTTTTTATCTGAAAGTGGGTGATGTTCGGCGACAACCTGTTGCAATTTTTCGGGCAGAACATGCGTGTAAATTTGTGTTGTTGATATATCTTCGTGTCCAAGCATGGTTTGAATCGCGCGCAAATTTGCACCGTGTGACAGCAAGTGCGACGCAAACGAATGTCGCAAAACATGTGGACCAACGCGCGTAGGCGCAATCCCCGCAAGTGTCGCGCATTTTTTTAATAATTTGAAAAATCCGTCGCGTGTTATGTGGCCCGATGCACCGCGTGATGGAAAAACAAATTTTGATTCGTTCGCATCGCGCATGCGTAACCATCGGGCAAGGGCGGTTTGTGCTTCGGCATGCATGGGGACAATGCGTTCCTTGGAACCCTTGCCATGAATCAAAAGGCGGTCGCCAAGAATCGATGTCATCGGTAATTCGCAAAGTTCGGACACGCGCAGGCCCGATGCATAAATCAATTCTATCATCGCGCGCAGACGTGTTGCATTGCGGACATCACCCGCCGAAGATATAAGTAATTCGATTTCTTCGGTGGTAAGTAATTTTGGTAACGGTTTTGGTCGTTTGGGTAATTCGATATTCGTTGCCGGATTTTTTGTGATTATATGTTCCAACATTAAAAACTTATAAAATCCGCGCAGTGCGCTCGCCTTGCGGGCGATGGATGTTGGGCACGCAGACAGTTCGCCAAGGTATTTTTGAATATCCGTGGCGGTGGCGTTTACCAATCCGCCATTTATCGCCGTGTCCGCCATGCGTAAATCATTGGCATACGATGTAAGGGTGTTTTTGCTGCGTCCCTTTTCGGCGGAAAGTGCCTCTAAGAAAACATCGATATAGTTCATTATTCGTATAATATAACCTCGGTCACGTTGTTGGTTGGTGGAAAATATACTATCATCAAAACAACAAGTATGATGATTAGTATGCATACAATGAATTTCCACAGACCAGAACTTTTTTTACGCAGTGGCATTTGTATTCCTTTTTTTTATATTGTATCAAATCCGGCAATAAATACACCCGCGGCCGCGATGATAATTAATGGTGGTGCAATAATTGCAAGTAATGGCGGCAATGTTCCGTTCGCCCCCAGTGCACTAAATATATTTAGTAAGAAATACAATATGAAACATGTAAGGATTCCAATGGCAAATTTTGTTCCGAAACTGTGGTTGCGGCGTTGGTGCGTTTGCGAAAATGCAACCCCAAGTATCGCCATTGCAATCATACTAAGCGGTAAAAACAGCAATGTCCAAAACTGAATAATATGCCCACGTACCGGAACACCAACCGCAGACATTTTCTTGATAAATTGTGGCAGGTTCCAAAATGAAATTTGATCGGGTTGCAGGTATCGGTCAAGTATTGTTTTGGGGGTTATTTGTGTTTCGCGTGTCCATGTGTCGCGATGCGCGTGTCCGGTTGTATCAAATATATTTGCATTTGTGGTGGCAAGTTTGTTTCCCGAAAGTGTGGCGTGCGCGGCATCAACGCGGGTGTTTAACCTAAAGTTCGAATCTTGAACCATGATTGTCGTGTCATGAAAGATTAAATCTGTGTTATCTTGGGTTACATTTTTTGCGATAATGGTTGTGTATTCATCGCCCGAAAAATCACGCACCCATATTTTCCCGTCAACTAATTTAAGGTATTCGGAACTTATATTTTTTGAACGCAGATTTACCGCATATGGATTTATAACCGTTGTTGCAAATACGCCGATTAAAAACGCACCAACCAAAAAAGGTCGCGCCATTTGATATGGTGAAAGACCAGCACCGGAAATGATGACGCCTTCACTGGACCGGGTAAGGTTATAGTATGCGACCAACGTTCCCATGAAAACCGCAAGTGGTAAAAACATTGGAACATATTCGACAAGACGTATCCATGCGTCATTTAGTGCAAGCAGTGCCGTCGGGTACCCGGGCAACCTTTCGACAAAGGTGACCGCGAATATGATTCCGCACACAATCAGCAATACCAACCCAACGCCTATAAAAAAGCGTTTGAATAAAAATCTTGAAAGAATACGACTGTGTGCCATTTTGGTTGTTACCTGTTTGAAAAGTATACCCTGTTTATTTCCCGATTGCAAAATTAAAATGAATATTTATAATAGGCCGGATAAATAAAAAGGAAGTATACAATGGATAAAAAACCAATATCAAAACAGGGATTTGAAAACATTATTCGGGAATTGAAAGATTTGAAAGAGGTGCAACGCCCCGATATACTTAAAACTGTGCAGTGGGCGCGGTCATTGGGCGATTTGTCGGAAAATGCGGATTACAGTGCTGCCCGCGAAAAACAGCGCCAGATTGATAAACGTATTCAATACTTGGAAGATTTGGTGAACAATGCCGCGGTTATTGATATCGATTCTTTGTCGGGTGACCGCGTTATTTTTGGTGCGCGCGTTGTGTGCGAAGACGAAGATGGAAATCGTATGCAGTGCCGAATTTTGTCGGATATCGAATCGGATGGGAAGCAGGTTATATCATGTACTTCGCCGGTGGGACGTGCACTTATTGGGCGGTGCGTTGGGGATACTTGCGTTGTGCGGTTGCCGTCGGGTGAACGCGAATATGAAATCTTAGAGGTTAAATTCAAGGAATAGGGGGGCATTTTGTCCATAAGGCTTTTGCCTGATTATTTGGTCAATCAAATCGCCGCCGGCGAAGTTGTTGAAAACGGCGCAAGTGTCGTCAAAGAATTGGTTGAAAATGCGTTGGATGCCGGCGCAGACCAGATTATTGTTGATGTCCACGATGGGGGACGAACACTTATAAATGTTGTTGATAACGGGTGCGGGATGGCGTGCGATGATTTGAAAAATTGCACTATGCGGCATGCCACATCGAAATTGCCCGATGATGATTTAATGAATATAAATTTTATGGGGTTCCGTGGTGAAGCGTTGCCGTCAATTGCGTCCGTGTCTGATATGACGATTGATACATGTAATGGCGTGGACAAAAATGGGTGGCACCTTGATTGCCGCACGGGTGAAATAAAACCGTCTGATTGGCAAAGCGGAACGCGAATTCGTGTGCAAAATTTGTTTGCAAAAACGCCGGCGCGGTTAAAGTTTCTGCGCAGTGATAGGGTCGAAACCATGGCGGTGTTGGATGTAATAAAACGCCTTAGCATGGCGCGAACGGATGTTGGTTTTGTGCTAAATAACAAATGGCGTTTTCCAAAGGGGCAACCACTGATTGACCGAATCGTTGCCGTTATGGGTGATGATGTGTGTGGGCGTATGCGTGAAGTTTTGGCGGAATCTTCATCAGGTGCGATGAAGCTTTCGGGGTATATTTCCGAACCGACCCTGCGCCGTGCATCGTCGGTGGACCAATTTTTGTTTGTAAATGGCCGGCCTGTAAAAGACAAGGTTTTGGTGGGGGCGTTGCGTGCGGCATATATGGATGTTATGCATGCACGGGAATTTCCGCTCTGTGCGTTATATTTGACATTGCCGCCGGCAAATGTTGATGTTAATGTTTCGCCGACAAAAAACGATGTGCATTTTTTGGAACCGTCGCACGTGCGTGCGTTTATTATAAAGTCCCTGCGCGATGTGTTGGCGCAAAATATGGTGGATGCGCCGCGTGCGCCCGTACAAAATTTTTCGGAAAAAATTTCATTTGGTAATGCGCCCGTTTTAACACCGCACTTGCGCCCCGTGTCATCGGCACCAATGGTGCATTCGCCGAATAAAACACAAAATCCATTTGCACAAAGTTTAATGTCTGATATCGGTGCGATACAGAAAATGGAAACCGCACCGGTGCAAGAAAATGTTGATGATGTTTTTGATGATATGCCACTTGGGCGTGTGATAGGGCAAATTGCGAATAAATATATTCTTGCCGCGACGGCGGACAGTTTGGTTGTCGTTGACCAACACGCGGCGCATGAACGGATTACATATGAAAAACTGCGCACGCATGCGATAAAATCGCAAACGTTGCTGACCCCGATTGTGGTGCGATTGCGCGCAGAAGATGTCGTCGCGGTGTTGTCGATTGCGGATGATTTGCGCGAAAGCGGGTTGGCAATTGATGCGTTTGGCGATGATGCAGTTGCGATTTTTGAAAAGCCCGCAGATTGGGATATGGATTGGGTGGCGGCATTGCATGCAATTGCGGACGAAGTTCGCGCATACGGGCATTCAAGTCAGATAAAAGAAAAATTGCATCTTAAACTTGCGAACTATGCGTGTCATCATTCGGTGCGTGCGGGTCAGAAATTAAATATGGAACAAATGAACGCGTTGTTGCGCGATATTGAAAAAACAGAACGGGGCGCGGAATGCAATCATGGCCGCCCGGTCTATAAGTTTATTCCAATTACACAAATTGATGGGTGGTTTGAAAGGGTGTAACACCCGCCACTATTTCCTTTACTTTCGCTGTTTTTTTTTCTATTCTTGGTCCAGAAATAATGAAAAAGGAGAAAATTCTATGGAAGAAACAGCAGTTGTTGAAACGGTACAAACGGTTGCGGATAGCGCGGCACAGCCCACACAGCAAGGCGGTTGGGGTGGTTTATTGCTTTACTGTTTAATTGTATTTGCGGTGATTTATTTGTTTATGGTGCGACCGAACAAAAAGCGTATGGCGGAATATCAAAAAATGGTTGACGGTATTCAGGTGGGAAACCGTATTTTGGCCGCCGGAATTTATGGAACGGTTAAAAACATTGGCGAACGGACGATTGAAATGGAAATCGCCCCTGGCGTTGTGATAGAGGTTAGCAAGAACGCCGTCGCAAGTGTAGAGGCAAAATAAAAGGGTTGTGCAGATGTTTAAAAAATTGCTGATTGTTTTTGTGGCGATATTTGGTGTGTTGCTTTCGGTGCCGACAATGTTTCCGAACGCGGCGAAGTATTTCCCGTCGTTTATGCACCCGATATCGTTGGGGTTGGATTTGAAAGGTGGTGCGCAGTTATTGCTTGAGGTTGATACCAAAACAATGTTCGATGAAAAGTCGGTGCAACTGTATGACGAAGTGCGCAGCGCGATGATTGACCGGTCAAAGGGTATGATTCGTTTTTCGGGCCTTAAAAATGTCGATGGTGTGGTGTCGTTGGTTGTGCGTGAAGATGACGAAGTGTCCAAGGCCAAGGGGCGGTTGAAAAGTGTGCTGGGTGATACGGTGGATATTTCTTCGTCGGGGAATACGATAACACTTTCGTATTCGGAAAAGCAACGCGAAGAAATGATTCAGGATGCATTGGCGCGCAGTATCGAAATCGTGCGGCGACGTATTGATGCACTGGGGACCAAAGAACCGTCGATTCAAAGTCAGGGTGGAAAATATATTTTGGTGCAATTGCCGGGTGTTGATAATCCGGAACATATCAAGGAATTGATTGGAAAGACCGCAAAGATGACCTTTCATTTGGTAAATGAAAATGTCACGCCGGAACAATTGTCGTCGGGTGTTGCGCCGGCGGGAACGGAATTTTTGCCGTATATGGAAAGCCCGTGGTCGCGTGTGCCGGTCTATTCACGCATAGAGGTTTCGGGTGAAAGTTTGAAAGATTCCCAGGCGGATTTTGACCAAAATAATATGCCGGTTGTGACAACAGTGTTCGATGCGACGGGTGCACGGCGATTCGCAAAACTTACCACCGAACATGTGAATGAACGATTCGCAATTGTTTTGGATGGCCAAGTTTTGTCTGCACCGACGATTCGTGAACCGATTCCGGGTGGACGTGGTCAGATTTCCGGTGGATTCACATTGCAAGGTGCGAAAGATTTAGCGGTGTTGCTGCGCAGTGGTGCGTTGCCGGCACCGTTACAGGTTATCGAAGAACGCACCGTTGGTGCGGGATTGGGTGCCGACACAATTGCCCAGGGCAAGATTGGATGTTTGGTCGGTGTTATCCTTATTATGCTGTTCATGATAATTGTGTATCGCGTGTTTGGTTTGATTGCGGACATTGTATTACTGGTAAATTTGGCGATGATTATTGGTGTTTCGGCGTTGATGGGTGCGACACTGACATTGCCCGGAATTGCCGGTATCGTGTTGACGCTTGGTATGGCGGTCGATGCGAACATTTTACCGTTCGAAAGAATTCGTGATGAAATTCGGTCGGTTTCAACACCGTTGCGTGCGGTTGATGCCGGATTTAATCGTTCGATGAAGACGGTGTTGGACGGTGAACTTACGAATTTGATTTGTTCACTTATTTTGTTCCAATTTGGTGCGGGACCGATTCGCGGATTTGCGGTGACGCTATCCATTGGTGTTATCACGACATTGTTCACGTGTATATGGTTGTCGCGTGTGTTGATTGATTTCTATATGCATGGAAAAAATAAAAAAATTGGTTATGTGAAAAAGTAAGGGGTTTGGTTATGAAACTGCATTTTATGAAGTATCGGAAATTGTCGTATTGGATTTCAGGTGCGTTGATTTTGGGTTCTATTTTTTCGTTGTGGTTCCGTGGGTTGAATTATGGAATAGATTTTGCCGGCGGTATTTCGATGGAGGTGACATCCACCGAATCGGATTATACCGTGGATAAAATGCGTCATGATTTGGCGGCGTTTAATCCGGAATTGCAATCAGTTGACGATAATGCGATTCTGATTCGTGTCGGTTTGCCCAAGGGCGCGACCGATGCACAACAAAATGAACGCGTGCGCGAAATCAAGGATATACTGGGGAACCGTGTCGAATATACCCAGGTGCAAATTGTTGGGCCAAAAATTGGTGGTGAATTGGTGCGCGGTGGTATTTTGGCCGTGTTGGTTTCGTTTATATTGATGGCGGTGTATATTTGGATTCGGTATCGCGGTGGTTATGCGGTTGGTTCGTTTGTGTCGTTGGTGTTTGATTTTGTGTTGATGTTCGGGTTCTTTTCGGTGACGGGACTTGAATTTAACCAAACGGCGATTGCGGTTGTGTTGATGGGTGTTGGATATTCCATAAATGACAAGGTTGTGAACTATGACCGAATCGATGAAAATATAAAAAAGTATCATAAAATGCCGATGGATGAATTGATTGATTTGTCGGTCAATGAAATGTTGTCGCGAACAATGATGACCAGTATTACAACAATGCTTGCGTTGGTCGGACTTTATGTGTTTGGTGGATTGGCGTTGCAAGAATTCGCGCTGGCGATGGCGTTTTCGATTGTGATGGGGACACTTACCAGTATGTATATTTCAAATGTTATTTTGTATCACTTTAATTTGCGTGAAACAAAATACTAAAACACCTTGCCAAGGAGAGGGGCATATGAAAAATTTATTAAAAATCTTTTTTGGGGGCTTTCTTTGGCTGTCGGTTATGGCGGGTGCGCATGCCGACAGTTTGTTTTTCGAAGATGAACCAATTCAAAACGGAATAAATGTTTTTGATATGTCGCGTAAGTTTGCCGAAATCTATGAAACTTTGGCGGGGGTTAGTTGGGGTGGAAAAAATATAAAGGTTGCAATCGAAGGTTTGGAAAACTTGCATCCGGACGCACACATCGCGGCGACCGATGAACGTGTGGTTTTGGTGTGGGGTGACACAATTGTTGGAAATTATCCGGCGCCAGAATCGCGTGATTGGAATGCGTATGGTGAAATTACAACGGCGTTGGTATTAAAAATGCGTGAACGCGATATGTCAATGGCGATGGCAAATGAATCGGATATTTATCGGGCGGTTGTTGATTCGCTAATGCGGGGAATTGATGAAAATGGTCGTTATGTTTTGGCGGACGAAACATCGCCACTAAATGATGGTCGAATACTTACCAGTGTTGGTATCGAAGGTGCGCGTGATGAACGCGGGAATTTTCGGGTGCTGGGGGTGTATCGTGGTTCGCCGGCAGATAATGCGGGGATAAGTGATGGCGATTTGATTGGTGAAATAAACGGAACGTTGGTTTCGGAAATATCTGATTCGGCGTTGGCGTCGATGATGTCGGGCTTTAATTCGGGAACAGTAAAGATGACATTACTTACGCCATCGGGCCAGCGGCGCGTTGTTGTGCGGCGTGCGACAATTGTTATTGCCGATGCGGATGTTGTTTTTATGGATGATGTGAACGGCGGAATCCTTAATATAATTGTGAATAAAATATCGAACAGTGCGGTCGCAATAATTAGCGAGGCGTTAAAAAAACATCCTGATGTTTCGGGGGTAATCTTGGATTTGCGTGCGGCCGATGGTGACGATGAAAGGGCGGCGGCAAAATTGGCGGGGCTTTTTATCGGGCCGCGACCGATTATGCGTATTATTGAAAATACGCGTGATGAAATAGAAGTTGTGCCGGCGGATAATGCCGTGACCGATGCACATGTTGTTGTGGTGGTTTCAAATATGACGCGTGGCACCGCAGAGGCGATTGCCGCCGCGTTTTATGAAAATGGTCGCGG
Organism: Candidatus Enterousia sp.; assembly: GCA_045612805.1. GTDB lineage: Bacteria > Pseudomonadota > Alphaproteobacteria > Rs-D84 > Rs-D84 > Enterousia. The sequence goes on from JAZKZR010000005.1 coordinate 20,543, forward strand.
GGTGTTGATTGGAACGCCAACATCGGGGACGGCGCGAATTGCGTCGACATTGACACTTCGGGATGGTGGCGCATTGCGGTTGTTAAATAAATCTGTGAAAACCGGGATGGGGCGAAAAATTGATGGACGTGGTGTGTTTCCGGTGGTGTGTTTGTCAAATATACGAACAGGGGCGCAACAGAGTGCGTTCTTTGTAAATGTGGTCAATGGGGATTTTCGTTGGCATGACTATAACGCGGATAAAGATGTTAGTGCCGATTCGGTGCGGCGTGGTTGCCCAACGATTACAAATGGCGAAGATGAAGATTTGTTGGCTATGTCGGTGGCGGTACAGATTTTAACTGATTCCAAGGTTTATAGTCGATTGTTAAACTATGAAGAATAAAAGGTTTTCCTTATGTTTATCACACGTGAAAATAAATTGAATTGGTCGCGGATTTTAATTGGTGCAACCCTGACGGTTGTATCAGTTTTTGCGGGAATTTTTTGGTTCGATATTCCGGTGTTTAATTTACTGCGCCGGTTCGATTGTGTAAGTTGCGAATATATTAGTGAAATTTTTGGGGCCAAGGTTTGGTTGGTTGTGTCTTTTGTTGCGCTTTGCGTTTTTTATGTTCGAAAATTTTTGCATTCGAAAAAAAAATTCAGTGATATTTATGGGCGTGTAAAAAATAGTTATGCGTTTATGATTTTTGCGTCCGTATTTCTTGCGTCGTTTGTTGGAATTATTTTAAAGGTTTTGATTGGTCGGGCGCGCCCGGTCTTTTACGAGGCATTGGGTATGACCGGTTTTTTCCCGTTCGCGCGTGATTGGGCGTTTCATTCTATGCCGTCGGGGCATGCGATGGCATCGTTTGCGGGGTTGGTTATGATTGGAATGCTGGTGCCACGCGCCAAGTGGTTCACGTGGACATTGGCGATTGTGATTGGTGTGTCGCGGATTTGCATTGGTGCGCATTGGCCGTCGGATGTTATATTGGGCGCGTTTATCGGTATGATTTCGGCGGATGTTGTTCGGGCGGTTGTTGCACGCGGTAAATAATATTTTGTTTCGGGGTGCTTTTTCTGTTTTTTTGTGATATAATGTCCGCGGTATGAGTGGTCAATCAAGATTTTTGCCGGAAAGTGTTTCGGGGGCTTTGCGTGGGCTTTGCGCAAAGTTGTGTGGTTTTGCTGTTTTGATTTTTGCGGCATGGTCGATTGTTGCATTGATGTTTCATGACCCGTATTTGGATGGTGTCGCCGCAGCCGGAAATTTTGGAACGCAAAGTTTGATGGGGAATTTTGTTGGTGTGTTTAGGTATGCAATTGGATATGTGCCGACATTGTTTTTATTTTTGTGTATTGCGCGATTTGGTTTGATTCTGATGTCGGGGGCGGTGCGTGATGGAACCCCAGAATATAATATATTGCGTGGTTTTGTTGCGATTTGTTTGGGTGCGGCGGGTTTTGGTTTGATTGCACCACGGACGACATATGGTGGAATGTTGGGTGCGATTGCAGCGGCGGATATTTCGAATTTGGCGGGCAGTGTTGGCGCGATAGTTATTGGTGTTTTGTGTTTGTGTGGGTTCTTTATGATTGCGGGAATTTTGTTGCATATAAGTTTTGCCGATGTTATTCGAATTGTTCGTAATGTTATTGGTGCGGTGCGGTGGGTGCTGACCGCGTTCCATTTGATGAAACCGATAGAGGAAGAAGAGGAAGAAGCAGAAGAAGAGGTCGAAGAAGAAGTAGAGGAAGAAGAGGAAGAAGAAAAACCGAAACCGCGTCGCAAGCCCGCACGTCGGCGCGCCGTATCAAAAAGTGCAGAAGTAATAGAATACGAATTGCCCGACCCAGAATTTTTGGAAAAATCTAACTTTGGTAAAAGTGTCGTGACACCGGAATTAAAACAAAATGCGCGTGCGATGGAAATTCATTTTGCCGAATACGGTGTAAACGGCCATGTTGTTGGAATTCGCCCGGGGCCGATTGTGACGCTTTATGAATTCAAACCCGACAGTGGTGTGCGTATGGTTGATATAAACAAAACCGTCAAAGATATGACGCGTGCGATGGCGACCGAAAATATCCGTATTGCACATATTCCGCGCACGGAACTTATTGGTGTTGAAATGGTGAATTTGAATCGCCAAACGGTAAGGTTCCAGGGACTCGTTGCGGACGATGCATTTGTGAATTCTAAATATAAAATACCGCTTGCGTTGGGTGTGGATATCGGTGGCAATCCGATGTATTTCGATTTGGCCAAGATGCCGCACGTGTTGATTGCGGGGCGCACCGGGTCGGGTAAGTCCGTGTTTGTGCAATCGATAATTATGTCGGTGCTGTATCACTTTACGCCGGACAAGTGTAAACTTATGATTATTGACCCCAAGGGGGTTGACTTTGGGTTCTGGGACGATATACCACACCTTATTACGCCGATTATAAAACTTGACCCGAATGCGGCGGTGAATGCGCTTAAATGGTCGGTCCAAGAAATGGAATTGCGGTATAAACGTTTGCTGGATTTCGGTGTGCAAAATATAGAGGCATATAACGAAGCGGTTGCCGCTAAACGTGCCGCGGGCGAAGTTGTGACAAAACAGGTTGCCGTCGGTACGAACGAAGAAACCGGCGAATTAGAATATGAAACGCAAACAGTTGATTTGTCAGATATGGCATATTTGGTAATTGTTATTGATGAAGTTGCCGATTTGATGGGTGTTGCCCGTAAAGAGGTCGAGGCCTGTGTCCAACGTTTGGCGCAAAAGGCGCGCGCCGCCGGAATTCACCTTGTTATGGCGACCCAGCGACCCGATGCGACAACGATTACTGGCGTTATCAAGGCGAATTTCCCAACGCGTATTTCTTTCCAGGCGCGCAGTAATATCGACAGTATGACAACATTGGGCGAAAAGGGTGCGGAAAACTTACTCGCGTGTGGTGATATGTTGTTTAGCGAGGCCGGACGTGTCCCCGTGCGCATACACGGTGCGTTTATTGAACCGGCGGAAATGACGCGTGTGGCGGATTTCCTGCGCGCGCAGGGCGAACCAGAATATGTGTCCGGTGTTGTTGACGGCGAAGACGGTGGCGCGGTGGCCAGTGGTGCGGTGCCGGGCATGCCCGCCAGTACGGGTGATAAAGATGCCGACCTGTATGCCCAGGCCAAAGAGTATGTTATCAAAGATAAAAAGCCAACCATATCTTATATCCAACGGCGTTTAAGTGTTGGTTATAACAAGGCCGCCGGGTTTATGGAACGCATGGAACAGGAAGGTATCGTCAGTGCGCCCGACCCGAACGGCAAACGGCATATATTGTGATTTTTATGCTTTGTAAATGGGATTTTTTGTGATATAATTCGGTTATAAAACTAAGGAGAAAAATAAATGAAAGGATATTTGTCTGTATTTGCGTTGGCGGCATTTGTTGGGGTTGTGCCCGCGTTTGCGGCGACGAATTTTGGTATGGGCGGTGCATCGGCGGCGAACCTTAATACCACGACGCCCGCAGTGCGTGATAACCCAAATGTGAATTATCAAAAGTATGAAACACGTACGACCACGCGGACATATGCGGTGCCGGTGCGCCAATCGAATGTTGGATATACAACGACAACCAATAATTACTATACGCCGGTCAATCGTGGCCAAGTGTATTATAATAATAACGCCGGTTCGTCCGCCGTGTCGACATATAATCGTTCGTCCATGGTACGCAGCCAGATTAAACGCAAATATTACCTTGCGCATCCGTTCTTTCAACCGACCGAAGGTAAGTTCGGGTCGATAACGGATATTTCGTATAATACTTCTTCGTATAATTTGGATTTTTTCCTGTTGCCTGATTTGATAGCGGACAATCCTAATTTTGATACCAAGGCAAAATGGAGTGCGCGTGGACTTGCGGTCAAAGAAGATTTAAGTTATGGTATTACAGACCGGTTTGCGGTTTTGCTGATGGGGCGGTTTGATTCCACAAAATATAAGTTTGATTGGTCCAGTGCACCGGATGATGAAATGAAAGATAGTGGACTAAATATCTATGGTGCCGGGGTACAATGGCGGTTTGTTGATAATGCGGAATGGATTGCGGATGCGTCACTGTATTATGAACGCCAGCAAGATGTTGCCAATGAATTTGTTTTGGATTTAAAGGGTGGTTATAAAATTTCCAAATCGACAATCTATGGTTTATTACGTGGTTGGTTGGTAAGTTTTGATGACAAATATTATGGTAACGGTATTGACGGACATGATGAAGAAGGTCGACCGGCGTCTTTGTTCGTTGCGTATAACGGTGATACACAGACAAGTTTCTTTATTGAAGGGGGCTTGGGCGTATTCAGTGTGTTAGATGAAGATTGGACATTGAACCTAGAGGCGATATATGGTCACTATGATTGGCATGGTCAGGCATCGATTAAGGCCGAACTTGGGTGGCAACCGAATGATTGGTTTGCGTTGACACTGTATGGAAAAACATCATTCTTTGATACCGCCGATGGTCAAAAATTGGATGCATATGCGACGTATTATGATGATGCAAATCAGATGCAATGGGGTGAACTTGGCAAGGCCAGGGTTGATAAGTATAAAGAAATGTCGGTTGGGGGTCGGATTATATTCTACTTCTAGTTCGTGCGTTTGAACCGGCGGCACAAATGTCGCCGGTTGCTTTATAAAAAATATAAGAATATAAAAAATATGGGTACAGATTAGATGCGGAAATTTTTAATCGGATTTTTGGGAATAATGGCGTGCACCGGTGTGCGTGCCGAAGGTTTGGTTGATGATACATCCGATCCATTGTTTTTGACCGCGCGTGGTCGTTTGTTGTCGCGCACCATTTTTGATTACTTTGAAAACGGCTTGCGTGTTGGTCAATATTTGAACTATGGCGTTGTCGATGGTTTGGTTGTTGGTGGAAATTTTTATTACCAACGTGATTTTGATGGGGATGAAAGTGGTTTTTCAAGTGCGGATTTGAACGCGCTTTATCGTATTGCGAATTCGGCGGATAATCATCTGATTTATGATATGTTGGGTGGTGTAAAGTTTGGTGGTTCGCATAGGTTGCGTTCGCCCGATTTTGCGGATTCGGTTTATTACCTTGGGTTCCGGTTCGGTCAGCAATATGAACATGTGACACTTGCCGCGACCGTAAAGTCCAGTTGGATTTTTAATAATGAACATGGAATTGCGTTTATTGATTTTTCGCCGGATTTATATTTGCGTGTGACGGCGGATTGGCGGGTTGGTGTCGGTGCAACTTTGCGCAAGGCGACCGATAAATGTTATGACGAAGAAACCGTTGGCGGACGCATTGTTCGGCAATATGGCCGGACGCAATATGTTGGGCATTTCGATTATTCGTTTGAATCGGAAAAGTTTACGACCGGACTAAAAATAAATATCTTGTTCTAATTTTCGGAATCTTTATTTGCATGGGCGCGCAATGCGTTCCAGTATTCAAGACGCTTTTTAATTTCGCGTTCGAATCCGCGTTCGATTGGGTGATAGAAACTTTGGCGTTGCATACTTTCGGGAAAACAATTTTGACCACTGCATCCAGATTCCGTGTCCGGGTCATAAATATAACCTTTGCCGTATCCCATTTCCCGCATCATTTTTGTTGGCGCATTCAAAATGTTTTTTGGTGGCATAAGGTTTGATGTCTGTTTCGCCACCGCATAAGATGCCATTTTCGCGCGGTCAACCGAAACACTTTTGGGTGCCGTCCCAAGATAGATTACAAGTTCGGTTAGGGCAAGGTCGCCTTCGGGACTGCCCATGCGTTCGTAAACCTGCCATGCGGCCAGGGCAATTTGCATCGCGTTCGGGTCGGCAAGGCCAACATCTTCCATTGCAAATCTTGTTAGACGGCGGAAAATGTACATTGGGTCTTGGCCCGCGGTCATCATGCGCGCAACCCAATAAAGCGCCGCGTCTGTATCACTTGCGCGCAATGATTTATGCACGGCGGAAATCATATTGTAATGTTCATCACCGGTTTTGTCCGAAAGCGGTGCGCGCTTTTGAATAACATTATCAAGTTCGTCGGGACCAAGGTTTTTTTTGAATTTTGCGTTTACCAGGTATTCAACCGTGTTTAGCAAGAATCGTGCATCGCCATCGGAAATTTCCGCAAGGTGTTTTTTTGCATCCGCGCTTAGCGGTAATTTTTTGCCGATAAATTTTTCCGCGCGTTCGATGAGTGTTGCCAAATCCGCCGTATTCAGTGGTTCCAAAACACCAATGTGGCAACGCGATAACAACGCGTTATTCAAATTAAAACTTGGGTTTTCGGTTGTTGCGCCAATAAAGACAACTGTGCCGTCTTCCAAATATGGCAGTAATGTATCCTGTTGCGTTTTGTTGAATCGATGAATTTCGTCGATGAACAAAAGTGTCCCGCGCCCAATGGCCGAATTGGTGCGTGCAACCTCCATCGTTTTCTTTATGTCCGCCGTGCCGGAAAAAACCGCAGACATGGGAACAAAATCCATATCAACCGAATTTGCCAATGCGCGCGCAATTGTTGTTTTTCCGCATCCCGGCGGCCCCCACAGCAACAGGTTCGAAAGTTTATGCGCCGCAACCATGCGGCGGACAATGCCGTTTTCGCCAAGCAGTGCCGTTTGACCCACGACATCGTCAATCGTGTTCGGACGCATTAAATCGGCAAGTGGTCGTGAATTATTCTGCATTTTATTCTTCTTTATTTTATGGTATAATCATAGAAAATAAACATTTGGTTGGCAATATATAAAATATAGGGGAAACATTATGCGCGTTTTTGTGAATATGGATGATAAACGGTGGAAAAAATATGATATCGATTTTGAAAAAATCGCCAATGCCGCGGTGACAGCTGTATACAAGAATTCAGAAGTGTCGATTACATTGGTAAATGATGCGGAAATAAAGAAAATAAATAAAAAATATCGCGGAATAAACAAACCAACAAATGTGCTATCTTTTGAACTGGACGATGATGTGTTGTTGGGCGATATTTTTATATCGTTGGATACCGTTCGGCGTGAAGCAAAATCAGAAAATATATCGGTGGCTGAACATACGGCGCATATGATTGTGCATGGTGTTTTGCATCTTTTGGGATATGATCATTTGAACGACAAAGATGCGGAAAAAATGGAAAAAAAGGAAACAGCCATACTAAAAAAATTGGGATATAAAAATCCCTATACGGCGGAATCCGGCGTATGCAACGATGAATCGTGTTGCCCCGGTGGAAAATTTGTTGTTGGGTTAAAAAAGTTTTTTCGTGGTGCGTTTGGTCGAACAATAGTTTATTCGTTGTGTGCGGTGGTGGCAAGTTTTGGCTTCGCACCGTTTAATTTTTGGTGGGCAACGGTGATTGGTATTGGTGGCGCGTATTTATTGTCATTGAAAAATTTAATTGGTGTTTCGGCGTGGCGAAAATTTTGGCGGATTTTCCCGTTTGGTGCGGTGTATGCAATTGCTATGTTTTGGTGGGTGTTGAACAGTATTTATGTTGTGCCAGAATTAGCAAGTCAATTTGCAATTTGGACGATTCCCGGAATTATTGGAATCGGTATTGTTGGTGGAATTATTTTTACATCGCCATTTTTGGCAATTTCTTCTATACGGCTAAATCCGGCGTGTAGACCGTTTTTGTTCGCGTCGGTTTGGACATTGGTTTTATGGTTGCGTGAATGGTTGTTCACCGGGTTCCCATGGAATCCGATTGCGAATATATCGTTGCAAAATTTATATGTTGCAAATTCAATGTCGCTTTATGGTGCGCTGGGACTTACCTTTGTAATTGTTGGTGTTATTGCGGCGGTTTGTGAAATTATAAAAAATAGGCGCGATGGATTAAATTGGTTTGTGTTGCTATGTTTTTTGATGTTTGGTGTGGTTGGAATTTTGTATGGCCGGCGGAATATAACCCTTGTTCAAAATAATTGTGATGTCTTGCCGCGGCCGGTTATAAGGATTGTTCAACCGGCACAAAGCGCGATTCAAAAGGCAACATATTCCCGTGCGGCGGCGTTGCAAAATGCGAATCATAATATAAATGTAATGACCGAAATTGCGTCGTCCGAAGGCGAATATGATTTGGTTGTTTTCCCGGAAACGGCGTATCCATTTGTTATGATGCCGGGGGATATTGTTTCAATGGCGCGGGTTTTAGATAAACCGATGGTTATAGGTGCAAATTATTTTGATGATGGAAAATTATATAATTCCATGTTGATGGTGAATCCGGATGCCACGGTTTCCGGCGTATACAGCAAATCGCACCTTGTGCCGTTTGGGGAATATCGGCCGTTTGGTGATTTGATTCCGACGCCGGGACAATTGACGGCGGGCGATGGTCCGGAATTGATAAAAATGAATCTTGGGGGCAAGAATTTTGTTTTTGCACCCGCGATTTGTTATGAAGTTATTTTTTCTGATTCACTTATTCCGCGCGGAAAAATACCAAATGCAATTGTAAACATCACAAATGATAATTGGTTCGGAAAAACGCCGGGAACATATCAACACCTTGGTATGGTGCGGCGGTATGCAATTGAATCAGGTGTGCCGATTGTGCGTGCAAATTATTCGGGTATAAGCGCATTCGTTGCTGCCGACGGTAATGTTGAAGCGATGATTCCAATTGGTATTGCGGGGCATATTGATGGTACGGTTTGTGGCGCGCATAGAACGGCGTACAGGAGGTTTGGTCGTGATATGTGGATGATAATTATATTGGTCGTGTCGTGTTTGGGAACAATATGGATTGCGGGTGTGACACGGAAAAAATAAAAACTTATTTACGATAGTATTTCAAAATATAAATACGCACCGCGGACGACAGGTTCGTTCCGATGGTGCGTTTTTCATCGATTTCGTCAATGATTTTTGCAACCGGTTTGTTGATTTCGTGGGCAATTTCGTGCAAGGCATCGATAAATTCATGTTCCAATGAAAGACTTGTTTGATGACCCGATAAAGACACAGATATTTTTTTCATCCTATATTTTCCCCCCGGCAAGGCATTCATAAATTGCACGATAAATATCATCATATTTGCGCAAGGTTTGAAGTCCAATGTTGTCCATCATTACGCATATTCCCGATGTGTCAAATGCAAACCAAAATAAATCATTTCGACCAAATACGGTTTTGCCACGCATGGATGGGATGTTGGTCAATTCTTGATTTATTGCCAATATGTCGGGGATTGGGTGCGCGCGCCCGGTTTTGTATTCGTTGGGCCCAAAGATATATCCGTTCCCAAGTTTAATTCCACCGCAAATTTGATAAAACTTTATAAATTCGTTTGGTAACATCGCAGCACGAATCTTTTGCAAATTCATATTCAGAATCGTGATTTGTCCGGTCGGTGTGGCCGGTGCAAAAAATGCGCCATGCTGTTTCAAAGATTCAAGTAGTTGGTTCATGATTGATTGCGTCCCGTGTTCATTGTTGCGGCAAATTGACTAAGCCGGTCGGCCGTGGCGTTTCCGCCGTTACCACTTATTGTTGAATGTATCGGCAGGTAAATTTTCTTTTCAGGATTTGGCAGCCATATTGTTTCATTTCCATATTGTTCGATGATAAATCGGTCAAGGTTTTGTGAATGTGGAAATGTGGCGCACATAAACATATTTTCAATATCTAATTTGCCGCCCCAAACAAGTGGAATGCGAAAACGAAATGACAGATTGTCCGGAATTGCACGGCCCATCAATAAATCCATAAATTCGTCACGACTAAGGTTCATTAGTGCCAATTCTTGGACACAATCGGAAAGCGAACGCATAAATTCATGACAAAGTTTTTTGTATTGTGCAAACCAATCAGATGGCACCGCGGAAATTTTTGGCTGTATCGGGGTGACCGGCATATCCGGCATTTTCATGTCAGATAATCTTTTTTCTGCGATTGATTGGTTCCATTGCATTATGATTTTCCAATGTATCCGGTTACGGTGCCGATGTATGTAGAAAACGCTTCGAATAATTCGGCATCATAATCGTCAGGTTTTATGTTTTTGTGTTCACTTACATATTTCACAAAATCCGCCGTATTGTCAAATGTTATAATCAAATCGTCGTTTCGTTGCACCGGTTCGGTCGGTTCAATTATAAATCCGCGCAATTTAATGTCGTTTGCCGTTTCGCCCAGTGTATCATCAAATATCGTGACCAGTGTTTGAATTGCTTCAACCATTGTGTTTGGTGATGCCTTGGTCGCGATAATCCACATAGATTGGTCGTATGCGATGGCCACAGTCGGATTTTGCAACTTTCCAATTCGGTCGCATTTTTTAATGATGTATTCACCGTTTTCAAGTGCGGTTCGAATTTCAGTCGAATTTGTGTTTTGGGCCGGTTGTGGTGTCGCCACAGGTTTGGGCGTTTGTTGCAGTGGTGGGGTTGGAATTGTTGCAGTCTGCCTTTGGACGGGTGGGCGCAGCCCCATCGGTGACATTGGTCGCGGGGTCAAAGATATTGCGGGCGCGGGGCGGGGGGTGAAGGTTTCCGTGCTTTTGTTTTCCGCCTTTGGTTTTTCCGGAGGGGTGGTTGGTTGAATCACGGGTTGTTGTGGCACAATTACAATATTTGATTTTTGTGGGGCCGTGGTCGTGTCTTTTACGCGTTTTGTCCGTGGGCGGACAATCAAGTACAATCCGATTAGGCCGATAAAAAGTGCCGCGATTAGCGAAATATAAAAGTCCGGTTTTATTTCTGAACGGTTCGCCTGAAGCGTGCCAAGGTATTCCCAATGTGCCGCCGACAGCATATCGAAACCGTAATTTGTATTCATCCAAAGCGTTGTTATAAGCGTAATCGACAACAACCATAAAATGCCCAATAAAAATTTTTCAAAAAATCTTTTCATAGCGTTTAAATTATATCACAATTGTGATAAAGTAGAAAGTGTTATGATGAATTTGAATTATCTTTTTGATGATATCCATGAAATGCAGGCATGTTGGGTTGCAGATTGTGCAACCGATGCGGCGGATTTGGCGGCGGCGGCGGACACCGTGTTGGAAAGTGGTGTGTCATTGATATCGGTACCTTGTGGGGCGACTGGTGAAATTTGGCCGTGGGTTGAAAAAAATAATATCAAAATTGTAAATCGTTTTAATTTTGTTATTGATAAAGATGTTATTGATGCGGTATCGAAATTGTCGCGGTCTGTGACCGGGGCATTCAGGTTCGGTGCGGTCGGTGCCCAGGTTTTTGTTCATGTGTCGGATTTGTCGCAATTTTGCGATGCGATGAAACCCGTGCGAAATGATTTGTTCTTTGACAAGACTTTTTCGGTTGCGATTGATATCGATGAAATGCGCGGGGGGACGTGGTCGGCGGTGTTTGATGCGCTGCGCGAAATTGCGCCCGATGCGATTTTGATAACGGCACATGGCGATTCGTTTGATGCAAATTCTGATTTCATTGGGATTGTTTTTGATATGCTAAATAATTGGAATTTGAAATCAGATTTGCATTTGTGGTTTGGAAAAAATATGTTCCGCGTAAGTCAGGTTTTACGCCTTTGTGAAAAAATTCAACCGGATTTAGTTTCGAATATGCGTGTGTTTACCGGCGCGTAAGGATGATATATTTGGGTTCGGCTGTGCCGGCCATATTCTTTTTTTGATAACGCGTTTGGACAATGTCGTGTGGTAAATTCGTTTCGCAAAGGTTTGTGTTTTTTACCTGATTCAAAATCCAATCATAGTATTCCCAATGGTCTGTGCCGATTATAATTTTACCGTCCGTCGCCAAATTTTTTGATAATAAATTTAGGAAATTCGCGTTTAGCAATCGACGTTTTTCGTGTCGGGCCTTGGGCCAGGGGTCGGGGTGCAAAATCCAGATTTCATCAAAACCGTAATTGCCGTCGTTCAAAACGATTCGCACGTCGTCCGGGAAAATTCGTATGTTTTTATATTCGTCCAAAACCGCGCCATTTTCATCGCAAATGCCAGAGAGCAGGGCGGCAACGCCGTTCATAAACGGTTCGGCGCCAAGTATGATACAGTTCGGGTTTGCAATGGCCAATTCCCGCACGTGTTCGCCCGAACCGAAACCGATTTCAAGTATATCGATTTTTTCATCCGCGCGCGGGCAAAGCGCCGGCAAGGTGTCACGAACCAGTGATTCTTTGCGGGCGGATAATTTTTTGCCGTGGCGGCGACCAAATGTTCTTATTTCTTGTTTTTCCATATATTTAGTATAAAATGCAAATGTTAAAAACACAAGGATTTGATTATGAGAACGGGTTTATCGGAAGATTTAATCGCACGCGTTTTGGGCGCGGCACCGAAATATACAATTGCAGAATTAGAGGAAAAATTCCCGCCACGCGATTTGCCGGACGGCGCAATGGTGACGCGTTTCGCCCCCAGTCCCACGGGGTATATGCACCTTGGTGGGCTTTATCAGGCGTTGATAGATTCGCATCTTGCGGCGCAATCTGGCGGGGTTTTTATGTTGCGTATAGAAGATACTGATACCAAGCGAGAGGTTGCAGATGCGGTAAAACTTATTGTTGATTCGCTTTATAAATTTGGAATTGGGTACAATAGTGACAAAAAGTATGGACCATATTACCAATCGCAACGTAAAGATATTTATCATTCGGTGGCGGCGGAATTGTTGCGTGATGGTCGGGCATATCCGTGCTTTTTGACGGCGGATGATTTGGAACAAATCCGTAGTCAACAATCGGCGGCGGGCTTTGCCACCGGCGTATACGGCGAATTTGCCCGTGACCGGGATATAACCGCCGAAGACATTGTTCGGCATTTGGATAATGGCGAAGTACCGACGATTCGGCTGTATTCAACCGGTGACCCGGTACGGCGAATTTTCTGTAAAGACGCGGTGCGTGGTTCAATTGGGTTCCCGGAAAATAATGAAGATATTGTGCTAATTAAATCAAATGATGGTTTGCCGACATATCATTTTGCGCATTTGTGTGATGACCATTTTATGCGGACAACACATGTTATTCGTGGTGAAGAAAGGTTGCCGTCGTTGCGGTTGCATACACAATTGTTTCGTATGATGGGGTGGCAACCGCCGATGTATATTCATACATCAACAATCGACAAAATTGATGAAGAAACGGGCAAGCAACGTAAACTTTCAAAACGTAAAGACCCCGAAAGTAATGTCGCGTTCTTTTTGCGTGATGGTTGGCCGACGGATGCGGTGTTGGATTATTTGGGTAATATCGCGGCGTCTGGTTATGAAGATGCAAAGTTAAAAGGTATGGTTAAAAGTTTTGCAGAATACGAAATGAAACCGAAAAAAATTCCGATGTCGGGTGCGCTGTTCGATATGAAGAAATTGGAATGGTGGGCCAAAGAGTATATCGGCGCGATGACGGTTTCCGATTTGGTAAAATCTGTGGTGACATGGGCGAATGAATACGGTGATGAAAAACAAAAAATGCAGGTTGCCAACCAAGATTATTTGACGGCGGTTTTGGCCATTGAACGCGATAATCCACGGCGTATACGTAAAGATTTTATTACTTGGAAACAAACACTTGGTATCGAAGAATTTTTCTGGGACGAATTGTTTGTGCCGAATACAGAATATAAATATAATGCGGACGTGTTGCGCGCGTTTTTAGAAAACTTTGATATTGCCGATGACAAAGACGCGTGGTGGAATAAAATTGTCGCGATTGCCGAAAAATTTGGTGTTAAAAATGGCGATGTTGCGATGGATTTGCGTGTTGCACTTTCGGGGCGCACGAACACGCCGGACCTTTATTCCATTATGCAGGTGATGGGCAAAACAAGAGTAATCAAAAGGATAAAAGATGCAATTTGAACCAAATTTTGATTTGTTGCGTTATTGGACAGATGCAGAACGCGCAAGAAATTTCGCGAGCAGTAGCGCATTTGTTGCTATTTTTAAGCACGATAATAAAACACTTGTTTATATGTGTGACAGGCATTGTTATAACATATCTTTTAATATGGTTGATATGTGTTTTGCTGATGATCTTGGCTATAAACCTGATGTTTTATTGACGGAAATGGAAAACGCTGGGTTTGAACGTAAATTTGATTGGTTTTGGTATCAAGATAATACTTTGTCGTATGCGGCGGGGGTGGCGGCGAAAAAAGGGATTCCTGTTGTATTCGCCGATTTGTCGGCATCGCAGTATGTTGATGTTATAAATGCTGGGTTCCCGGATAATCAGATTACGCGTGAAGATTTACACAAGGTTTTGGGGGCTGGCGGTCCAAATCCGAATGGTAATATGTGGCAAAAAATGGACGCGTATCTTGATATGTATGGCCGCGATAGATTTATGTTGCAAAATATTGTGGCGGCATTAGACAAATATGATACCGTATTCGCAATTTTTGGCAGCGGACATTATGAAAGCCAACGCCTTGTGTTGGAAGATATGATGGGAAAGCCGGAATATATAACAAAAATAAAAAATATGCGGGGCGATTTTTCCGATGTAAAAATTGAACCGATAAAACTTTGTGAATTTGAAATGGTGGGTGCCGATGACCAAAAATCGTAAAATTGTTAGAACGAAATTAAAGCGGGTTCGGGGCGACCGGCATGCGTCGCGGTTGTTGCGGTGTCTGCGTGCGACGGGGCTTTTTCGATGGGAACGGCGGTCAACGCATGGCGAAGAAGTGTTGAATATCCTAACGCATGGGATTGGTATTGGGCTTGCGATTGCGGGTTTAACATTGTTGGTGGTGTTCGCGGCAATTTACGGAAACGCTTGGTCGGTGGTGTCTTGTGCGATATTTGGTGCAACAATGTTCACACTTTATTTTGGGTCAACAATGTGCCATGCACTTATTGGGCGGCGCGGTGAATGCTTTTTTGAAGTGTGGGACAGTGTTGCCATCTATGCGTTGATTGCCGGCACATACACGCCGTTTTTGTTGGTGAATTTGCGCGGCGGTTTGGGTTGGACGGTGTTCGGAATTTTATGGGCGATTGTAATTTTTGGCGCAACGGTCAAAATTCGTAATCCCCGGCAACAGCCCAAATGGGTTGTCGCACTTTATTTGTTGATGGGGTGGACATTGATATTTATTTTACCGATTATGTTGGCACGAGTGCCGGCGCGGGGATTGTGGTTTATACTTGCCGGTGGACTTTCATATTCGATTGGGGTGATATTTTATCTTTGGCGGAAATTAAAGTTTTCACACGCGATTTGGCACCTGTTCGTAATCGCCGGAACAGTGTGTTTTTTCTTTGCGGTTCTTTACGGCGCGATATTGGATGTGTAGTGGTTGACTTTTCGATTCGGTTGTAATATAATGCGTTCGTTATGAAACAGATTTGGTTTATCTTTACAACGACCACGACCACAACGACCCCCGCGGGGGTACGGTAATTTCTATTTGCGTTTTTTATGGCGCACGAATATAATCAAACAGTTTGAAAATCTTACAATAAAAAAAGGAATTTATTATGTCATATCCAATTGAAACTATACGGCACTCACTGGCGCATGTGATGGCGGCGGCGGTGCAAAAACTGCACCCGGATGTAAAGTTCGCGGGTGGTCCGGCGATTGAAAATGGATTTTATTACGACTTTGATACCGAATACCGTTTTTCCGAAGAAGATTTTGAAAAGATTGAACGGGAAATGCGCGAATTGATTAAATCAAATGGTCGTTTTGAACAGAAAATTGTTGATTTGGACGAAGCGAAAAAAATCTTTGCGGATCAACCATATAAAATGGAATGGTTGAATGAATATGATGCGGCGGGCGAAAAACTGTCGATTTATACTTTCCGCGATTTTACCGATCTGTGTCGCGGGCCGCATGTGGAAAGTTCCAAAGATTTGCCACGCGACGGGTTTAAGATTCGCAGTGTCGCCGGTGCGTATTGGAAGGGGGATTCGAAAAATAAAATGTTGCAACGTATCTATGTCGACGCATTTGAAAGCAAAGAAGAATTGGATAACTTCCTTAAAATGCAAGAAGAAGCCGCAAAACGCGACCATAGAAAAATTGGAAAAGAAATGGACCTTTTCCATTTTGAACCGGAATATGCGCCGGGCGCAGTGTTTTGGCATGATAAAGGGTATAAGGTTTATCGTAAATTGATAGATTACATGCGTGCACGTCAAGAACGTGCCGGATACATTGAAGTTTGTACGCCGGCAGTAATGGATAGGGTGCTGTGGGAAACTTCTGGACATTGGGAAAAATACGGGGCGCATAACTATTCTGGCAAGACGGAAGATGGTCGCATGTTTTGTATAAAACCTATGAATTGTCCGGGTGGCGTGTTGATTTATCGCAGTGCGTTGCGTTCTTATCGTGATTTGCCGTTGCGTATGGCAGAGTTTGGTAAGGTTAATCGTTATGAGGCATCGGGTTCTTTAATGGGGCTGATGCGTGTGCGCGAATTTACCCAGGATGATGCTCATATTTTCTGTACGCCTGAACAAATGGAATCAGAATGTATAGATACATTAAAATTGATTTTAGATATATATAAACAATTTGGATTTACCGAAGTTAAAATATATCTGTCGACTCGCCCAGAAAAACGAATCGGTTCCGATGAGATTTGGGATTTGTGTGAAAAGTCTTTGGCGAATGCCTTGAATACCCATGGATACGAATTTACAATAAATCCGGGTGAAGGTGCGTTTTATGGACCAAAGTTAGAATTTATATTGCGTGACGCGATTGGTCGTGAATGGCAATGTGGAACAATTCAGGTTGATATGAATTTACCAGAACGATTTGATATTTCATACATTGGCGAAGACGGAGAAAAACATCGTCCCGTAATGTTACATCGTGCTTTGTTTGGTTCTATTGAACGCTTTATGGGCATTCTGATAGAGAATCAAGCAGGTAATTTGCCATTGTGGTTGTCGCCGGAACCGGTGGTTGTTGTTCCGATTTCTGAAAAATATCGCGAATATGCCGAAAGCGTTGTTGCGGATTTGCGTGCGGCGGGTGTGTATGCACGGGGCGATTATCGCGATGAAAAAGTTAATTACAAGGTTCGCGAATTGTCTGTGGCGAAAACACCAATTGTTGCCGTCGTTGGTGAAAAAGAGGCGAACGATAAAACCGTGACACTGCGTCGTTTGGGTGTTGAAAAGCAAGATGTTGTTCCGCTTGCGGATTTTGTGGCCCAGATGCAAGATGCGGTTAAATTGCCGTTATAGTGTATTGAACGTCATCCCGGCGAAAGCCGGGATCTTGGCGTTATGGTTGAAACTTAAAAGATTCCGCGTTTCCGCGGAATGACGAAAAAGGAAAGGATATGAAAAAAATAATTTTAGTTTTTGTTATGTTGATGCCGGTTGTGTTGGGCGCGTGCACGCGGTCTTGCGAAACCGAACCGATTGTCGAACAAAATCATAAACTGATTGTGCCACCAAACTTTGGTGCGCGTCCCACAAAATAATTTTTGTGATATCGTTTTTTTATGATATAATATCCCATATCAAAGGGAGAAAATATCATGAGTGATACAGAAGAATTAGAACTTTTAGATTTAAATGACGCCGATGATACGGTTGACGAAGGTTTGCCGGATGCGGCGCCTTTTGTCACGCCGCGGCCACATCGGCCTTGGTTGCTGTTGGCGATTGGGGTTGCGATTATCGTTTTGGCGGTCGTTATTATCGTCCGCGTGGTTAGCAATAATTCTTCATCTTCGATAGAGGTTGATTTGGGTGCGCCCGTTATGGTTGAAGAACGCGAACCGGAA
Organism: Candidatus Enterousia sp.; assembly: GCA_045612805.1. Taxonomy (GTDB): domain Bacteria; phylum Pseudomonadota; class Alphaproteobacteria; order Rs-D84; family Rs-D84; genus Enterousia. The sequence goes on from JAZKZR010000005.1 coordinate 38,273, forward strand.
ATGATTATGCCCGCGCCGCGTCCAATGCCTGTGCCACAACCGGTACAGGTTCAACCGATGCCTGTGCAACAAATGCCGGTGGCTGATATGCGGCCCGCGCCCGTGTCACAGCCCGTTCAGGTTGCACCGCAACCGGTTCAGGTTGTTCAGCCCGCGCCACAACCAGTAGAGGTTGCACCACAACCGAATCAAAATGTTCGTGTTATCGAAGATAGAAAAGATGTGACATTTAATCCGGAACGCGCAACGGCAAGTCCAAAGCCAATTCCGGCACCGGCGCAGAAGGAAGTGAAAACACCGGCAAAACCGAAGCCGGCGCCAAAGCCCGCCGCGCAAAAGGTTGCAAATGGTGGTTGGTATGTGCAATTTGGTTCATATGGCACACGCGCCGCCGCCGAAGCCGCCGAGAAAAAAATTCGCAGTGGTCACCAGAATTTGTTCGCGGGCAAACAGTTTGTGATATTGGCCGCGGTGTTGCCGAACGGAACAACGACGTATCGTTTGCGTATTGCGTTCGCGTCTTCGGGTGATGCAAATGGGTTCTGTCGCAATGCAAAGTCCGATGGTTTGGATTGCTATGTAGCGAAATAAGGAGATAAAGATGTTTGGAAGATTGGGTTGGATGGAAATACTGGTTATTGTTTTGCTGTTGGTCATATTATTTGGTCATGCAAAGATTCCGGGAATGATGCGGAATCTTGCCAATGGGTTAAAGGTTTTCAAGAAAGAAATGAAAACTGATGATAAAAAGGCGACGCCAAAAGAATCCAAAGAAACCAAGGGCGCAAAGAAATCGGTGCGACGCGGGGTGCAAAAAAAGAAATAAAAAACGGGCGACATAATCGCCCGTTTTGTTTTTCGTATTTTTACTTTCTTTTTTCGTGTTCTTCTTGTTCTTCGATTGTCATGGTGGCAAGTGGTCGCGCCAGCATTCGCGAAAGGCCGATTTCATCGCCGGATATAACACTGTATCCAAATGTGCCGTTTTCGATTCGGTCAAGTGCATTGTTTATTTTTGCAAGTAAATTATTATCGCGTTCCGCCATACGCAGTGTCATAGATGTTTCCTGTTCCGCGGTCGCGTTATCAGATTCATCGCCCGTAATCGAAGAATTTGCAACCGTTGTCGCGGTCACAGAATTTAGTGCCGCCGTATTTTGGCGTGTGATATCTTCCTTTTGTGCGGTCAGCAAATGATAAAAATACGCCAAATGTTCCGGACACATATAAGGTTCAGATTTTTTTGGTGTGTATTTTGGTGGAAGTTCAATTGTTTTGTAATTTGCCTTTGCCATGTTTTATCCTTTTAATTCCGCAATCCATGCGGCCAATGTTTCTTCGTCCATAAGGCCGCTGCGTGCCTCTACTAATTCGCCGTTTTTGAATGCCAATACACTTGGGATTCCACGAATACCGAATTTTGCCGGTGTGCGACGGTTTTCATCGTTGACTTCGAATTTAACAAAGTTCACATCATGTATCTTTTCCGATGTTGATTCAAAGATTGGACCAAACATACGGCATGGTCCGCACCATGGCGCCCAAAAGTCAACAAGTGTTAATGCGCCGTCAATTAATTCAGTGAAATTTTCATCTGTGGCATGTTTTACCGACATATTTTTTCTCCTTTGCTGGTTGATATTTTGCACAAGTGTATTATAATTCGAACAAAATGCAAGGGAAAACGCAAAATGAATAAAATCATATACTTAGATGCCGCGGCGACCGCACAAAAACCGGATTGTGTCATTGATGCCGAAGTGGATTTTTTGCGAAATTCGTATGCCAATGCGGGGCGTGGAATTTGTGCACGGGCGGTCGCGGTTGATGATATGGTTGGGGCCACGCGGCGGCGCGTTGCGGAATTTATAAATGCGGATGCGAATCAGGTTGTCTTTACATCGGGGGCGACGGATGGGCTGAATCGTGTTGTGAATATATTGACGCGGCAACCGGGATACGCGGAAATGTCAACATTTGCGGTGTCGGACCTTGACCATCATTCGGCGCGTTTGCCGTGGCAGGAGTTAATGCACAATGGTAAAATTCGCAAGATGTTTAAGTGTGAATTGGACGAAAATTTTGATATAAATCCAAATTCAATTCCAAAAACGGACTTTCTAATCATAACCGCAATGTCAAATGTTTTGGGGCGGGCGCAAGATGTGCGTGCAATTATTGCCGCCGCGCGACGAAAAAATCCGAATGTTGTGACGATTGTTGATGCATCGCAATATGTTGTTCATGAAAAGATAGATGTAAAGGAATGGGACTGTGATTTCTTGGTGTTTTCGGGACATAAAATTGGTGCGGATACAGGCGTTGGAATTTTATATATTCGCGATTCTGAAAGATATTTTCCAGATAAGTTTGGTGGCGGAATGGTGTCGAAAGTTTCTGATACAGAATTGGTTTTGGCCGGTGTGCCGGATAAATGGGAGGCCGGAACATTACCACTGACCCAGATTGCGGGATTGACGCCAGCAATTGATTATTTGGAAAAACATCGGCCGAATTTGTATTTAATAAAGCATGCGCATGATGAATTAGTAAAAAATCCAAAGGTGAAAATTCTAACCACGCGTGATGCGGCGATTTTAAGTTTTGTTGTGGACGGTATGCATCCGTTGGATGTTGGTGCGTTGATTGGTGCGAATAATATATGTGTGCGTGCGGGGAATATGTGCGCCGCGTGGATTCATGCGCGGATGGGTATTCCGGGGTCGATTCGAATTTCGGTTGGGTCACAGAATACGATTGATGATATAAACAAAACAATTGATGTAATAAATAAAATAGTGAAATAAAAATGGCATTTACAAAAGATGATATTATCGGTGCACTTAAAACCGTATATGACCCGGAAATTCCGGTGAACATTTGGGATATGGGTTTGGTGTATGATATTGATATTGCCAAAGATTTGGTCAATATAAAAATGACCTTTACAAGTCCGACATGTCCCATGATGGAAGATATTTTGACCCAGGTAAAAAACGCGGTGTCGGTCGTTGTTGCACCAGTGCCGGTCAATGTTGAATTGGTGTGGGAACCGGCGTGGGATTTGTCGCGTATGTCCGATGCAGCCCGTATAGAATTAGACTTAACAAACAGTGGTTGGTAAAAATGAAATTTGAACAAATAAAAAAAACTTTGGATTCCATTATTGACCCGGTTGAAAAATTGGAATTCGTTATGGATTTGGGTAAAGAATTATCGCCGGTGCCGGCGGGCGCGGTGTGCAGCGAAATTTTGGGTTGCACATCGTTTGTTCAGATTTGTCGGGAAAAAAACAATTTCTATGGCGTGGCGGATTCGGCAATTGTGCGCGGGATTTTATATATAATTTTGTCGATTGTTGATGGGAAAACGCCGGATGAAATACGGCAAATTGATTTGGAAAATATGTTTTTAGAACTTAAAATAAATATTGGTGCGGCGCGATTGAACGGGGTCAATTCTATGATTCGTTTTTTGAAAAATTTGTGATACAATACACGCAAAGGAATTTATTCGGGTGAAAAGATGAACGAAGAAGAAAAAATGTTTCGTATCGGGTCGGCAATGCTGATTTTGGTTGTTGCGCTTACGGTCGCATTACAAGTGTGTTATCGGACACAAAACAGGGAACGCCGGGATGTGCGCCGGATGATTCGTGAAACGCAACAAGATATCGCGTTGGCGCAGACGGAATTTGCGATGCTGGTGCGGCCGGAAAATTTGCGTAATGCGATGGATATAAGTGGCCTTTCAAAGGTTGAAGCAATAAGTTTTAATAAATCGGTTGAAATTCAAGAATTGCCAGATAGAATAGATAATAAATAATGTTCGAAGTAGGAAGGGATATTTTTAAACATGGAATCACTGGTGCCATCGGTAATGCGGTGGGGCACAGGCGTTTGCGTTTTGTTTATGGGCTTTTTTTGGCGGCGTTTGTTGTCTTTGCGGGGCGGACAATTCAACTTGCGGCCAAAGGGTCAAATCGCGTCCGCCAAAGTGTTGGAAAATCTGAATGGGTTGTAAAGCGTGCCGATATTATCGATAGAAATGGCGAAATATTGGCGAAAAATTTGATGACTTGCGATATCGCCTTGACACCGCGTTTGGTAAAAAAACCGGATAGTGTTGCAGATACACTTAATAAATTTTTCGAATATGAATATTCAAAACAAGATATTTTTAATAAAATAAATATTGGCAAACGTGTGATTATGAAAAAGAACGCAGATGAAAGAATTTGCCGTGATGCGTTGAAAAGGGAAAACAGGTTTGATGGTATCGAAATTGCACTAAAACAAGAACGCATACATCCCAAGGGTGGTTTGTTTGCAAACATCGTTGGTTTCGTTGGTGAATCAATCAGCGATAGTGAAATAAAGGGACGCGCCGGTATTGAAAAACAGTTTGAAGATTATTTGGTAAATAATACCGAACCGTTGCAATTGTCGCTTGATTCGCGGATTCAGGCCGTGTTTTATGAACAACTGATTCGGGCGGTTGATATGTATCATGCCAAGGGTGCAATGGGAATGTTGATGAATTCAAGGACCGGTGAAATGCTGGCCATGGTGTCGTGGCCAAACGCCAATTTCAAACGTTCGATGTTTCCGCCACTGGACGGGACATATGAATTTGGTTCGGTTTTCAAGGTGTTTAATACCGCCATGGCAATTGAAAATGGAATTACAAAGGAATACTTAGTCACAAAACCGTATCCGATAAAAGATAAATTTAATCGTACGGTTTATAGTATTTCGGATGTGCGGACTTTTAAACCGCCACGTCCGTATTTAACTGTCGATGAAATAATGTTGCATTCTTGTAATGTGGGCAGTGCCCAGATAGCGCACGATTTGCCGTATGGTACGCAACAGGAATTTTTGCATAGGATTCATATTGATGAACCATTGACACTTGATTTTGGTCGAACGGCAAAACCGCAAATGCCGCGTCAATGGGGGCCGGCGGAACGCGCAACGGTTTCAATTGGCCAGGGTATAAATGTCACGGCAATGCATGTGTTGTTGGGGATAAATTCAATGATAAATGGTGGAATCTATATTTATCCGACAATACTTAAAAAAGAAATTGGGCCGATGGTTGGCGAACGCGTTTTGGCACCGGAAATATCGGAACGTTTGCGTGGCATTATGTATCGTATCGCCGAAGAAACAACCGGTCGTAATGCGCGTGTTGTGGGGATGAACATCGGTGGAAAAACGGGAACCGCGGAAAAGCATATCGGCGGTCAGACAGACCGGTCAAGAAATATGACAACCTTTGTTGGTGTGTTTCCAATAGAGGCACCACAATATATAATCATGGTCACAATCGATGAACCACAAAGAACCGAAGCATCAAGTAATCAACGGACGGCGGCGTGGAATGCGGCGCCAACCGCGGGGCGGATATTGAATGCGATACTGCCGTTGCTATTTGAATAATTTTAGGTTATAATACCCCTGACAATAAAATAAGAGTGATAAAGTTGAAAACCATAGTTGAAAAATCCATGCTGGGGCGGGCATGGGTGGTGTCGGATTGTAATGATACGTCAAACGATGATGATTTAATGCGCTGTGTGTTGCGTAATCGTGGCGTTGCAGATTCAGACGCAGAAAAATTTCTTAACCCGTCAATTCATGACTATATGCCGGACCCGTTTGTGTTGCGCGATTGTGAACGGGCGGTTGATGTTATATCTGATGCAATTTTGAAAAATGAAAAAATTGCGGTATATGGTGATTATGATGTCGATGGTGTGACATCAACCGCGATATTTATAAAATATCTGCGCGCCATTGGTGCGGATGTGATTTGGCATTTGCCCACGCGTGAAGGCGAAGGTTATGGATTGAATTCTGATGCGGTGCGTGATTTGTATGAAAAGGGTGCACGGTTACTTATAACCGTTGATTGTGGTATAAGTGGTGGCACAGAAGTTGAAAAGGCCAAGCAATTGGGGATGCGTGTTGTTATCACCGACCATCATTCGCCTGATGCGGTGATTCCTGTGGCGGATGCGGTTGTGAATCCAAAACGTGTGGACGATGATTCGGGTTTAACATACCTTGCGGGGGTTGGTGTTGCGTTTTTGGTTTTGGTTGCGTTGAATCGAAAACTAAAGTCCATTGGAACCCCAGAATTGTTAGATAAAATAAATTCTGTGAATTTGATGGAATACCTTGATTGTGTGGCATTGGGAACAATTTGTGATACCATGATTTTGGTTGGATTAAATCGTGCGTTTGTTGCAACGGGATTAAAGGTTTTATCGTTGCGGCAAAATGTCGGATTAAAGGCATTGATGCAAATTGCCAAGGTAGACAAGATTTCGGTATATACTGCGGGTTTTGTTTTGGGGCCGCGTTTGAATGCGGCGGGGCGGCTTGATTCGGCAAGTCCTGCACTTGATTTATTGCTTACGGATAATCCGTTGATTGCGCATGATTTGGCGGTAAAACTTGATGAGTTAAATCAGGAAAGAATCGGTATTCAAAATGCGATTATGAACCAGGCAACGGCGCTTGCCGACAAATGTTGCGAGTGCGGAAAAAGCAGTTTGTTTATTTGTGGTGACAATTGGCATGGTGGCGTTATGGGGATTATCGCCGGGCGCATAAAAGACAGGTATAATTTGCCGACCTGTGTCGCGACACGTATTGATGGGGTGATAAACGGTTCGGGGCGTTCGATTGCGGCGATAAATTTGGGTGCAATCATTCATGACGCGTTGTCACGTGGAATAATTACCGAAGGTGGTGGACATGCGGCGGCGGCGGGGTTTTCATTGCCAGCCACCCGGGAAGTGGAATTTTGTGAATTCTTGGAACAGTCGGTATTGGCGCAATTAAACGGTGCAAGACCAAATTGCGATGTGTTGGTTGACGCGGAAATGGACGCCGCGGGCGCAACATTGCAATTGGTTAGGAAATTGCAAAAATTGCAACCCTTTGGCCAGGGTAATCCCGAACCAGTTTTGGCACTGCGCGGGGCGGTTTTGAATTTTGCAACGGTGATGGGGCATGGTGCGACGCATTTGCGCGGTGCGTTTCGGACATCGACGGGTGGGCGTCTTGATTTTGTCGGATTTAATCTGGTTGGGACGCCGGTTGGTGATTTTTTACTGGACGATGCGAACATAAATACTAAAATAATGGTGTTGGGGCGTCTTTGTGAGAATTCTTACAATGGTCGCGTAACTGCACAATTTATACTGGAAGATATTGCGTTATGATAACACAAAAACAGTTGGACATTTTTGATGAAAAAATTCGCGCGGCGAATTCGATATTTTTGTTCGCACATAAAAATCCTGATGGCGATGCGATATGTTCGGTGCTGGCGATGGCGCGGCTTATTGAATTAAACTATGACAAAGAAGTGACGTGTGTGTATGACGGCAATATACCTGATAACTTGGACGATGTGCCGTTGCGAAAAAGATTTCGTTTCTTTGAAAAAATTGAAGAAGACACGCGCGTGGATGTTGCGATTGTTATGGATATGGATTGTCGTGTGACACATAATATCGGTGGTGCGGCGCGGTTTATGGAACGCGCAAGTGACGTAATTGAAATTGACCATCATCAAAACGAAGACAAAGATTGTTGTGCGCTGTGCATTGATGATGATACGGCGGCGGCAACGGCGGAAATTGTTTATGAATTGATGAAGCGCGCCGGGTGGCAGGCGGACTTTGTTGTATGGCGTTTGTTGATGACCGCGATTATTACGGACACGGGTTGCTTTAAGTATGTGAAAAACGGAAATGTGTTGCGAATTGCGGCGGATTTGGTGGATGCGGGTGTTGATATTCAACGCACAATTAGTGGTCTTAATAACAAACCGCGAAAAACAATTGTGACCGAAGCCGCATCTGTGGGTGCAACGGAATTTTATTTCAAGAATCGCCTTGCACTTGCGATAATTGATAATCATCAATACAAAAATATCGATGGTCGTGGGGAAACGGTTTTGAATTTGCTTGGGCAAATGCATGGCGTGGAATACATCGTGCTGTTAAAGGAACAAAAACCGGACCAAATTGGGGTTTCGTTGCGTGGACGCGGCCGACCGGTGAATACGATTGCGGTTGCACTTGGCGGTGGCGGACATGAATTTGCCGCGGGCGCGGTTATGCACGACAGTTTGGAAAATGTTAAAAAGAAAGTTTTAGATTTGTTCGGAAAGGAGGTAAGAAAAAAATGTTAAAAAAATTTTTGTTTATGTTTTTTGCTTTGTTGCCGTTGAATGTTTTTGCAGCGGTTGATTCGGCTGTGGTTGCGCGCGCGGAAAAATATCTGAATGCGATTACCGGAATAACCGGCGATTTTGTCCAGACGAATAATGGAAAACAAGAACCCGGAACTTTTTCGCTGTTGCGGCCGGGGCGTGTTAGATTAGATTATAAAAATTTGCCGGTTCAACTGATGGCGGACGGTTCGGATTTATATTTTTATGATGAATCTTTGGACCAAATTACGACCGTGCCACTTACCAGTACGCCGGCCGGAATTTTGGTGCGAAAAAAAATAGATTTGCAAAACGCCGACATCAATGTGGTGGACACGACCGAAGGTGCGCGCACTTTTGCGTTAAAGATGAACCTGCGTGGCCAGGAAGGTTTGGGAAATATGACAATTGTGTTTGATAAAAAACCAGTTGCAATCAATTCTTGGACGATTGTTGATGCGGTTGGGAACAAAACGGATGTCGTGTTTAGTAATTTGAAAACTAAAACTGATTTCGGGAAAAATTATTTTCAAATTCAACGCCACAAAACGGTCAGTACCAGTGGCGGCGATGATTTTTACGATTAAAAATGTTTGGAATAAGTTGGGCGGAATTTATCGTTATTTTGTTGGTTGCCGTTTTGGTGATACCGGCGCGGTATTGGCCTGATGTTGCGCGGGCACTCGCGCGGGCGGTAAAATTTATTCGCGGTATAATATGGAAAATCACGGACGCGTCCGAAAAAATCAAAGAACAAATCGAATTGGAACAACCGATAACCGATATTGTGAACACAACAACACGCGATATGTTGGATACTATTTCGGTGCGGCGCAAAAAACGAAAGACGAAAAAATGAAAAAGATGACAATCATGCAACATTTCGCCGAACTGCGCCGCCGCATTTTGTGGGTGGTTGCGTTTTTCGTGGTGGCGTTTGTTGGTGGTTGGTTCGTCGCGCCGTTTGTGCAAGGTTTTTTGACCGCGCCGTTGTTGGGTGTGTGGCGCGATGCGCAATTGCTCTATACGGGAATAACCGACGGGTTGATGATTCAGTTGTCTATCGCTTTTTTGGTTGCGATTATGATAACAACGCCGTTCGCATTGTATCAGGTATGGCGGTATGTTGCGCCGGGACTACATAAAAATGAAAAAAAATTTGTGGTTTCGATTTTCGTGTTTTCGCCACTGTTGTTTGTTGCGGGCGTTGCGTTTGCGTTTTATTTGTTGTTCCCGTTTGTGTTCAGGTTTTTTATAGAACTAAACGAATCGGCCCCGGTACCGGCGGTGATAATGCCCGCGGTGCGCGACTATATCGGTTTTGCGATTGGTTTGTTAAAGGTTTTTGGAATTGCGTTTCAATTGCCGTTGGTTTTGGTGTTGCTGAATCGTGCGGGCGTGTTGCCACGCGAACGCGTTATCGCGATGCGGCGATACGCAATAATTTTTATCGTAATCGCGGCGGCGGTTTTAACGCCACCCGACATAGTGTCACAAATCTTGCTAGCCGTGCCAATGTTGGCATTATTTGAATTGAGCATTTTGTTTATGAAGAAGTGATAATGAGTGTTAGTGTTCCCACTTCGCCAAGGCTTCGTGGGACAAGGGTTAGTGAAACGGCGCGATGCGCCGTTTTTTCTCGTCATACCGGCGAAAGCCGGTATCTCCTCGTCACAGTTGAAACCACTAGATACCGCCTTTCGGCGGTACGACGAATTTTTTGTTTTGAATAAAGTCAAATATGTGATATAGTAAAGATGTCGGCGGGTGTTCCGTTGATGTGGTTTGAAAGCCACTTCACAAAGCGTCAAATTACGGCGCGATTGTTGCGTCGTTGTTTTGTCGAAAAATTCCTGACCCCGGTCAGGAAGGCGGTAAAATATCAAATATACCGCACAATTCTTTGTGATTGCTTTCAACCTCCTGGCCACTTGGGTTCGTTCCGGTGGTTTTTTCGTTAGTGTTTTTTGCCGTCATACCGGCGTAGGCCGGTATCTGGTGTTTTCAGGTGTGACGGGGGGATCCCGCTTTTCAGCGGGATGACGCAGAAAAAACGGGATGACAAGAAAAATATGAAAAAAGTTTTGGTGATTTTTCTAATTCTATTTTCGCCGGTGGCGGCGCGGGCGGATGATACTGGTGTTATGGATGCGGATATGGCGCGGCAAATGGAACTTTCGAAATTAAAACGCGAAGTGAGTGAACTTGAAATCAAACTTTCCGAATGCAAACGAAAAAATAAAAATTGGCGCACGGCGACATGGATTGGTGCGGCGGGAACGGTTGCAACCGGCACCGCGGCGATAGTGCAGGGCGTAAAACTAAATAACCTT
>JAZKZR010000006.1:0-18136 GCA_045612805.1 Candidatus Enterousia sp.
GGATGACAAGAAAAATATGAAAAAAGTTTTGGTGATTTTTTTAATTCTTTTTTCGCCGGTGGCGGCGCGGGCGGACGATGCGAATGTGCCCGATGATATGGCGCGGCAAATGGAACTTTCGAAATTGAAACGTGAAGTGAGAGAACTTGAAATCAAACTTTCCGAATGCAAACGAAAGAATAAAAATTGGCGCACGGCAACATGGATTGGTGCGGCGGGAACCGTTGCAACCGGCACCGCGGCGATAGTGCAGGGCGTAAAACTAAATAACCTTAAAAAAGAAAAAGCGAACGCAAAACAAAATGAAAAATAAAATTGCAATTTTGATTGGAATGTTTGCGTGCTTTGCGGTGCATGCGGAAACGGACTATGTCGATATGCAAATTCATGAATTGCAACAACGTCGTGACGCATTACAGGCGGAATTGGACGCGTGCGAAGAAAACACGCGTAAATTCAAAATCGCCGGTATTGCAACCCTTGGCGCGACGGGCGTTGGTGTTGTTGGAAACATCGCATTGCATAACGAAATTAAAAAAATCGAACAATCGAAAAATGGCGGTGGGTATGGTGGTGGCGCGGGCGGTGATGCCGGCGGACAAGGTTTAGGGCACCTGACCAAAGAACAAAAGCAAAATGTTCAATGTGAAGTTTTTTGTTCCGAAGATGACCCGGAAATGGCCGAAGCAAATGGATGTGAATGCTAATTAAAGAACAACAAAAACCAAAAGGAGAAAAAAATGAAAAAAACTTTGTTGTCAGTTGGTGCCGCACTTGCGGTAATTGGTTCGGCGGCTGCCGTTGGACCAGATACGTGTAATCCGGAAAAATATGTTTGGGTTGAAAAGGATGAACTTTGCATTCCAAAAAATCCATGCAAATCAAAAAGTGACGTGATTCGTAAAGCGTATTGCAATACCACTTTCAAAAATGTTCAGTTAGGTAATTGGAGACAAGGGCGAGTGGTAGCGGAAGCGTATTCAAAACGATATTTGGGTACCGATATTACTAATGCTAATGATATGTACTATGATAAAGATACGAGTCTTTTCGGACAAGATTATTTGCCGGCAAAATTGAGTGATGGTGGATATGTGGTCTTTGAATTTGACGATTTAGCTGATATAGCTGGTGGTGATAAATACGATGGTGCGGCAGAGGCGGCTTGTATTATCCATGGTGGTAGATACGGAACACAAGCAATGGGCGATGGTGGTGAAACACTCATTGGTTTGTATTGTAGTGGTGTATCTGAATCTGATTGTAAGGCTGTGTCAAGTTTAGCATCTGAAATACTTTCTAATTCTGCTTTATTTACTGGTGAATATCATGCAAATGATTTGTCGCATATGCAACATATGAACGTTTGTGCACTTTTTGTTGGAAAGTAAATTATGCATGTTTAAAAGAAAAACGGTTGCAAAACGCAGCCGTTTTTCAATTGGTCATATCGCGGAAACGCGGGGTCTTGTCGGTGTTTTTTGCGGGTACAAAATGCGGGGCGAAAGCCCCGCGCACTAACCACTAACACTTTCCACTATCTACGGGCAGGTGGCGATTTGATCCAAAACATTTTGAACATCGTCATTGATTGCAACCGTCACTTCGCGTTGCAGTCCATCAATGTATGTCCAATAAAACGGTGATGCTTCGAATTCCGGGCTCATATTCCACAAATCTACAAATGGTGCCAACATCGCGGTAAACCATTGCCGCCCGCGGCACAGGCATCCGTTGCGGACGTCCGCGATTGTTGCCGCCGTTGCGGTGCCGGAATACTTTTCATCGATTTCCGCGTCCGACATCATTAAACAACGACCGCCGATGTTATAGAAATTTGCATCGTCCGCCAAAAATTTATAAATCAATCCGTCCGATGCGCCGGCCTGTTTTAACGAATACTTCATACCTTCGGTGCAACACGCCGCCGCCGAACGCATCAACATTTTATAGCGTTCCAATAACGGCGCCGCCGCCACAGAATTCGCATCCAAATCACCGGTTTGGTTCACGGCGAAAATAATTTCCGACATATTTATGGCGCGGATTTGCGGACTGCGCGGGGAAACGGTTTCACGAATAACGGGTTTGCGTCGCCAAATGTTGCACTCGGTTTCCGTTTCAAATGGGCAACCATCATCAATGCCAATAACGCCGGCGCCAAACGCGTTTTGAACCGGAATCGTTAAATCCTGGGCCGTATAGCGTTCATTGCAAGGCGTGCGGAATGTCGTTGTCATTGCAATATCCGGGGCGCGATCGCATGTTTGAATGTCGGTTGTGGTGATCGATGTGGTTTCTTTATTACCAAGTAATTCTTCGATACGCGCGTTGGTTGCGTTGATATCTTCAACCGTTTCGTTATAAAGTGTCACCAATTCCGTGTCGTCTGAATCGCGGATATAAAGTTCCGGCAAACGCTTTAACATCCAATCGCGAAAATCCTTGGTCCGGTAATCAGAAATCGAATCGTCCCAAATCGGAACGCCGTTGCGCCAATCAACGGTTTTAACATGCGCCGTCGGTTGATAGTTTCCGTTCGTGCCGTCCCAAACCGGTGGGCGATTGTCAATCGGTGCCGGCTTTATCGAAAGCAATTTTGCATTACGCATCGGTGTCAAGTTTGCCGCAGAATAACCCGCGGCGCGATTCGTCGCCATTGTGCGATTCGTTTTACCACGTGGCGTGTTTAATGTAAGGTCGCCGTGATTTATTTGAACACTTTGTTGGCCATCGGTGTTGGTTGCAACAATTGAATACCCGTTGCCGCGATTGATTTCAACGCGTTGGTCACTGGGCGTTTGTTCCACAACCGATGTGCCGGCGTTGCCCGAATCGGGTGTGTCGATATAGACGGTTGTTTGTTCGTCGCTATAGATTGCGGTGCCACCAGTGGCGACAGCATCGGCGGCCGGGTCGTATGTTATTGTTGCATCGTCCCATTCATATTCGCTCTCAGATGCGCGCGCCCCGCCGGTCGCGACCGCACACAACAGTAATGGTAAAATAAAAATTCTTTTTCTCATGTTTTGAATTATATCATAAATTAACCCCGAAAAAAAGATGAAAGTGAAATTCAATGTTGATATTTTTTGGGGATTATTTTATTTTTATTATGAAAGGAATTTTTTCGTTGCTGAAAATTTTTAAAATTTTGTTTGCGTTGTGTGTTTTGCCGCTTGGCGCGTATGCGTATCCGACGGGAACACAGTTCGGGGTTGGGCTTTCCGCGACAACGGGGCTTAACGCCTTTACGGGGTATGCGAATAAAAATGCCGAATCGTTTTGGGGTAAAAGGTTGGGATATCGAATTGACTTTGCCGGGACTAAAATTGTGCGTTCGGGGATAAATTCGGCAATTAATCATTTGGTGGGCGACCGGAACATAAAAATCGGTGATTCCATAGCCGTTAATGGCGCAGAGATAGAGGCGAAACATTTCGGCGGAATGTTGGATTTTTACCCATTTGGGGATACTTGGTTCCTTGGTGGGTGGCGGATAAGTGGTGGATACTATGGCGGGAAATTTGATGCGACGGCGCATGTCGCAGGCGGTGATGAAAACGGCGAATTCGGCCTGGGGCATAATCGATATAGGTATGCGGACGGCGCGTTTCATGCGCGGGCAATGGCGGATTGGAAATATGATGGGCCGTATGTTGGAACGGGATTCGATTTGGGCCTTGTTGCCGGGTTTAAGATTTATTTCGATGCGGGCGTGGTTTTTACGCGCAAGGTTGCCAAGATTGGTTTGGATGTGCCGTCGGGCGACCTTTATAAATGGGACGGTGCGGATTGGGCGTTGGTTGACCCGGATGAATTGGAACAGGATAAACAAGACGCACTGCGCGATGCGCAGAGTGAGGCGGACAAGATTAAATTTTTCCCGATTGTAAAGTTGGGACTGATGTATCGTTTTTAATCAAAAAAACTTGCGTTTTTTATATAATTCTTTTAATATTTGTCGCGTTAAATTGAACCAAAAGGAATAAAAATGGCATCTGTGACAGCAAATGATATGCGGGTCGGTTGGGTTATTTCCCACAATGGACGGCGTTATACCGTGACTTCGATTACCAAAGTGAAACCGGGCAAGGGCGGTGCGTTTGTTCAGGCGGACCTGCGCGATATTGATACGGGAAACAAGGGCGGTGACCGTTGGCGCGCCGAAGACAAGGTCGAAAAGTTGATGGTCGAAGATGTGGAATGTCAATACCTTTATTCCGATGGAACGGATGCGTATTTCATGAATCTGAATGATTACGAACAATTTACAATGCCACTTGATGCGCTTGGGGAACAGGTTAAATTCCTTGCGCCGGAAATGACCGTGAAAACCAATTTCGTCGAAGGTCAACCCGTGTCGATGAGTTTGCCAAAGACCGTAATCGCGACGGTCGAAGAAACCGAACCGGCGTTAAAGGGTCAAACCGCAACAGGCAGTGGCGGCAAGCCGGCAATTTTGGATAATGGCGTTCGCGTTCAGGTCCCAGTATTCATAGAGCAGGGCGAAAAGATTGTCGTGAATACGGAAACATTAGAGTATGTTGAAAGGGCAAAATAAGTGTTAGTGGCTAGTGTAAGTGGTTAGTGGACCGGCGCAAGTGCGCCGGTTTTTGTTTGATTTTAATTTTTTTATAGTTTATAATTCATTTGCAATGGCGGGTTGCTGTTGTGGGATTTCAAAAGCCCGAAAATCTAGACATGTCGTAGTACGACAACATTCCAACGAATAGGTTGGAGTTCGCCGAATATATTGAATAAGGCGATACAATATTTGTCTAGATATTGCTTTTGAAGCTCCAACCGTTTGTATTTTTGCAAATGGTTTTTTATTTTTACTCAAAAGGAAAAACAATGTTTGGAACAGTTATTACGGATAATCCATTACCACAAACGGTTATCAAGGCACTTTATCGGTATTATGAACAGCCGCAAAATTCTATGACGGTTGGTGAAATGTATTTGTTGTTAAAACTGGTTCTATCGAAAATGGAAGACGAATTTGAAAAAATGGGTTTCGATATTGAAAAAGAATTGGCGGAAACCATTGCGCCAACAATGCCCACTAACACTAACCACTAACACTTACACTACCTTAACCTATCTGCGGAATCCATAATGTTTGTAATTTCATTGATTGTATTTTCATAAACTGCGCTGGTCCCCAGTCCCAGGTATTTACGTGGATTAAATTCATTTGGGTTTTCGGACATTTCCAAACGTACGCCGGCGGTGAATGCAAGGCGCGAATCGCTGTCTACATTTATTTTACATATACCCATCAAAATCGCCTGGCGTAATTGGTCGGTTGGAATGCCGCGGGCCGCATTTATGTTGCCACCGTTTTCATTTATTGTATCGACAAGTAATTTTGGAACACTTGATGCGCCATGCAAAACAAGCGGGAAATTCGGTAACCAATGTGCAATTTCGCCCAGGATATCGAATCGCAATTGTTCCGAATCGGACCGGCGTTTATACGCGCCGTGCGATGTGCCGATTGCGATGGCAAGCGAATCGACATTTGTGCGTGCAACAAATTCGATTGCGTCATTTGGGTTGGTGTAAAGTTGATTTGTGGCGTGTGTATTTTCATCTTCGTGGCCGCCGATTATGCCAATTTCCGCTTCGACCGTGACATCGCGGGCGTGTGCGTATTCGGCAACGCGTGCGGAAAGTGCAATGTTTTCTTGGAACGGTAATGCACTTGCATCAATCATGACGCTTGAAAAACCAATGTCAATCGCGTGGGCACAGGATTCAAATGAATGTCCGTGATCAAGGTGCAATGCAACCCGTTCATTTGTTGATAATTTTAACCCGGCAATCATTGACATTAGCATATCGCCGCCCATATATTCCAATGCCGATTCGGATACCGCCAATATAATTGGTGAATTTGTTTCGCGCGCAGCGGCGGATATCGCGACCAGTGTTTCCATGTTATAGAAATTAAACGCGCCGATTGCGTACCGATGCGCCATCGCGTGTGCGAACATTTCCGCCGTATTCACAAGACCAAATTTTTCGTAAAACATGAAAGTTCCCTCGTCATAGACGGTAGAGCAGATTTTGTTTTTATGCAAGATGTTTTTGTTAGTGTTAGTGGTTTTGATCTGTTTTTTGTTGTCATACCGGCGAAACCCGGTATACCCGTGTGGTTGCTGTGAATTGATTGTGCGGATGAAACCACCAGATACCGCCCTGCGGCGGTATGACGACATTATTAACCTTTATAAAAAATCATTGACATGGCGGATGGTTGTGCAACAATACGCTTGAACGAATCGGGGGCCGGAGAGATTTAACAAACAAAGGAAAGAAAATGCAAAAAATTTTGTCTTTTATGATTGTGGCCGGTGTGATTACGGGTTGTTCGTACTATGATTATTATCGTGGTGGCGTGCGCTATGTCCAACGCGGTGATAATTGTGTGTATTATTCGGAAGAATCTTCGGAAGAACAATTTTCAGAAAAGGTCGAAGAATTCGATGATGAAAACCGTATCGTTTATAAAAATACCCGTTGCGAAGATTTGTTCGCACGTGATAATGCGGGTCGTATGGATCGTAACAAACGTCATGTCTTGGCGCCGGCGACGGTTGCAAATCGTAAGCCGAAACCCGTGGCGGTGGCAAAACCGGTTGAAAAACCGTGCTGTGAATGCAAGGCGGAATTGGTTCCGGTTTCGGGTCAGTTTTTCGCGTTGACCGGAAAATAAGTTTTGTTTGTTGTTGGTTGCACCGCCCACCCCGGGCGGTGTTTTTGTTAGTGGTTAGTGGGTGGGGCATTGTCATCCCGCGGAAGCGCAGGATCTTTGCAAAGTTTTGGAGAACTCTCTCGCAACTTATTTAATGAGATACCGCATCAAGTGCGGTATGACAACACTTTCCACTTTTTCATTTGAAACTGGGTTAAATTTGTGATAAAATTACGGGGAAAAGGAGATTTAGTATGAAAAGTAAAATTTCAAAGTATTTTTTAATTGTGTCAACTTTTGTTATGGCGAATTTGCCGGCATTTGCAGTGGAAAATAAGGGTGCGTGCGAACTGATTAAAAGTTTAAAACCGGTAATTCAAACTTTGCGAACACTTGCGTTTATTGGCGCGGCATTTGTCCTGATGGATTGGGCTTGGGGTTTTATTCAGAAAGGTGAGGTCGGTAAGGATGATTTGAAGAATAAAGGAATTGGGATGTTTGTTGGTTTCTTTATTTTGTTTGGTGTTGGTTTGGTTTTACAATTTGTTGGGTCAACAGCGGGTGCGGATTATTTTGGTTGTGTAAGGGATGTTTTAAACGCAAAATAAAAACCGAACAGAAAAAGATTCAACGGCGCGTTTGCGCCGTTTTCTTTTTACCTTACTTTTTCATGAATGTGTTTATTTATAAATGTTTGTTCGCGTTTTTTGCGGTCGGTAACAATTTGACCGACTGATATGGGGCTAAGGTTTTTAATGGGCAAATCTTTTAAATCGGTAAAATGGTTACGGACCCCTAACATTTCATTCCGTGATATTGTATAAAGGTTATTGTATGTTTTATTTTTCGAATTATCATACCGCTTTACAATGTTGTTCAGTGCGTTTGTGTATAGTGAAAGCAGTTGATAGTTCATATGGTCGGCAAGCGATTCACCCTTTTTTATATGTTCACTGTATACCGATGAACCTTCTTTGGGAAACAACCATGTATAGAGCAGGGCGTAAAATTTCGAATATTGAAATTTTTGGAAATTTAAATTGTGTAGGATTCCATTGATGGATTTTATTGTCGATTTGACCGATTCACGGGCGGCGATTCGGGATATTTCGTTGACACGTGCGACGATTGCGTTTAAATCTTGGTTTGGGTACATAAAGTATTCTTGGTGAAAGGTTGTGTCGTGGTGTTTCCCAATTTCTTTCATAATTGCCCATGCGGCATAGCGGGATATTTCGGCGGTTAGTTTTTCATCGCCGATATGTATAACGTAAATATGATTGTCGAAAAGTTTGAATTTTTCATTTGGCGACATATTTGCCGGTGCGTATTCACGCAGAATATTTCCGATTGTTGATTGAAATTGATATGTTTCGGTATCCAAATTTTTTACGGTGGACAGGATGTCGTTTAGCAACCAATGATCGGGGCATTGAATTTTTGTGTTTGGGCTAAGGCCGGGCCAAATTGATAGTTGATATGGGCGTGTGGTTTGTTTTGTGTAATTTAGTGTGTCGAAAATATTTTGATATGAATAATCTTGCATTTTCTTTTACCCCTTGTCTTCGTCCGTGTTCGCGATTGAAAACAGAACCGATGAAATAAGTGATTGATACGGAACATGATGCGTGTCCGCAAGTTCTTTTAACTTGTCCAATATCGGACGTGGAATTCGCATATTTATAACCGCATCTGATTTATTAAAGGCGCGATATGCCGCATATTCCCGAAGCAGGGATTCGATGTTCATCACAAAGAGTTGCTGCATCACATTTGGCATAAGATTTTATCCTATACAATATTCAATACTGTTGTATCCACAGGGCACTATACCAATGTATTTACAATTGTCAATACAAATGTCTAGATCCTTGTGTTTACTGGGGTGTGGACGATTGTAGGGGCGTTTGTGTTTATGCTGAATTTTCTGTTTTGTCCGCTTGCACTTTTTTTATTTGTATCCTAGAATGCGGACGAAGATACTTAAAATAAGGAAGGAAAAATGTTAAAACGAATTTTCGCGTTGGCGTTTGCCATATTGTCTTATATAAATGTTGCACATGCGGAATTAAAGGTTGATATCGTTGCGGGGGGAATGGAACCGACATCAATCGCCGTGCAAAAATTTGAACTGGCGGGTGGGGCGCCGGCGGCGGATGCGGCGACGATTCGCGATGTGGTAGAAGCGGACCTGAAACGCACCGGTTTTTTTCATATTGTAAATCACAATGCCTTTCCGGAATTTGTAAAGTTGGATAAAATGCCGTCGTTCAAATCTTGGGCGGCGATAAAGGCGCAAATTTTGGTGACATCGAAACTGACCAAGCAAAAAGATGGACAATATAAACTTGAATTCTTTGTGTGGGATATCGCGTCCCAAGAACAGATAGAAGCGCAAAGTTTGGTTGCGTCGAAAAAATCCGTGCGCAGACTTGGGCATATTATGGCGGATGCGATTTATGAACGACTTACGGGCGAAGTTGGTTATTTTGATACGCAAATCGTCTTTATCGCCGAAACGGGGCCGATCGATAACCGCACAAAGCGTATGGCGATTATGGACCAAGATGGATACGGGTTGCGTTATCTGTCCGATACCAAGACATTGGTTATGTCACCGCATTTTTCGCCGAATATGCAATCGGTGGTGTTCTTGTCATATTATAATGATGACCCGATGGTTTGGATTTTGGATTTGAATACGGGCGCACAGCGGCGACTTGGGAAGTTCGGCGGTATGAATTTTGCGCCGCGCTTTTCGCCGGACGGGTCACATGTGGCGTTGTCTTTGGTAAAGGACGGAATTACACATATATATGAATACGATATTGAAAATAATTTGCTGCGCCAATTGACCAGTGGTAATTCAATAAACACCAGCCCTACGTATTCCCCCGACGGACGCAAAATTGCCTTTAATTCCGACCGCAGCGGCAGCCAGCAAATTCACGTTCTGGATCTAAATACATTGGAAGAAGAACGTATTACTTACGGGGCGGGGCGGTATGCAACGCCGGCATGGTCACCAGATGGGCAATTTATCGCGTTCACGAAAATGGCGGACGATACATTCTATGTCGGGGTGATGGACCCGCGCGGGAAAAATGAAAAAATTCTTGCCGGTGGTTGGTTTATGGAGGCCCCATCATGGGCGCCCGGTTCGCGCAGGTTGGTTTATTATGAAACGGAACGCACCGATGATGATATGGAACGCGTAAGCCATATTCGCAGTGTCGATATCACCGGCCAGAATTTATATGAAATCGATTTGCCCGATGGTGTGAACGGTTTGGAACCAACCTGGTCGCCAAGGTTACCGTGATGAAGTGGTTTTGTGTCGCCGTTTCGGTATTTACCTGGGGCGCATCGGCGTTTGCCGTGCCGGCGCGGGTGGGGCACATTTTGGACGGTGATACTTTTTCCGCAAGTGTGAATTTGGATGCCGATACGACCGTTTCGGTGCGTGTTCGGTTGCGTAATGTTGATACACCGGAAATGAACGGTGATTGTGAATATGAACGGTCGCGTGCAATTGCGGCACGCGACCGACTTTCCGAAATAATCCCCATTGGGTCGATGGTGGAACTTAGTAATGTCAAAGATGATAAGTATCTTGGGCGGATTGATGCAAATGTGAAAAATGCGAACGGCGCCGATGTGGGCGAAATTTTAATTCGTGAAAAATTTGGCCGCAAATATAACGGCGGCCGGCGTAAACCGTGGTGCAAATAATAGTTGTTAATGTAGGTGATTAATGCGGGGGCGTTCGCGCCCGTTTTTATGCACTGTGTTTATTGATTGCGGCGTGGACATCGGCCAATGTTGCGGTTGACGGCAAAATGTCTTCGAAATAGATTTTTGCTGTGCCGGGTTTCATTTTTCCGCGCTTTGGCCAATAAAGTCCGGTATCAACGCCGACCGGCGTAATCGGCAACTTTAATTGTTCCGCCAAAAATAACAGTCCACGTTTTAATTGAATTTTTTGCCCGGGTTTTACACGTGTGCCTTCGGGAAAGATGATAAGCGTTTGGCCGTTCATTATGCGTGCGGCGACCGATGCCGAAAGTTTTTTCATATTTGTTGCACCACGTGTGCGGTTCACCGGTTGCAAACCCATGCACCAAAATGACCACCCGTAAATCGGTATCCAAAATAATTCGCGCTTTACAATAAAAAATGGATTTTGAATGTTGGTGACCAAAATCGCAACCTCCATAATCGACATATGTTTTGATGCGATAATTGCCTTGCCATCGGTGCGGATATTGTCGTTCGGTTGGACGGGGACGCCGTTTTCTTCGGTTGGGGGATAGAAAATACGATACTTTATTCCGCATATTATGTGTGCAAGTTTTAATACGCCACGCGCATCCGCAACAATCGCGCGCAGTGTCATTTTGCGCGATGGTAGTACGACCAATAATATCGGTGCCCACAAAACAAAGTATATGCCAAGTATGATTTTGAAAATAATTGTCCTAAACATTTTTTTACCTTTTTATTTATATGATGATTCCGGGCCTTCCCTGATTCCAATCATTGTGACCAAGAATTTCACATATTCAACCATCCAACGTTCCAATCGGCGTGCGGGTCGCATTTCATGCAGTGCAACCGGGCATGACACGATTTGCGTTTCCGGTAATTCCGATTTTATAAGAAATGTTGCGCGTTGAATATGATCTTCGGTTGTGATGACCACGATTCGGTCCAGTCCCGATTTTTCCACAATGTTTTTTATCGCCAATGCGTTTTGATATGTTGACTTTGATTCCGATTCGATTATGGCACGTTCGGTGCCAATATATGGTGCGCCAGGACCCGCACCGATTATATAAAGGTCCGCGTCGGGATACTTTTCAACCTGGCGCAGGGCGAACGGAACGCGGCGAAAATCACCGGTTAAGACAAAAATACTGTCGTTATCCAAAATAAAATCGCAATCGTTTGGTGATGTCAATTTGAAAACGATTCCGCCAATGACGAACATGCCAAGTAATAAAAATGATGGACGCAGCAATTTCATGATTCGGTTTTTAATATCTTTAATGTTGTTCGTTTCGTTACCATTATCGCAAACATTACAATTATAAATGGCACAAGTAAAAGTGCAACCCATCCGGCACCGGATATTTCCAGCATCGCCATCAACCCAACGCGGGCGGACCGCGCAAGCCCCAATGTCATAAGTAATATCGGGCATGCAATTGCAAAACCAATGATGCATGCGATGGTGCAAATTCGCGCGACAATTATTTGCATTTGCCGTGTTATAAACCTATCACTGGCGCCGACCTGGTTCAAAATTTCAAGTTCGCGTCGATGTAAAATTGCCGTGTTGCGTGCGATAAATGAAACGCATGTTCCAATCGTCACGATAATAAGCCCAAGCAGTAATGCAAGTATCGTTACCATTTTCCATCCCGCGGATATTGATGGACGTAACGCGTCATAGTGCGGAATAAAACGCGCATTTGTACCGATTAAACCGCCAACTGTGTTCATGTCGGATTTCGATTTAAATTTAACTTCGAACATTACCGGCAGATATTTTTTTAGAACGCCTTTGTCACCGCCCATCCATGGTCGCATAAGGCGCGACATTTCGTCATCTTCGATTTGGCGCATGCTATCAATTTTATCTTGGTTCGATTCAAAAATTTTCTTGATTGTATCTGTTTTTTCAGCGTTCGTAACCTGAACCGTGGCATGGACATCCCATTGGCGATTCCAATTTACAATTCCCGTACCAATCGCCAGTGCCAAACCCAATGACAACACCGCCAAAAAAGTCATAATGCCCATAATTACCGTCATAAATACGGATTGATCATGAAATAATGAGAATACAATCGGTTTTTTCATCTTTATTTATTTCCAATATCGTTAAATTGTTTTGATAATTCCGTAAAATACTTTGTGTCGTGGATTTCGGGCGCAACCCTTTTCGCCCCGGTATGCGCGTGTGCCGGCCCCGTAAATGTCAGTTTATGATTTTCAACATGCATAATCGGGAATTTATATGTTTCCATCAGTTTTGAATTATGTGTGGCAAGAATTATTGTTGTTCCAAACATTTTATTCATTTGGATAAACAGTTCCATCAAACGTGACGCGTTTTCATCGTCCAAATTTCCGGTTGGTTCGTCCGCAAGCATAATTGATGGTTGAACAATAATTGCACGTGCCACAGAAACGCGTTGTTGTTGGCCACCACTTAAACTCTTGGGATTCGCATTTGCGTATTTGGCAAGTCCGACCCATTCCAATGTTTTTGTAACAAGTTTTTTTATTTTGCCTTCATCCACACCACGCACGCGCAAGGGCAGGGCGACATTATCAAACACCGATATGTGCGAAAGCAAGGAATATTCTTGGAACACAATCGCCATTTTATGGCGCATTTCGGTTATTTCGTCGCGCGACATAGAATTTGTCGGTTTACCAAAAATCTTTATCGTTCCGCGACAAGGTTTATGCAGTTGATATATCAGTCGCAACAGTGTTGTTTTGCCCGCGCCCGATGCACCCGACAGAAAATAAAACGAACCCGCACCGATGTTAAAAGACACATCAGTCAATATATCTGGGTCATTGTCATAACGCGCACCAACGCCGATAAAAGAGATTACGGTATTATCTTCCATAACATGCATACTAGTAAAAAAAAATTTTGCGGTCAAGGGCGTTAGAAAGCGAACGAAAAATTTTTGTCTTTTATAAAATTTTCAAATGTGTTATAGTTTTATAAAAGGAAGTATTTAGGAGATTTCTATGAAGCGTTTTTTTGGTGGATTTGTGGCGGTTTGCGCCGTTTTGGTTTGTGACCAGGCGAACGCGGCCTGTGGTGACGCGGGTGGATGTCAAAATATTCGTATGACACCTGGCACGCCCCAGGTTATTTCGAATACCTTTACAATGGGTGGCGGATGTTCCAATGGCGGGTGTGTGGCCACTGGGGGTAATGGGGCGGCGCGTTATGTTGTTGGAACGCCGGTGGTGTCGTCGGGTTATTTGCAACGTGGCTATGTTCCGGTACAGTCGGGTTATCGTCAACCAACAAGTTATCAGCGCACGAATTATGTGGCAGCGCCGAACGTTTCTGCCGTAAATACGCGAACGACGACATATCAGCAATCACGTCCGATTGGTGGTAGTTCTGGGACTTCGGGGGCGTATGTGTATAATAAGGGTGGAAGTGGTTATGTTGGTATGAATTTAGATATAAATTTGCTAAATTGGCGTAATGAGTATACTGCTTTGCCGGTGGCATATAACGAGGCGTTTAATCATGACGACTATCGGTTCAAACCGTTGATTGGTGGACACATTGTTGCGGGGTATCGGTTTAATCCGGGGTGGCGCATGGACATAGAAGGCGGATTTACATCGGAATTTGAAGATTCTGATAATGGTTTATCTTTTAAGTTATCTGTGCCGTATGTGACGGCGAATGTTTACCATGATTTTACGAACGGTCTTTACCTTGGTATTGGTGGTGGTGCGGCGTTTCCGACCATTTCAATGGAATGGGAACATTTTACATCAAATAATTCAAGCAAGACCGCAACATCCCCAATGGGTGCGGCTATGCTTGGGTATGCGTATTATTTATCGGAAAATTTGATTTTGGATGTGCGTTATCGTTTTGCCGGGTTCAAAGGACCGAAACTTACACGTGGGGTTACCGGTTGGTCTATAGAGGTTGGCGATCAAGAGATACCGTTAGAATCGGTGGAAACTAAGGTTGGTTTTGTGATGGATAATTCGATTTCAGTTGGACTTAAATACGAATTTTAGTTGACGAAAATTTGAAACAAAATTCCCGCGATTTTTTTGCGGGTATTTTTTTTCGAAAAACGATTCGTTTTCCGCGGAAAACCGATTCGTTTTTAGGAAAAAAAGCGAATCGCTAACTTTGACAAAAAAATGTAAAAATCGATTCGGTTTGTTCTCTGCAGCCCACGGAATTCACGGCATAGAAAAAATTTGATTGACAGATTTTGTGAACGGCCAAACCAGTGGTATAATGTATGGTGAGGAAGGGAGATGAAGTTTACATTTCATACATCTTTGATAACGTTGATTTTTGCGGTTGGTGCGGTGGATGTTTTTGCGGCACCGGCTGTGCGTCAGCTTGGTGGTTTCGTTGGCACTGGTTCAACGGGGACCGGTTCTGTGAATACTTCTGCGGGAACGTCTGCGAACAGTAATACAGTTACAGCACCCACATCGCCGTCGGGTCTAACGGCATCGCGTGCGGGTTCGATACGTTCGACGGCCCGTCCGACGGTTACGTCAAGTGGTTCCGCCCCGGTTACAACGGTTGCGTCGGGAACGGCCGATGCAAATCGTTCGGCATCCACGTCGCAACGTTTATCAATTGGTCCATACATTGGTGCGCCGCATCAGATTAGCAGTGGCGGTGGCGGTGGTGACACCACAGAAATTACCAACGATATTAAAAATATTAATAACGATATTCAAAACATCACAAATATACTTGACGATGTAGAGGCCGATATTTCCGGCAAGGTTGATAAAGAGCAGGGTATCAACAAGGCCGGTCAGGCATTGGTTGTCGGGTCTGATGGTTTTGTGACGACGTCTGAATTTGTGACCCCCGATGAATTAAATGTTGATCTTGATGGCAAGGTTGACAAAGTCCAGGGTATTGGTGCCGCCGGTCATGTTTTGTCGGTTGATGCCGACGGTCGGGTCACCAATGCGAACGAGGTTTATTATAAACCGGAAATGGATGCCAAATTGGCGGAAAAGGTTGATATATTGCAAGGCCGCCAGTACAAAGGCAAGGCATTGGTTGTCGATAATGATGGCAAGGTAAAGCCAATCGGTGAAATTCCAGATGCGATTGATATTAACGGCAAGGTTGATAAATTCCAGGGTCCAGAGCACGCTGGTAATGCATTGATTGTTAATGAGTATGGAAATGTGCAACCGACCGGTGATTTCGTTGAATCTGATCAAGGTGTTGCGAACAAAGGCAAAACATTGATTATTAATGCTGATGGTCGTGTTGTTCCGGGTGATGTTGATTTTAGTGATTTGGATATTGATGGCAAGGTTGATAAGTTCCAAACCCCGGATAATGCCGATACTGTTTTGGTTGTTAACGAAGATGGCTGGGTTGCCGATGAAAAGATAAAGAATATCCATGTTGCGGACGATGCGGCGTTGGAACGTGCCAAGATGGCAAGGACCATAACGGATACACTTGATTGGGTTGATGTATGGAAAAATCAATCCGAAGATTCAGATGGAACTTATAAATTGGATTCGGATGCGCGTTATGTTATGGCATTGGACGAATATGGTGAAAAGGCATGGTTCAAGGTCATCGTGACAGGTAATGAATAAAGTTTCGAACAACAATGAACAAACAAAAAAAGGATGAAAAGTAAAAGAATAGAGGGGAAATCAAGATTTTAAAATTGTCGGATGGGGTCGTTACCTTTCCCTTGGAAAGGGGTTCGGCGGGACCGCCGGTGGGTGTGGCTTTATCCTATGACATTGGCATACCTGTTTGGTGTGGTGGTGGGTTTTACGATTTTGTTTGACCCTTACCCCGTCGCCATTCGGCGCCACCCCTTCCCGCCGGGAAGGGGAGAATAAGAGCTTTGGTAGTAAAAAGGGACACAATAAACCTTTGAATACCACGGAAAGCGCACTGGTTCGGGTGTTTCAATTGACACCCGGGGTGGTGCAAAACAACAACAAACGAAAAAAAGGAAAAAACAATGAAAGTTAAAATAAGAGGATTGGTATTTGCGGGCTTTGCCGCGGCGGTGTTCGCACAAAGCGCATCGGCTGTCAGTACTGATGACAAGACCGTCACGTCAAAAACGTACGTTGATACGAATTTCCAGAATTTGAGTCAGAAAGATCCGACCACTGGGACGTATCCGAACGATGTCACATCTATTGATGATGAATCAACAAATACCGAATATCCAACATCACGCAACGTTTACAAATTTGTTAAACAGGAATTACAAGAAGCGGGTGCTACGGGAAATATGACCGGTAACACAGAAAAGCATACGCAAAAGGTTGCGGTTTTTGAAAATGGATACAATGGAAATGCGACAAATCCAACTGATACAGATTTGGAACATCTTGATCACTGGGAACTTATCGTTCCGGATGCGCGTGTTGCAGAATCAGCCGGGGATATTAGTGCCGGTGGTGCCAGTGGGGCGACAACGACGGTACAAACCAATTTGACCACCGCCAAGGCCGTGTATGATTTTGTCACCTATGGTGATCCAACCGATCCGAATAGTAATGGTTATCAGCCGAAAGCAACATCGGCGACACCCCAGGTCGGTTTCAGAACTGGCAGTGGAACCGATGCGGATCCGTATCAAGGAAACTGGTATAATTTAGGTGAAGGTCAAGATGGTCAGTCGTTATCTACTGCACACAAGTATGTTAAGATAACTACGGATGACGGTTCACAGCAAGGTCATACGGCCGGGGTTTATCTTGATTTGAAAAGAAATCTTATACTCGGTAAAGATAATACAACGACGGGTGATGTAGGATATGATAATAATGGAATTAGGGCTGATTCTAGTAATAGTTTGGCAACTGGTATTGCGGTTTATGAATATGCGGTGCCTATGAACTGGACTGAAAGGGCGCCCAGTGGTTATGCCAACAAGAAACTTGTGACCGACGGCAATGGTAATGTTATCTTGGCCGAAGATACTACGGCTGATATACCATCGGATATGCCAAATGAGTGTGATACGGCAAGTGGTACCCATGTGTGTGCGTTGGTTGCGTATTGGGATGCAACGCTTAATAATAATGCCGGTGGCGTCAGATATGAATGGACCATTATGGCACCAACAGGCGCATAATGATTGTATAGTTTGACAAGAGAGTGGTATTGAATAAAAACCATAGGAGTGTGAATAAAAAAGAAAAATGTTGTTTTAAATTGTGTCCTTATGTGATGGTGGGCTTCCTCTCCCGCCATCATGTTTTTATCGTCATCCCGCACTTTTTTTAGTCGTCATACCGCACTTTTTTTAGTCGTCATCCCGCGGAAGCGCGGGATCTCTGCGGGGTTGTTGTCGAGGTTCAACAAGACCCCGCTTTTTTTAATCGTCATACCGCCGCAGGGCGGTATCTAGTGATTATCGTCGAGATTCAACAAGACCCCGCTTTTCAGCGGGGTGACGGGAAAATAGGGGCGGGGTGACGAAAACGACAAATTTTAGTCGTCATCCCGCACTTGATGCGGGATCTCTGCGGGGTTGTTATCGAGGTTCAACAAGACCCCGCTTTTCAGCGGGGTGACGGGGACGACAAATTTTAATCGTCATACCGCCGCAGGGCGGTATCTAGTGGTTACAACTGTAACGACGAGATCCCGGCTTTCGCCGGGATGACGGGAAAATAGGG
>JAZKZR010000007.1:0-104719 GCA_045612805.1 Candidatus Enterousia sp.
CCATACATCTATCAGACAAACGCATGGTGGTGTATCACGCGAAATTATCATAGGCGACCACCACGGCAAACGTCATATTCGCCCCGAACCCGTGGCGCACGAAAAACTAAACGAAATTATTAAACAAATCCAAGGACAACAAAAATGAAATTCAAACTGCTATATTTTGGTGAAATTTTAATCAATCCCAAAAAGCGGGCTCAGCATGTTTCTGATATTCGCATGCAATTTCACCCACAACTTAAAAAACTATTGGAACACCAACCGTGGAATAACCTGACCCAATATATGGGGCCAAATGCACAAAAAAGCCCGATTATCACCCGCCATGTCGGTGGCATAGATTGGAATCCGATTATTACACCAAAACTAAAACTTATTGCGGAATTAGATATTCAAATGTTACACCCGGAAATCATCGGTGTTCCGCGTTCGGACATTGATAACCGCATGAAGACATTATTTGACGGCCTGCGTTGTCCGCAAAACGAACACGAAATCGGGCAAAATATCCCGCGTGACGCCGGACCAATTTATACACTTCTTGACGACGACCATTTGATTACCAAGGTATCCGTAAACACAAGCCACTTGCTGTCAACCCATATGTTCGACCCCGAACTTGTGAAAACAAGTCCAGATTGCGTGTTTATGATGATTGACGTGAACCTGCGTGTGGCCGAAGGAACTTTGGAAAACCTGCCGTTTATGGTTTAGTGTTTTAACGCCTCTTTGGACAACATACTAACCAAACCGACAAATTCATCGGGCGATATTTTGTATCCTGGATTTTTTACAAAAAATTCTAAAATCGCGGCATATAAAGGTGTTTCCATGACATCGCCTCTTTACATATTATAATTCCGATCTGGATACACAAAACCCTTGTTTGGTGTTTCTACTTCACTCTTTTGTACCACATCCAAAGCCTGACGCAAAAGCATATTTTGCTTTCTAAGAGTTTTTATTTCTTCTAACAATTCTTCTCTTGTTTTTTCGCGAACAGTGACTGTTGGACGTTCATACCTTTTTTTAACTCTCGTAGCTTCTTTTTCAAGAACCTGTTCCAACCTTTCTTCGACTTTTGCTAACTTTTCATTGACCCACCTTTCTACCCCGTTCGGATCACCGTCTTTACGTCCAAGTTCTTGTTGTTTATAATGTTGTACAAAATCATTTTTACACCCCAACATTTTGTCATACAAAGATCGCATTTCCGACGCATTAAGGTTAATATCTTTATGGTCTAAAATTTCAGCATACCAACGAAATTTATCATACCATTTTACATTATCCGCAATTCTAAACATCAAACTTTTTTTCATATCTGAATCATTTATACGAAATGTATTATTAGGTTCAAGTAAAAAAGTGCGACAAATGTTGGCAAAACGTTCATTAAAACCACTACGTTCTGTCTCTGGCAAATTTTCCCACTCTTTCAACAACCCAAATAAAAATTTTTGACCATCTGTATCATTTGGATTATCTAATATTTCTAGTATTTTACGCATATCTTCAACACCCGCT
This sequence comes from Candidatus Enterousia sp., assembly GCA_045612805.1. Taxonomy (GTDB): domain Bacteria; phylum Pseudomonadota; class Alphaproteobacteria; order Rs-D84; family Rs-D84; genus Enterousia. The sequence continues at coordinate 1,531 of JAZKZR010000007.1, forward strand.
GTATCACCAATGTTTTTTCCATATTGATTCATTCTTGTTTTTCCCATTAACAAATTACGCAATACATCATATGACTTTTCACCATAATAATCACTGTGAGATATATTCCAATAAAGATCATCCTCAAGATTTTTATGTGTTTTATTATAATAATAACTCAGTATATCTCCTCCAAGATTTTGTATAAACCATTGCCTGGCTTCTGGTTCCACCGCCAACGCAAAAGTCAATAAATCATATAATTTCAATCCTGTATAATTGAACTTATAGTTTGCCATAATAAAACTCCTTTTTTCTTGCTGTCATTATATCACATTTTTCAATCTATGAAAAAAACGCCGTAATTTGGTCTTGCATTTGGAATGTCCCAAGGACGACCCACGCAATCACGCCCGATATCAACAAAATTCCAACCGTGTTCAGCGCATCTGACAAAGATTCTATTTTTCGAACTGATTCTTCCAAATACTCGTTTGCGATATGATTCAGGTTTTCATCAAAATCGTTCATATCTGAATAGACCGCCAAATCACCTATCAATTCTTCACTTGGAAAATCCATGCCCGTATTTTGCAATGCGTTCCCAAGGTTATCACCGTTCGCAATATGTCGCAGTGTTTTATCCAAAATGTTTCGCAAATAATTATTCGCATTATCGGCAATCACACGCATCGCATCAGGCACCGAAACACCCGCCGAAACCATCGCGGCCAACGACATCATCCAACCAACCGAAATACGAATTTTATATATATTCCACGGTGGTAATTTATCAAACATTGCACGCAACCGCCCAGACCAATTTGGCAAAGAAATCCACGCAAAAACTATTACCAAAACAAATATAAAAGCGATAAATTTCCAATAACGTCCCGCCCATTCCGATAACCATATAAGTGACGCCGCCCCACCAGTCCAAACCATATTTTCACCGGCAACTTCGGCAAGTGGCGGCACAAGATAAATTCCAACCATAATAATTATACCGAACACCAACACCAATAATAACAGCGGATATGCAATCGCACCAAACACCGCGCGCCCAATGCGTTTATTTGCAACAACCATACGACCAACATTTTCAAGTGCAATAATCAAACTTGACATATTACTGGATGTAAGTAGCAATGTTTCTTCGGTTGGAATCCAACCACGCGTGGCCTCGGAAAAACTGTACCCGCGTTCAAGGTTTCTTTCCCATTCACGCAAACATATTGCAAATGGTTCATTTGGTTTTGTCCCGCCACGCGATTCCGTCATCTGCAAACGATTTAATGCATTTACCAATGTAAAATCATTTTTAAGCAACGATACCAATTTGCGCCATATTGAGACGCGCTTGTTCGTACTAAACCGACAAACCATTTTTGCGTAAAAAATTTCAATACTTGTCATTTTTAATATACCCCCGGCCTATCTAACAAACCAACCCAACGTTCCAATTCATCAACACCGATTATACCTTGCAACATCAACGAACATGCCGCTTCTTTTAATGTGCGTCCGTCCATTTCTTCCAACCAGTATTTAACCGCCGCATCCGTATCACCCGCAAGCGCAAGTTTTAAGAAATCACTGTTTGTGATAATGATTTCACCCGCCTTGATACGCCCCATCGTTCCGGTTCCGTTGCAATGTTCACACCCCCCGCCACGAACATAAACCTGATTCAAACCCAAATCACCAAACGCGTCTTTAACACGTGCATACTCTGGTTTTTCCGGATGACTCATCAACCGTTCACGACAATGGGGACAAAGCCGTTTGAATAAACGCATAGAAATAAGTCCACGCATCATCGTTTCTTCTTTTAACTTAAACGCTTCGACCCCCATATCCAACAACCGCACCAACGCCGCCATCGCAGAATTCGCATGCAATGTTGTCCAAACATTATGTCCCGAAAGCGCACCTTTGACGGTCAATTGCGCCGCCGCCAATGTTCGAATTTCACCAACCATCAAAGTATCGGGGTCACTGCGTAGTGCCGCCGCCAACGCTTCGGTATATTCGTTTTCGCGTTGTTCTTCGTTGGTTGTGTTTACAACCGGAATTTGATGTGCGCCAAAAATTTTTTGTTCGACCGGGTCTTCCACCGTAATAAGGTTTATTTCATAATGATGTTCTTTTAACATCAAAACCATATTGCGAACAAGTGTCGTTGATTTACCCGAACTGGTGGGTCCCGCAACAACAACCAATCCCGTTGGAAACGAACGCAAACGATGCAACAATTTTTGTTCATATTTTCCAAATTCCTGTTCGGTCGTTATACTTTCCGATGGATTATCATACAACAATCGCATCACAACATATCGCGACCCAAACGCCACAGGATTAAATTGCATACGGATACTAAGCACACCTTCGGGCAAATACAAATCTTTTGTTCCGCGAAGTGGTGTGCGTCCATCTTTCTGTGCTGATTGATATTCATTTTGTGCATAGTTTGAATTTGAAATATCGGCGGATGCAAACGCGGCACGAACAAAAGATTCACCCCACCCCGAATTAAATTCCAACACCGGTTGCATGCTGCCATCTATACGAAAATAAATTGTTGTTTGGTCTGCAACCTCTATGTGAATATCAGAAACTTTTTGTGCGGCGGCCTTGGCAACAATATCAACAAAATCTTTTTGCATTTGGTTGTTGTAATCAACCCGCGCGCGCGCGCCACCGACTTTGTTTTCATAATGTTTATATATCGACGAAATCAAACCCAAATCCGCATAAAAAGGCAAAAGCATTGACCGATTTTTTTTACGCAATAAATCTAAAAACGCAAGCACCCGCCCATCATACCGATGTGTCCGCGATATAACCAAATTTCCACCTGAAAAATACGCCAACAACCCCTGGGTTTCTTTTGGTAATTCAAATTCCGCACCATTCGCGGTAAGTAATTTATTGTTTTCAGAAAAAAGATATTCAACAATATCGTCCGCATCCGACCGTTCCATCCCCACCGGAACACTCGGTTTTTTTTCAAAAACGATATCGTTTGAAAAATCTTTCATCTTTAATTACCATTTGCAACATTCAGTGTTTGAATTTCACCATCTTTTGAAAACACAACACCTTCATCCAACGATATAGATTTTACCGTGTACCCGTCTAAATCTTTACCGACACTCAACTTTTTATTTTGACCGTTTGCCAAATCTTGAACTGTCGCCTGCAACTGTGAACCCGCACCGAATACATTCAACAGTTTATATTTTTTCGTAATCTCGGTTTCCGGTTTTGGTTGCGGCGGTTCTGAATACACCGGTTGCGATGGCGCATATGATGGCGTTGGTGCAACCTGTTTGTTATTCAACGCTTCGCGTTCATTTTCCAAACGCTTTGCTTCGTTTTGCAACCGTGCGCGTTCCGTTTCAAATTCTTGCTGTTGCTGCTCTGCGCGGCCGGACAAAGTATCAATTTCCATATGCAGTTTTATTTTTTCCGCGGCCAATCTATCCAAATCAAGATTTAATTGCGCGCGTTCTTTTTCCAATTGCATCAATACTTTTTCCTGTTCCAAATCTGTAATTTGTTGAAACAGCGACCCATCGACATTGTATTCTTCAATTGCATCCGCGGAAAATTGTTCGTTTGCCGCCACGTCTTCAACATTTATATCAATTTCTTCGGCATAACACGCCTGTGTTATTCCAAACGCACACACACATAATAAAAGTTTAATTTTGTTTTGCATAGATTATCACCTCATAGTTCCACATTTTTCTGGTGGCATTCCACGACACCTTGGTCATGTACACACCACCAAAATCTTCAAAAATTTTTATAAATTGTTCGGGTATAAGTTTTGTATCCACCGTAATTCCAACAAAATAAACATCCGCCGATTGAAAGCCATTTGAAATAACATCCGCAACCGGAACAACGGATGCATCCAAATTTATCGATTGAAAACGACTTGTCAATTCACGAACAATCGTATCAATATCACGCAAATCATATGACGAAGAAACCACACGTTCCGGCAATTTTGCACGCACCAAAATTTCATCATCATTTAATTCTTGAACAAACACACCCGGCATTATATCACTGGCAATAACATAAAAATCATCCAATGTTCCAAAAGACCGCCGGAATGTCGCACTTGCATATTCTTTATCGCATTCCACAACCGTCTGATTCCATCCTATAACCTGTTGCATTAAAAACCCAATCGCGCGATAGCACAAATCCGCACGTTCATATGGGTCCGGCAAATAATCATACGGCATTTCAATCGGCTGATATTCCGGTTCTTGGCGTATTTCAAATTGCGCGTCCAATTCTTTGTCTTTTTCTTCAATTTTTCTTCTATATTCTTCGGCCAATTCCGGATTTATTTTTGATATTTGTGGTTTTGGCGCAAAAACTTTATTTATCGGTTCGCGAAAGAAATATAAAATCATCAGAGCAAAAATCACAAACAAAATCAAAGACACCATACCCGATGCCAAACGACTAACGGGGCGCAAAACCGCATGAACACGACCCGAAATTAAATCAAATATACTTCTATCAACCGCACGCGGAATACCCCACGCCGCCGGCGCAAATGTCGCATTCCAATCCGGAATTTCATTTAATTCTGCGTATTTTTCACGCGCCGCATTTTCATCATTGAATAATAAATCTTGTAAAATAACGCCGTTTCTAACCGCAACCAAAACGAATTTATCTTCAACCTTAAACGCTGCCAACAACGATGAATACCCCGGCAAAGCATTTATAACCTCTATGGCGATTGATGGCATTCCGGAATGCAAACCATTTGACCGCGCCCCAAGCCCGACCATTTCATTATAACGCACATAAAGATTTAGCCGCCGGTCAATACCATTTGCCAATTTTTGTGCATACGCGCGCGTTGTAAAACCCGCCACCATCGGTTGCCACACCAATCCCGACGCGTATTTTTTCCGTTTAATATGGACATATTGACCTGACAAAATCTCTCTCGCTTTGCAAGATTATAACACAAATCGAATATCTAATTCCAGTGTAAATTATTGATTAGTATTAGTGGATAGTGTAAGTGGTTAGCAATCTCTGGAATTATCTCATAATTACGGATTTATTCCAGAAACGACTAACCACTAATCACTAACACTAACCACTAATAATTATTGTCCGCACCCACCACCACCGATACCATAAAACGAACCGTTTGCACATGACGGTTTCGCGTCATAGTCCGGAAATGGTTTATCGGTACGTGCGGTCTTTACCGCATGCAGGTTCGGACATTCATAAACATTGGCCGCCAAAACAAACGCGCGTTCCGGTCCAAATAAAACCCATTCGTTCGGTCGTGTCCGTTGACTTACCAACCAATACGCATTACCCGGTCGCGCCTGGTCGGCGATACGATTTTCCAAATAACGGCGCGCATCATCTGCATCATAAACCGAAACTTCTGATTCCAGTTTATACAGGAAAACACACCCAATCGGTTCACCATCTAATTGTTTGATATATTCACTGCCGTTTTCATTTTTAATATATCCACCGCAACCACAAAGTGCGAACAACCCCAAAAACAATCCAAGATATTTTTTCATATACTTCCCTCTTTTGTTTTATTCGGCATCTATTATATCATAATTATCGGGATTACTAAACAACTTTTTAAGCACCGCATTATTTAACGCATGACTGCCCTTATAAGATTCCAAATTTCCAACAATAAACCCACCGGATGTGAACATATCACCAATCGCATCGATAATTTTATGACGCACAAATTCGTCCGGCCAATAAATTCGATTTAGTGTTTTTTCCCCACCATAGTCCAACACAATAACATTTTTTTCATCCGCCCCGCGCGCCATACCATGCGCCTTTAAATAACCCCATTCCGCATATTTTCCAAATGTCCGCGCCGATGCGATATTTTTTATAAAATTATCAATCGACCATTTTGTTTCATCAAAAGAATAAACAAAACTTTGTTTTCCAATAATCGGTTCGGGGTAAATCAATGTCGCCTTTATATTCAACGCCTTGTCTTTTGATGGCGAAAGTTTAACAAATCCGTCCAAACCGCGCCGGCGATAAAACAAACCCAAAATAAAACCTTTTATCCGCTCATGCCACGGCAACGCCCGCAACATTTCCCGCGCGGTGACAACGACGGGCTTTTTCACAATAATCTTTTTATATTTACCCTTTGTGACACCGGCCTCCATTATTCGGCGATAAAATAAACTTGCACTGCCGTTCATAATTGGTACTTCGGCCCCATCAACATCAACCAATGCGCTATCCACCCCCGCAATAAAAAGTGCCGCCATCAAATGTTCGATTGTTTTAACATGCGCGCCACCAAGATCACCAATAGTGGTATTGCGCATTTTTGTATCACACACATTATCATATGTCGCGGGAATTAAATTTTTATCATCTAAATCAACGCGGCGAAAGAAAATTCCCGGCCTATCAAACGGGCGCACAATCATATTTATCGGGTCACCCGAATGAATACCAACACCCGAACAAACAACATTATTTTTTATTGTCCGCAATTTAATTTCCCCTTTAACCAATCAAAGAATCTTTCATCTATTTTTGTTTCCAACCGCGCGAACTTTATTTTTTCGCGCACATCGATGGGAAGTCGCACCCAATCTTTTTCCGTCGTGACCAGTTTTGCTTTTTTGCGTCGTGCGCTTTCTATTAAATCCGCAATATCTTTATCCGTATATTGATAATGGTCACCAAACCCACGTTTTGCGACAACCCCCGTCAATGAATTAAAGAACTTTTTTGGATACCCAATTCCCGCAAAGGCAAACAACCGTTCCCCACGCGCGTATGGCGATACGGTTTTATTTTCCGCATAAAAAATCGGAATCCCCGTCGGCAAAGCGAACTTTTTCCGCGGATTTTTATTTTTTATAACAATAATCGCATCGGCATTTAGAATATGCGATTTCGTTTCCCTTAACGGCCCCGCCGGCAATAAAAATCCATTACCAAACCCCAAACCTTCATCAAAAACATAAATCGAGATATCTTTTTTAATAGACGGATTTTGCAAACCATCATCCATAACAATCGGCGTATTATCTTTTTGCCGATTTAATAACAATATATTACTTTTCCGATGCCCGACATGCACGGCAATTCCATCGGACATAAGCATTGCGGCCTCGTCCCCGATATTATTTGTACTTGCCGTCCGTTTATACCCACGCATAACAACGGGTGCATCCAAAAAGTTCGCAATTATGCGCACAATCGGCGTTTTTCCAACACCGCCGGCAAAAATTCCACCGATACAAATAATCTTGCGTCGCGATTTATACGCGAACATTTTCCGCCATCCATAAACAACACGCCCAATGCCATAGTAAACAAACGCAATCGGCAACAACAAAAAACTAAGCGGTGTTTTATGTAAAAACCACCAAGGTGTCTTCATTTTATCTATACCTTTTTGTAAGTTTTGGTTCCCTGCCCTCTCTTTTTGCCTTCTTAAAGTCCGCCGAATTCAAATCTTGCTCAATAACTGGCAAATTAAATTCCGCGTCCAATTCGCGAAGTTGTCCGACCATAATATCTTCCAATTCTTTGCGCCGCGATTCAAAATCTGAATCAGAAATTTTTGAATCAATATACATCGGTTCCCCAACAATACACTTTACGCGGGTAAAAGGATATACCAATAAATACCTATCCCACCGGCGTTGAATCCAAACATGCCGCGCCGAAAAGCAAACCGGAATAATCGGCGCCCCAGTCATTTTTGCAAAATAAAGCGCACCTTCTTGGACACGCAACGACGGCCCACCCGGCCCATCAGGGGAAATACAAAGTGAATGGTCGCCGCGACGTAACACCCGCACCCCATCGCGCAACACAGATAAACCCCCATTATGCGAACTGCCATAAATCGCACGCAAACCAAATAAATGTTGCAATTTTGCCATCATACGGCCATCTTTGTGTTTGCTTGCCACCGCATAGGACTTCATACCACCCAAACACACAATCGGTGACAACATAAAACTGCGCCCGTGCCAGAACACAAAAATCGCGGGCCGATGCCGAAATTTCTTAAAAGTTTCGTAATTTACAATTTTTTTCCGACATGTAAAATACACAAACCAAATTATCACCGCCATAATTCCGGCGATAATCCATTGAAAAATCGACAGCCCCAAAATCGGTTCCCAAAATTTTTTCCAAATCTTTCTGAACATAACACCGCAATTTTACCAACAAAAAAATCATATTTCAAGCATACATTAGGCACAGATTCCCAAACCCACCACCATATAACCAAAAAGTGGCACATTATGATTTCTAACACCCCAAAAAAACAAAAAAATAAAAGAATAAATGTTTTTGTTTGACAAATAAAAAAGAACATTTATAATAATTCCCGTTTATCGCGGGGTAGAGCAGTCCGGTAGCTCGTCAGGCTCATAACCTGAAGGTCGGTGGTTCAAATCCATCCCCCGCAACCAGTTTAAACAGAAAATACACCACAATGGTGTATTTTTTGTTTAACGTGTGTTGTGTCGGATTTGAACCACCGAAAAAGCGTGGTTCAACCGCAGGCGAAAGGTGAACGAAAGTGCACCGGTGAGCGTAGCGAATGAGCCAAGGTGACGAAGTAAATCCATCCCCCGCAACCACGAATTTTTCAAAAAATGGCCGTTTGGCCATTTTTTAATGAAAAATTCAGTGTCGCGGCGCAGTGAGTAAAACGAACGAAGACGGACATATAAGTGTATTTTTTGTTTAAATCTTGTTGTGGTCTGTGGTTTGTGACCCGCAACGCAGTTGCCGGTTCAAAATTTGTATATAAGAACGAACGATAGTGAAGTTCGAATAAATACAAATTTGCGCGCAGCCATATGATGCAACATAGCGTAGCAAATTCGAAACTTACACTACCCACTAATTATTAAACAAGAAATGGCAAATGTCGCCTTCTTGCATAACATAGTCACGACCAACAAGGCGCATTTTGCCCGCCTCTTTCACCGCGACTTCACCACCAAGCGCGATATAATCCGCCGGTGAAATTATTTCCGCCCGTATAAAACCACGTTCAAAATCAGTATGAATTTTACCGGCGGCCTGGGGTGCGGTCATGCCACGGGTTATTGTCCACGCATGCGCTTCCTTTGGCCCGACCGTATAGAAAGTTTGCAGTCCCAATGTTTCATATCCGGTTTTTATCACCTGCTCTAGCCCTGATTGTTTAAGCCCCAAATCATCTAAAAACATTTTTCTTTCGTCCGGGTCAACAATTTGTGCGATTTCCATTTCTATCTTGCCAGATATAACCAGTACAGGATTTTTCGCACCAAACTTTTGTTTAACCGCGTCCGAAAACTTATTTCCGTTTGCGGCGGCGGCCTCTTCAACATTACACACATAAATCACCGGTTTTGATGTTAGTAAATTAAACGGCTTAGCATCAATATCAACATCGCGCGCCGGCACAGATTTTTCCAGATTTTCCTTTATTATATTTGCATCCGCCAATAACTTTATTGCGACTTTATCAAGCCCATGCGCCTTTTTTTCAAGATTTTTTATCTGTTTATTCAAACTTTCCAAATCCGCCAGCATAAGTTCCGTTTCAATCGTATCAATATCAGCAATCGGGTCAATCCGCCCATCCACATGTACGATATCATCGTTTTCAAAGCAACGCACAACATGAATAATCGCGTCTGTTTCCAATATATTACCAAGAAACTTATTTCCCAAACCTTCGCCGGTTGACGCCCCGCGCACCAACCCCGCAATATCAACAATTTCAAGTTGCGTCGGAATAATCTTCGCCGAATTATCCACCGCCGCCAATTTATGCAGTGTTTCATCCGGCACAACAACGCGGCCGGTATTCGGTTCTATGGTGCAAAAAGGATAATTTTGCGCGTCCGCCGCGGCACTTTGCGTCAATGCATTAAACAATGTCGATTTTCCAACATTTGGCAATCCAACAATTCCACAATTGAAACCCATAACAAAATCCTTTATAATATATAATATGTCATACATGTGGAACAAATTCAATATAAAAACCTTTCCGTCCGAAACACTCGTTTATGTCGACGGTGTTTTTCAGTCCGATATTTCAACACTTCCCGAAACTGAAAACTTTGCAACAAAATACGATTTACCTATACATATTATATATATAGGAAAAATCGACCGCGAAATTACATTAAATATAAATATAACCGCCGAAAACCAACCCATATTTTTGACCATTGATTTAGAAAACAATTTCCCGGGTTTTTTGAACATTTTCATCAAAAATGCCGGGAAAAATTCTGAATTACGCGGCCATATAATGGTAAAAAATCGTTCTGATTTTGGCGGGAAATTTATCGCCGAACATACCGCACCCGATACCGGAATTTTAATTCAAACAAAAATAATCGGTTATAAAAACAGTTATTCAACCGTTTCCGCCACGGCGATTATAAATTCGAATTGTCCGAATACAAAATCTGATATTCGCCTTGCGGGCCACACAACGGATAAAAGTGCAAAAATTCGCTTTACCCCGAAACAGCGTATAAAATCTGTTCCCGATTTTGCCGAACACAGTGCACACATGATGCACATAACCGGACCCCAGGAAAATTACCTGCGCACCGCCGGCCTATCGGGCGCCGAAGTCAAAGATGCGATGATAGAAGCATTTACAAAAGATTTTAATTTATTCTAAATAAAATCGGCATTTCTGAAACCACAGAAACGCCGAAAAATAGCATAAAACAATGGATTATTTACGTTTGAAACCCTGTTTTGCCTTAAACTTTGGGTTATCAGGGTCCATCAAAATAACCTGTTTACCACGACGAACCTGTTTAATGTTCCCGCGTTTTTTCCATGCTTTCAAAGAACTCAAAAACTTCATATCTAATCCTTTTTGCGCAAGTATTATAAACGGTTTTTTACAAAAATCAAATAATATATTATATTTTGTTGTTGTTATTGGGGCTGTTGAAAATGTGGAAAAATCGTTTTTAACAAAGTTTTCAACAATTTTTTCGCGGTTTTTTGGGAATTTTGGCAAAAATGTGGAAAAATACCCCCTGTGGAAAACCTGTTGAAAAAGTCATAAGTTTTCAACATTTTCCACAATCAAAGATTTTTATTTTTTATGCTTGTTGAAAAATGTGGAAATTGTTATAATAAAAATATCCGTAGGGGGAAATCGACACAAAATGAAACAACAAGTCCTAAAAGCTTTGGCGAATCCGTCACATCTGTTTTATGTGCCATATACTTTGGCGGTGTTGAATTTTATGATTCAGTTTATGATTTTTATCACATTATATATTGTGGGTATGTTTTTCCTTGGCGATAAATTAAATGATTATCTAAATCCGCTGTATTTCATATTATCGGTCTGCTTGGTTCATATTATATTGGCACGATATTCACGGCGCGACCCGCAATTGGGCCAGATTTTGATTGCAAAAATAAAGATGATAAGAAATAAAATTCCACGGAGAATTGCCGCATGATACCTGAATTTTTCAAATATTTTGCTGGCAACGGATTTTCAAACACCATAACACTAACAATTATGGCGGTTGCGGTTATATTTGTATTTATTGTTTTACTGATGTATGTTCCAACGATTGTAAAACACGTGTTTCCAAAGTTTGGTTATAAACATTACGCGGAATATATACCATTTAACACGGTTTATACCGATAATTCTATTGAATTAAGTGACGGTTGTTTAATTCGTGTTTATTCCGTTGCCGGTGTCCAAACCAGTATGCAAACCGATGAACAACGTGAAAAGTTCCTTGACCTGCGCGCGCAATTATTCAACCAAATTCACGACCCAAATGTCATCTTGCGGTTTTTCACCACACGTGATGCGGTTGCGGAAAATACCGATTACGAATTCGATCAACCTGTATTACAAAAGATTTACGATAAATGGCATTCCCAAGGGTTAAAGATATTTTTGAACAACTATTATATTGTGTTATCGGTTCGTGGGGCGCATGCGCGCGATAAACTAAATCAATATGGAAATTATATTGAATCAATACTTGCGCCGTATAAACCGCAAATGCTCGAAAACAAATCGCGCGACAATATGGCAAAGTTTTTCGGTCGTATTCTGTCACCAATAACAAAACCCGCGCCGGCGGTGTGTGATGATAAAATCACAGAAAACGCAACGGTTGATGATGTTGAATTTTTACCAAACGGAACTGTTAAATATATAAGTGGTAATTATGAATACTTTGCGGCGCTTATATCTTTCCGTGCGGCGCCTGATTATTTGGACGAAGATTTTTTTGATTCCGTAAACACAATTCAAACAGAAATGATTTGTATGAACGCTTTTAAAGTAATGGGCGCATCGGATGTAGAGGCCGTAATGCGCCAACGTCGCAGTGTCGCAAACAAAGAAAACGATTCCACCGAAGAACAAATTTCAAACGCGGAATCGGTAATGGATGAAAATATTTCCGGCAATCAAACACTTGTAAATTATTATCCATTGTTTATTGTTTTTGCAAAAAGTGAATCTGAATTAAAAGAACATGTTGATGAATTCAAAAAAATTTCTGCATCATTTGGTGTGTCACCAATCCAAGAAAGTTTTGCAACCAAGGTTTCATGGTTTTCAATTATCCCCGGGTTTGATACATTCCCGCGCACCTTTAAAATGTTATCACGCGCCGCGGCAATCAGTGTTCCAATGTCGTCTGCACCGCGCGGAATATCAAATTCCGATTGGGGTCCGGGGCCACTTGTTATATTCCCAACGGCCCAAGGCACACCGTATCAATTCCAATTTCATGTATCGGATAAACCGGCGGCGGTTGGACACACACTTACCATCGGACCAACCGGCGGTGGTAAAACAACACTGTTTTCGTTCCTTATCGCGCAATCTATGCGGCATCCAAAATTAAAGGCATTTTTCTTTGACCGGAACAAAGGGGCGGAAATCTTTACACTTGCGACCGGTGGAAAATATATAACGATGCAAGGTAAAGAAAAAAATGAAACAAATTTCCTTGCGCACCTAAACCCACTAAAAATGTCGGATACGGCGGCAAACCGCGGATTTTTGCGTCGTTGGCTTTCAATGATATCCGAACAATCCGACCCACTTTCCGAAGATGAAATTGCCCGTGCGGTATCGGTGAATTTTGATTACTTGGCTGATAAAGACAGAATGTTGAAAAATTTATGGGAAAGTTGTTTTTCGTCATCCGGCAAAATGCGCGCCGCGTTGAAAAAGTGGGTTGACCCATTACAATACGGCGACATATTTAATGAAGAAAGTGATACGCTGGACCTGCAATCGCGCCTAACCACTTTCGATTTTACCGAAATTTTGCAAGACCCCGTCCTTGCCCCCGCGGTTATTTCATATATATTGCACCGAATAAATAATACAACGGTTTCTGGTGGAAATCCGTCACTTATTATGATTGACGAAACCGCGCCGATGCTTGAAAACCAAATGTTCCGCGATAATTTTATTGCCGGTCTCCAAGAAGGACGCAAAAATCGCCAGGCATATATGGTTGCGTTCCAACGCGCAAATGTATTGGATAAACTGGGAATTGGCGATGTTGTCCGTGGCCAGGCACAAACGATAATGTTCTTCCGCAATCCGGCGGCGGACGCGGCGGACTATGAACATTGGAATTTAAATCCACTTGAAATGGCATTTATCCAAGGCAAGGCCTATCCGAACCTTAAACGTGCGGTGTTGTTGTCGCGACCGGTAAATAATGAATCGGTAATTTTGAATACCGAACTTGGGGGATTAGGTAGTTTGTTAAAATTATTTGAATCCGGTCGTTCGTCGGTGCTACTTGCCGAAGAACTTTATCGCCAATTTGGTTCGGCGTTTGTTGCGGAATACCTGCGAAAACAAGGTGCGGGCGATATTTAATATGTTAAAAAAAATTATATTTTTTATTTTATTACCATTTGCGACATTTGCGGACGATTGTGTTCAGTATAAAAAAACACCATTTGTAAATATTAAAAATCCCGAATGGACCAAGACGGTTGAATTATCAGATGACCCGATGGATGAATATAACGGAAAATATTTTTCTTTTAAACTGCATGGAATCACGGAAACAAGTTTTATGGAAAAATATAATATAGATTTTAATGTTATTCCCGAACGCGATGGATATTGTGTAATTGTCAATGGTGTTGATGCGACGGTTGGTTACGAAAATTTTTTGGTTAAAATCGACCGGTCACATAAAAAAGATTCTTGTTCGTATAATGCGGTTTTGAAACACGAAGAAAAACACATCGATGCATATTTATCAATTTTAATAGATTTGGCACCCGATATAAAAAATTCTATTTTTAATGCGATGAATTCTGTAATGCCAATATACGCGCCGGACATGGAAAGCATAGATTCATTACTTGACGATATGTATAAAAAACTTGAAAAGCATCCTGAAATTGTTTTGCTTCATCAAAAAATAAACGCCGCCCAAGAAATCCGTAATAAACGCATCGACCAAGACGAAGATAATTACGAATTAAAAATGTGTGAATAAAACGGATTACACTAACAACTCAAACTTCTCTCTCATACGGTTCAGTTCATCGTCTATACGGCGGATTTCTTCGCTTACATCACTTTCACCCGAAAGCCCGCGCACCGTTAAATCGTGTTTTTGTTTTTCCAAACTTTCAATATATTTTTGTAATTTTAATGACACCAAATACTTTTCCGCCGCATCGAACGACAGCCCCGCGTCCGCAACATTTTCCGAAAAATCAAGATTAAATTTACTAATAAAATCGCCATATCTTTCGGCAAGTGTTGGATATTTATCTATAATTGAAATAATTGTATTTTTAACAATTGTATCAATTTCTGGAACTTCTATACGCACGGTTTCCGCCGTTTTTTTCCATTTATGCCAATTATTAAATTTGCGTGATTCGTATTCGTGTTCATATTCCGCACGCAACATTTTATCGGTTATTTTTTGTAACTCATTTTTCAAAAACTTTTCCGCCTGGGTCCGTCCCGCCGGCGTATTTGTTAAAAAGTTTTTATTTGCAATGTTCCATAAAAAATCAACAAGTGGAATCGCGGAATCAATAATTTTTTTCATATCATCCGTGTTTCCCTTGCGTAAAATTTCATCGGGGTCTTTGCCACCGGTCACAAACGCAAACCGCACATCAGAATTGTCGCGCAAAAAAGGCATAATTATTCCGCATGCGCGTGCGGCGGCTTTTTGCCCTGCCCCGTCGCCATCAAAACAAAAAATTATATTTCTGTTCGCCTTGCATAAAATCGCAATATGGTCTTCGGTAAGTGCGGTCCCAAGTGGCGCAACCGTTTCACCAAAACCATGACATTGCATTTGAATCGCGTCGATTTGACCCTCTACAATAATTGCGCGGTTTGCGCGATGAATTGCTTCGCGTGCAAAATTAAACCCGAACAGTGTTTGTCGTTTGTGAAACATTTCTGTATCGGTTGTGTTGATATACTTTGGTTCCGACCCGTCCAATGACCGCCCCGAAAAAGCAACAATTTGTCCGCGTGCATTAAAAATTGGGAACATCAATTTATCGCGGAAAAAATCATACATACCATATTCGCCGCGTCGCGCAAGGCCGGTCGCAATAAGTTTATCTTGTTTTACATTTACAAATTTATTTGAAACAGCATTGTTTTTCGGCGCATAACCAATACCATATTTTTTTATCATTTCATCACTAAACCCGCGACCACGAATATATGAAAGTGCATGCGCACCATCGGGCGTAAAAAGTTTTTCCGCATACATTTTCGCCGCCGCCGTCGTGATTGAAATATATGATTCTTCCGCGTCAATTTGTTGTTGTGATTTTGGTTTATAATCCGGCACTTTTAATCCCGCCATATCCGCAAGTTCCGTAATCGCCGCACGAAAATCAATATGTTCGGTTTCCATTGTGAACGAAATAATATCGCCATGCCTTCCACAACCAAAACAGTGGAAAAAACCCTTGTCTTCATTGACAGAAAAAGACGGTGTTTTTTCATTATGAAACGGACAACAACCCCAATAATTTTGACCTTTTTTTTTCAAAGGCACACGCCGCGACACAACATCGACAATTGAAAGTCGTTCGCGCAATTGGTCTGTAAAATTATTGTCGTATTTTGCCATTATTTTTTGCGAAACCTTTTTGTCGGTTTTTTGTTGTTTATCAAATCAATTGCGGTTTCTAAATCGGGCCTATCTTTGACACTAACATTTACCTTGTTGCTTGAAATATATGCGCCATAACGCCCGGTTGGATAGAAATAAATCATTTTATCCGTTGCGGGATTTTTCCCAATTTCGATTGGTTCCGCCTTTTGCTTTCCGCCCGCCAATAATTCTTTTGCAATTTCAAGTGTGATTGTATCAGATGTATATTTTTTCGCCGCCGCATTTTTATCACCGTCCGTCACATACGGCCCAAACCGCCCGATACGGAAAGAAATTCCATCACCCAAATCTTTTGGTTCTGTTTTTATTTGCGTTTTTTCCGTCGTATCATTCGGTGTCATACGCGCGGTATAATCACATGTCGGATAATTTTCGCAACCAATAAATGGCCCAAACTTCGAAAGTTTTATCCCGAGTTTACCGCCACATTTTGGACATTTGCTATTACCATCAGCAAACATATGTTTCGTCATAAATTTATTTATTTCATCGATAATATCGGTTGTTTTAACATCGCGCGCGCCGGAAATCATTTGCTTTGTGTCGCCCCAAAATTCATTTAGCGCAACCAATTTATCTATATTTCCATTTGACACATCGTCCAGTGTATCTTCGGTTTTTGCGGTAAAATTCACATCGACCAAATCTGAAAAATACTTTGCCAAATACGCCGCAATCACCCATCCGCCGGATGTCGGATGAAACCGCCGTTGTTTGTCTTGTTCAACATAATTGCGGTCAACAATCGTTGACATAATCGTTGCATATGTTGATGGCCGGCCGATACCAAGTTCTTCTAATTTTTTAACAAGTGATGCTTCGGTATATCGTGCGGGGGGTTGCGTGAAATGTTGTTCCGGTTTTATTTCGGAAATTTTAATTTTATCACCAACGGCCATAGCGGGTAATTTTTCATTTTCTTCGTCATCACTATCATCTTTATCTTCGACATAAACCGCCATAAAACCATCGAAAGTCCGCGTTGTACCAACGGTATGAAAAGTTGCAATTTTATCATCAGTTAAAATATCAACCGCAACCGAATCAAATTCCGCATTTGTCATCTGACACGCAATCGTGCGTTTCCAAATCAATTCATAAAGTTTCTTTTCATCGCCGTCCAATTCGTGTGCCGCACTGTCAAAGTGTGTTGGACGAATTGCTTCGTGCGCTTCTTGTGCATTCTTTGATTTTGTCACATAAATATTTGGTGACGCGGGTAAAAATTTATCACCATAATTTTTTGCAATAAAGTTTCGAATTTCACCGACCGCTTCGGCCGACAAATTTGTCGCATCGGTTCGCATATATGTAATAAACCCATTTTCATAAAGTTTCTGTGCCACCGACATTGTGCGTTTTGATGAAAAATAAAGTTTGCGTGCGGCTTCCTGTTGTAATGTACTTGTGGTGAACGGTGCATACGGTTTGTGTGATACTTTTTTCTTGTCTATACGGCTAATTTCGGCGTATAGCGGTGTTTTTAGTTTTGATAAAACCCCGTCCACATCAGATGAATTTTTAAGTGTCATCTTTTCAATTTTTTCACCGTTAAAATATGAAAGTCCCGCATTAAAAGATTTTTTATTAAATTCACATTTTGCTTTCATAGACCAGTATTCCGTTGGCACAAAATCTTCGATTTCGCGTTCACGGTCAACAACCAATTTCACCGCAACCGATTGCACACGCCCCGCGGATTTCCCAAGGTTGCGCCGCCAAAGCAATGGCGATATTTCAAACCCAATAAGGTAATCAAGTGCACGCCGCACCAAATACGCGTCAACCAAATCTGAATCAATTTCACGCGGATTTTTGATTGCATCCGTCACGGCATTTTTTGTAATTTCATGAAACGCGACACGATACACCGGCGTTTTACCAAGTAATTTTTTTGAATTTAATATGTCCAAAATATGCCATGCAATGGCCTCCCCTTCGCGGTCAGGATCGGACGCCAGGTAAACCGCACCGGCCTTTTTAACCTCGTCCGTGATAAGTTTTATTTGTTTTTCCTTGCCCGGCATAATTTGCCACCGCATTGCAAAATCGTGTTCGGTATCAACACTGCCGTTTTCAGGCACCAAATCGCGCACATGCCCAACGGACGCAATCACACGCCACCCGCGCCCAAGGTATTTTTCAATCGTTTTTGCTTTTGATGGTGATTCAACAATAAGTAAGTTCATATCAGTTCCCTTTTGCAGATAATTGTTGGTCTTTGTGTATGTGTGCGTTTTCGCATAATCCGAATCCGAACATCAGTGATAATAAACTGCTGCCGCCGAATGACATCAGGGGCAACGGCACACCAACGGTCGGCATGAGTCCCAAAACCATGGATATATTTATAAAGTAATAAATGAAAAAGTTCAACATAAAACCAAAACACACCAGTTGCCCAAACCGATTTCGGCATGTTTTTGCGGCCCAAAACAATATGATAATGATAAAAGTATAAATCATAATTATCGTCATCGCGCCCAAGAAACCAAATTCTTCGCCAAGCATTGTGAATATAAAATCTGTCTGTTTTTCAGGCAGAAAAGATTGTTGCGATTGCGAACCTTTCATATACCCTTTGCCAATAATACCGCCACTGCCGAATGCGATTTTTGCCTGGGTTATTTGATAACCGGCACCTTGGACATCATGGTCAGGATTTAAAAATGTTATAATTCTTTCACGTTGATATTGGTGCAGCCCCCCAAACCAAACAATCGGTGTTGACATTACCGCCAAAATTATACCAATAATAAACCATTTTTTATTTGCACCAACAATGTAAAACATACCAATCGTAATCATTGCGATGGAAAGTGCGGTCCCAAGGTCCGGTTGCATTACAATCAATCCAAACGGAAACAGCATTAGTAAAAACGGCACAATATAATTTTTAATCTGGTTCAATTCCACCGAATTCATCCACGCAAAATATCGCGCCAACACCAACACCAGCGCCATTTTGAACGGTTCTGATGGTTGAATATGCATAAACCCAAGGTTTAACCATCGTTGCGCCCCCATACCGGTGTGCCCAACAAAGGTAACCAATATAATAAGTATTGCCGCAACCGCATAAATTCCATACGCGGATTTTATCCAAAGTTTTATATTCGTAAACGCAGCAAAGAAAAAAAGCCCAAACCCAAGAATTATTTTCATCATTTGTGACAGTGCAAACGGTTTCCATGCCCCCCCACCCGCGGAATAAAGAATAAGTTCGGAAAACACCAACACCAAACACATCGGAACAAACATGGCCCACGAAAAACGACTAAGTTTTTCTGAAAAACTCATCATATTTGCATTTGAAACACGTGTTTGTCTGCTCATTTTTTTAATAATTCCTTCATTACACTTGCAACGCTGCGTGCGGCGGAACCACTGGACCCGGAATGTTCGGTTATCACGCATACGGCGTATTTCGGGTTGTTTGTTGGTGCATACCCAACGAAAAGACCATGATTACGCATATGCCATTCAAGTTGTTCATTTGTTAAAACCCCTGATGCGCGTTCGGCCTTGGAAATGCTGCGCACCTGGGATGTTCCGGTTTTTCCACCCATTTTTGCGCCGTCAACATTTATCGCACTGCCCGCCGCCGTGCCACCTGGCTTTAACACTTCTTCAAGTCCGTTCAGAACATAATCAAGACTCTTTTTTTGCAAACCTAAATTTTCAAATTTTGGCTTTTTATTTGATTTTATAAACCGTGGAATAACGCGTTTGTTTGATGCAACGCGCGCCATCATAACCGCCAATTGCATACAGTTTACCAATGTGAATCCTTGGCCAATACCGGAAATAACCGTGTCACCATGCACCCAATTTACACCCTTGTTTGTTTCCTTCCATTTCCTATCGGGAATAATTCCGGTCATTTGTTTAGAAATGATATCTTCGATATATTTTTCGGTCATACCCAATCGCACGGCCATATGCTTTATCGCGTCAATTCCGATACGCAACGCCATTTGATAGAAATAAATATCGCATGAATGTTTAAGTGCACCAACAACATTGACGTGTCCGTGCCCCCGATGTTCCCAGCAATGATAACGCCGGTCGCCGTAATCCCAATATCCCGGACAAAAAACGGTTTCGTTCGGTGTTATCGCACCCGATTCCAAACCGGCAAGTGCAACAACAATTTTAAATGTTGACCCCGGGGGATAAAGTCCTTCGAAAACTTTGTTCATAAATGGTTTTGCAAAATTATTACGCAACCCCGCAATATATTCTTCGGCATCGTCACCCGAAAAGTTATTCGGGTCAAAACTTGGGGTGGATGCCAACGCCAATATATCACCGGTTTCAATATCCAACGCAACCCCACACCCCGATTTATAAAGCGTAAGCGAATCATACATCGCGCGTTGTGCGGATATATCAATTGTTGTCTGAATATTTTGACCGGGTACCGGTTGTTCGAATTTTGTTTTGTCTTCGCCGGTGACACGTCCAACCGCATTTGTTATCATAACTGTTTTTCCGGGAATCCCCGCAAGGCTTTCATTGAAAACTTTTTCTAATCCCGTGATACCGTGTGTATAAAAAGGGGTGTTTGCAACGGCCTTTTCTGGTGCGCCAACATATCCAAAAATCTGTGCGCCGGCGGGTCCCAATTCATAGTGTCGCGCAAAACCGTCTTGGATGTGCAACCCAACAAGATTTTTTGCCTGAATCCCCGCAAGAACATTCCAATCTGTATTTTCACTTATCAACACGGGTTGAAATTTTGGTTGTTTTTTTATATGTTTCCAAATGTTTTTCACACGTTTTTCTGGTAAATTTAATTCGCGCGCAACGGTATTCACCAAACCTTCTAAATCATCGGTTTCTTCGGGAATAACGTATAACCTGTAAATCGGCGCGTCGTATGATATTGGTGCGCCACTTCGCGATAAAATTTTTCCACGCTGCGGCATATTTATTTGAATCCTGGACGAATTATTTTCACTTTTTTGTTTATAATTTTTATAGTTAAAAACCTGCATCTGCAACATTCGCAAAATCAGCACAGATGTAAGAATCGCACCACCTGTTAAAAACAATGCGCTTCGCCGGTCAAATTGTTTTGATATTTCGCTGTCAATCATTTTGCACCGCCTGAATAGTCACAATTGTTGGAATATATAACACACTTGTAATTGCAAACATAATAACCAAATGTAATAAATTTATAAAACCTATGTTTTGCAAAAATATAAATAAGATAATAATTCCCAAAAATGTCATAAACGCGTATACGCCGGATTTCTTGGTATGCGTCAAATCAATGGCCGTTTGTAGATTCATAATCATATAACACAGGCAATAATATATCGTCCACATAAAATCACTTCCGAACTTATAATCCAACAAAAAACACATAACCAAGGCGAACGGCGCAAAATAACGCACCGGTTTTATAAAAGAGCAATAAAAAATCGGTATAATACAAAGCAGCCCCGCCGGATTCACCCACGGACAAGACAACCGCCACAACACAATCGTCAGCAAGAACGGAAAAGCAATTTGTAAATATCTTATAATTTTTTGCTTCATTGGTAATCGCCATTTTCCCCGGTAAACTTTAACACAATCACACGCGACACATTCCAAGGCAACGCAACATCAACCTCTGATTCATTTTTCATTTCGCCAACATATATTTCTGGGGGTAAAACACCACTTATATTACTGGTCAACAATTTGATGCCCTTTGCGCCTTTGAAACCATGGTCACTAAAAAAACCAACCGTCGGTACTGATGACCCGTCCCCGCGCAGGAATCCATGAACTTCGGACCCGGCGATACGAACCGCGATATTTGTTGATGAATCAATCAGTGACCGCACACGCGCAAAATGCATTCCTGAATCGATAACTGTGCCAACCATTTTATTATCAAAAGAAATAACCACCATACCCGGTTCAACACCATCGGCCGCGCCCCGATTTATCATAAACGTTTCATGATGTGCCGCGGAATTATCATACATAACATCGGCGATTACGGTTTCATAGTCCGTATTTCTCGCCAGCCCCAATTCGCGAATAAGTTTTTTGTTTTCAAGAATCGCCACATCGCAATCTGTTTGTTTCGCCAATGCCACGGCAAGTTTTGCACGCAATTCTTCGTTCTCTTCTTCCAATACTGAAACGCGATGAATTCGTTTTACTATTTTACCGCCCGCCCGAAAAGGCCAACTTATTGCGTCACCAATCGCATGAAAAACCGGGAAAATGGTATGCGCGACACCATTTGCAAACTGAAAATTCGGTCTTGCGACAATAATATATATGGCAATCGCCGGAACCAAACACCCGAACCCGATGGCCTTTATAATTGTGCGCAACCTGGAAGATACTTTCTTGGAACTCATTTCGGGGCAAGTTTAAACAGAAAAAAATTATTATTCAATAAAAACTTGATTTTTGCAGAAATTGTGTCATAATTCCACGGCAAACGGTCCGAAATGGCAAAGGCATTGCCATAAGGATATATAAACAAAAGAGGTAAAAATGCCAAAATTAAAAACAAAGTCATACTTGAAAAAGCGTGCAAGAATGACCGCGACCGGTAAAATCAACGTTCGCCGGAACGCCCACAAGAAACTTTTGCGTAAAAAATCTGCGCGTGCAAATAACGCCGGGTCAAAACCGCAATATCTGAACGAAAACATGGTGGCTCAGGCTAAAATCCTGGCGCCGTATGGTTTGAAATAAAATAAGGGGGCGAAAATGGCAAGGGTAAAACGTGGAACAACGGTTCGTCAAAAACACAATAAAATTCTTGACCGTGCCAAGGGATTTCTTGGCCGGCACAGCAGCACATACCGTGCCGCGCGTGAAAAATCAGAAAAGGCGGGTCAGTATGCATACCGCGACCGTCGCACCAAAAAGCGCGATTTTCGGTCACTGTGGATTGTTCGTATCAATGCGGCGGTGCGTCCGTCTGGAATTACATATAGCCAGTTTATGAACGGCCTGCACAAGGCGGGAATTGAACTTGACCGCAAGGTTTTGGCGGAAATGGCGTATATGGGTGATGCGAATTTCGCAAAACTGATTGAAACCGCAAAACGATTTATTGCCGGGGATAAATAAAAAACCCTTGGCGGCGAATTGTTTTTATTCTAAGATTATGGGGCCGCAACCGCGACCCCATATTTATTAAAAGGTAAATATCATGCTAAAAGAACAAATTAAAAATACCAAAACATTAAATGAATTACAGGAACTGTATGCGTCCGTGTTTGGTAAAAATGGCACAATGACCGCAAAATTGCGCGAAATGAAGAATTTGGATAATGATGCGCGGGCGGAATTAAACCGTGAAAATACCGAATTGCGTGAATTGTTCAAATCGCGTCAGACGGAAATCGAAACGGCGGAATTAAACGCCGCACTTGCCACACAAAAACTTGATGTGACATTGGACGCGGAACCGGAAAACCGCGGAACAATTCACCCATTGACCAAGGCATTATCGGAAATATCCGAAATTTTGGAATCTTTTGGTTATACGCGTCATACGGGCCCGGAAATCGAAGACGATTGGCATAATTTTACCGCGCTAAACACACCCGAATATCACCCCGCCCGTGATATGCAGGATACATTTTTCTTGAACAATGGCAACGTTATGCGCACCCAAACATCGGCAATTCAAATTCGTGCGATGGAATCCGAAGGCGTGCCGATTAAAATGTTCGCGACCGGTTCAACATATCGCAAAGAAATGGACGCGACCCACGGCCCAATGTTTGGTCAAATCGAAGGACTTTATATAGATAAAAATGTCACACTTTCCGATTTAATCGGTGATATCCGCGCGTTTTTTAAGCGTTTCTTTGGACTTAGTAATGTTGAATTACGTATTCGGCCATCGTATTTTCCTTTCACCGACCCCAGTATAGAGGTTGATATGAAATGGAACGGCGACCGTTGGTTGGAAATGATGGGCGCGGGTATGGTTCATCCAAATGTTTTGCGTAATTGTGGCATCGACCCCGATAAGTATCAAGGATTTGCATTTGGTTTTGGTCTTGACCGACTTGCGATGTTGAAATATAACCTGCCGGATTTGCGCGATTTGTATGGCAATGATGTTCGTTGGCTAAAAACATGTGGTTTTTAATAAAAAGGTGTGAAAAATGAAATGGACTTTTGATTGGTTAAAAGAATACCTAAATACAAATTTATCCGCCACGGAAATCGCGGACAAACTGACACACATCGGGCTAGAGGTTGAAGATTTATCCGCCCCCCTGCCCCCGATTGCGGCGCGTGTTGTGGAATGCAAACCACATGAAAACAGCGACCATTTGCATGTTCTTATGGTTGATGACGGCGGCAATGATTTGCGCCAGGTTGTCTGTGGCGCGCCAAATGTGCGTGTTGGTATGATATCCGCACTTGCACGGCCGGGTTGTGTAATCCAAGGCCACGAAATCCAAAGCGGTAAATTGCGCGGTGTTGTGTCCGACGGCATGATGTGCAGTGGCCGCGAACTTGGCATAAACGATGACCACAGTGGTATTATCGAATTGCCGGATGATACAAAAATCGGTACACCTGTTGTCGATTGCCCAACGGTCTTTGACGCGGGTATAACACCGAACCGTCCCGATTATTTGGCGGTGCGCGGTGTTGCGCGTGACCTGTCCGCGGCGGGCGCGGGCGAATATATCGAACCGCATGACGACGGGTTCGCGGTGTCCGGCAAGGCACGCGGTGTAAACCTAAAAACCGATAAATGTCGCGCATATAAACTTGCAGAAATTCATAATATAAAAATGTCACCCAGTTCGGCAAAGATTGCGTCGCGCCTGCGTGCAATTGGGATAAACCCAAAGAACGCGCCGATCGATGCAACAAACTATATTTGCTATGACATGGCGCAACCAATGCATTGTTTTGATGCGGATGAAATTGTTGGTAATATCACGGTGCGCATGGCAACGGATGGCGAAGAATTTACAGATTTATTCGGAACAAAACACGAATTAAAAAATACCGATATTGTTGTTGCCGATGACGCGGGGGTCCTTGCACTGGCCGGTGTTGTTGGTGGCGCACGCGGTTGTACATCTGATAAAACAAAAAATATAATTTTGGAAAGTGCGTACTTTGACCCGGTGTGTATCCGTAAAACATCAAAGCGGCTGTCGATGTCAACCGACGCATCGTATCGTTATGAACGTGGCATTGACCCAACAATAACCGGTCCGGCACTAATGTCCGCCGTAAAGATAATTACGGATGTATGCGGTGGCGATATTGTCGGTTTTTCCGCCGCCGGAACGGACACACCAACAAACCCCGAAATTGAATTTTTGCCCGAAACATTTGTTCAAAAAACCGGGATTGAAATGTCCGCTGATGAAATGAAAGATATTTTAACAAAACTTGGCTATACGGGAAATTTTGCCGGAAAGAAATGGAAAGTGACCGCGCCCAATTCGCGCACGGATGTTAAAATTCCGGAAACAATAGTCGCAGATTTAATTCGTATTTATGGATACGATAAAATTGCACAAAACGACACGCACACCACGGGTGACGCGGTGCGTGGCGATAATTTTGAATTGCACACAAAGCAAAAACTTGCCGCACGTGGGTTGAATGAATGCCGTTCGTATGGTTTTGGTAATTCGCGTGTTGAAAAGATTTTATCCAACAAACCGTCTGTATGCGTTGCAAATCCTATTATTGCGGACTTTGATACGGCGCGGAATTCGTTGCTTGGAATTTTATTGAACGCGGTTTTGGAAAATGAAAAACGCGGATATCCTGATTTGAATCTGTTTGAAATGGGAACGGTTTTCGACGGCGATATGCCGGGCGAACAACATACCGAAATTTGTATTGTTCGCACCGGCGCAACATCGCCAAAACATTGGCAAAAACGTAATCGCGCCGTTGATATATACGATGTCAAGGCCGACATTGTTTCGCTGTTAAACGGTCAAAACTTTACGATAGATACCGAAAATCTACCGCTTTGGGCGCACCCATATCGTTATGGTCGAATAATGCAGGGTAAAAAGGTTTTGGCGGAATTCGGCGAATTGCATCCGTCGGTTGCGCGCGCGTTAAAGATAAAAACAAATGTTGTTATCGGTATTATCGGCGATATAGAAAACCTGCCGCGTCGGGTTTTGCCACATGGGCCAATTGTTATGGGCGATTTTCAACCAATAACGCGTGACTTTGCGTTTGTTGTGCCATCTGATTTTCCGGCTGACCGGTTGGTTGCGGCGGCACGATATGCAACAAACCCGATATCAAGTGCGGTTGTGTTTGATTCGTTTGAAATGCCGGATGGTAAAAAGTCCGTTGCTTTCACAATTACATTTACACCGCGCGAAAAAATGTCGGAATCTGATTTGGCCGGGTTGCATGCCGATATAATTGCGGCGGTTGAAAAGAAATGTCCCGCCCATGTGCGTGATAAATAATACCGGTGTTTTTGAACATTTTCATCATTTAGGCCGGCATCGCCGGCTTTTTTGTAAAAAAATTGTAAAAAAGCCGGGAAACATACCCGCAAAAAATTGTTTAAAAAAAATTAGAAACCGGTTATACTAATACCAAACAAAGGGGGAAACATGATAGCAATCTTGGTCGAATCCAAAAATGGGTATATGGCAAAAGGTCCAAACGATAATATGTCGTGGGCACCGGTGCTGGATAAACAGATATTCCGACTGCTTACAACCACCAATAAGGTGTGTATATGTTCAAAACATACTTATACTCTGTTGCCACAAAAGATGTTGTCTGACCCCGCACGAGAGTTTATTGTGGCAGAAAAAGTTGGCAGTAAATCATTGCCAGCGTTGAACATCGTACATCCAAACGCACACTTAATTGGTGGCCCAGAATTCTTGAAGTCGGCTTATAATTTGTCCGTGATTGATACGATTATAATTAGCACAACTAAAACCCCGATTGAACCGAATGAACGGTATAAAAATCCGTTTAATGGGAATTTACCCAATCCAATTACGACAATAAATTTTGGTGAATTGACGGTTAAAATGTATAAAACCCAACATGGGAAAGAAAAATAAACACGGAAAACACTTGAAAATCAAAATATTGTCATGTAAAGTATGTGTCACGGAACGCCGGTGTAGCTCAGTTGGTAGAGCATCTCATTCGTAATGAGGGGGTCGTAAGTTCGAGTCTTATCACCGGCACCACCAAAAATTGTTATCGCGCACAATAAAGTGC
This sequence comes from Candidatus Enterousia sp., assembly GCA_045612805.1. GTDB lineage: Bacteria > Pseudomonadota > Alphaproteobacteria > Rs-D84 > Rs-D84 > Enterousia. The sequence continues at coordinate 28,980 of JAZKZR010000007.1, forward strand.
GCGATTAAAATTTTTGAGTGCCTCGCCGTAGCATTGGTCGCAACCAAAGAAAAAAACTTCACACTTATCGGCGAAGGCGGGCTGTAGCAAATTGTTACCGCGCACAAAACATTAATTACCTAAGTTTTGTTTTCATCAATTCATACTGTCCATGTGCAATTTCCGCCAAATAATCCGAAAGTTCCGGTGAAATTTTGCAAATTGGTTTCTGTGTGCCGTCCGGCATTTTTTTTGAAATATACCCATTCCCGCGCATACCACCGCACCACTTTGTTCCGGCGGGCGAAAATTGAATAACAGTGTCACCAAATTCACACGATGCCGGCGCCAGCGGTTGATGTTCTGTTTTTTCAAAATAAGAAACGGTAAGCACAGGGGCAAACTCTAACTTTGCAACAATGTCGCCAATTTGTTTTTTATCTATTTCGGGTTGCACATTAATGGGCATGGTATATGAATTGTCATATTTTTGTTTGCGCCATTCGTTGTATGTCCAGGCCCGATTAAAAAAATAATCAGGCAACACATGCACTTTGTTTTTCATAAAAACATTGGTATGTTTTCTTATGCGTTTGCCAAGTTCAAGTGGTTCGTCTATTTTTCGTGGGTCGGCAATTTCGCATCGTACTTTTTGTAATGCATAGACGGGCGCCCAAATCGCAACGAACGGCTTTAACAACCGACCCATAAAATACGCAAGATTTTCAATTTTTTCATCTTTCATGCTGAAATCCTTTTTTGTTGATTTTATATTAAATATACGGTTTGTCAAAAAATACTTGAAATATTGTATTTTGTATAATAAACTACTGCGCATGATGAACAAAAAAACAATCATTATTATAAGATAATCTGGCCTTGCGCTTTGGCGATGGCCCGGGCGCAGATGCGCCCGTTTTTTTATGATAATTGCAAATAATGGAGTAAAAAATGGCATATCCGAAGACCGAACCAAAGGCCGATTTTCCGAAACTGGAACATGAAATAATAGAGTTTTGGCGCGGGGACGATACCTTCCACAAAAGTTTGAACAAAACGAAACTTGGGCATCCGTTCACATTTTACGATGGGCCACCGTTTGGAAATGGATTGCCACATTGGGGGCACCTTGGTGTGTCGGCGGTCAAAGATATGGTTGCGCGCTTTCAAACTATGCACGGTCGGTACGTTGACCGGGTTCTTGGGTGGGATTGTCATGGCCTGCCGGCGGAGGCATCTGTTGAAAAAAAACAAGGCCGCACCGCCAAGGATATTGTTGGTTCTGACGGTATGGCGCATTTCTGTGATTTATGCCGTTCCGATGTAACAACATATACCAACGAATGGTTGCGTTTCATTGAACGCGTTGGTCGTTGGGTTGATGGTGGCGATGAATATGGTTATCGCACAATGGATAAAAACTATATGGAATCTGTGATTTGGGCATTAAAACAAATGTATGAACGTGGGTTGCTCTATAAAGATTTCAAAGTGAACCCGTTTGATTGGAAATTGGGAACGGTGCTTTCTAATTCCGAAGCGTCAAGCGAATATCAAGACATCGTTGATGATACTGTGACGGTTTGGTTTGAACTCTCAAACGGCGACCGTGCGATTGCGTGGACAACAACACCGTGGACACTGCCGGCGAATTCGGCGTTGGCGGTAAATAACAATATGAAATATGTTCGTATGCGTCACGATGACGGCCATGTTTATGTTCTGGCGGAATCGCGACTTTCGGCATATGACAAGATTTTTGCAAACTCCGAAAACCTGGGGACGGTTATGGGGGCCGACTTGGTCGGTTTGCATTATAAACCGATTTTCCCATATTATACCGATTTGGCAAAGGATGGTCACGGGCTATATACGGTGATTTCCGGCGACTACGTGTCGGACAGTGACGGAACCGGCATCGTTCATATCGCGCCGGCGTATGGTGAAGACGACTATATCGTGGCCAAGGCGATTGACCCGCAATTCCCGGTTATATTAAATGTTGACGATTACGGCAACTTTGATAACACGGTCACCGAATGGGCGGGCGAAAACATATTTGTTGCCAATCCAAAGATTATTGATTGGTTGCGGGCAAATGGAATCTTGGTCAAAAAAGACCAGCACCGGCACAGTTATCCGTTCGGCCCACGCAGCAAGGAAAAACTTATCTATCGTGCGACCGATGCTTGGTATATCGATGTTCCGAAAATTCGCGAATGCCTTGTTGAAATAACCAAAAACGACACAACATGGACATCGGCGGGCAATCGGTTCTTGTCCTGGATTGAAAATGTGCGCCCGTGGGGAATTTCGCGCAACCGTTTCTGGGGGGTGCCATTACCGATTTGGGAACGGAACGGCGAATATAAAATCTTTGGTTCAATCGCGGAACTCGAAGAATTCTTTGGTGTAAAGATTGACGATTTACATCGTCCGACATTGGATGCACTAACGCGTGACGGTTGGAAACGCATACCCGATGTTTTGGATTGTTGGTTTGAATCGGGTTCAATGCCGTTTGCGGCCCTGCACTATCCGTTTGAAAACAAAGATACATTTGAAAAAACTTTTCCGGCGGATTATATCATCGAAGGTCAAGACCAAACACGTGGATGGTTTTATTCTCTAATGGTAATAGCGGTCGCGCTGTTTGATAAACCGGCGTTCCGTGTTGTTTCGGCAAATGGTATGGTTGTTGATGAAAACAAAAGAAAGTTTTCAAAATCGCTTCATAACTTTGTTGACCCATCGGAACAACTTGAAACATATGGTGCGGATGCGGTTAGACTTTATATTTTAGGCAGTAATTTTATGAAGGCCGAACCTGTTCCCGTTGATAAAGAAGGCAAGGTTTTTGCCGAACCGATAAAGACGATTTTAACTCCGCTTTGGAACGCATATCATTTCTTTACATTATATGCGAATGCTGGAAACATAACGGCACACGATGTATCGGGGACAAATGCACGAAATGTTTTGGATAAATATATTTTGTCGGAAACAGGCGTTTTGGTTGATACGGTTGGCAATGCACTAAACGAATATAAACCGGACACGGCGGTCAAAGAATTTGTGCGATTCCTGGATATCCTGAACAATTGGTATATCCGTCGTTCGCGCACGCGTTTTTGGGACGAAGATACAACCGCGTTTAATACGCTCTATACGGTGCTTTGTACCGTATGCCGCTGTTTGGCACCGCTTGCGCCGTTTGTGTCCGAATACATCTATAAAAATTTAACGGGTGCGGAATCGGTGCATTTGACTGATTGGCCGGTGGCAAACGCGGTTGATATGAAAATCGTCGACGATATGCGCCGTGTCCAAGAAATCGTGTCTGTTGGAAAGCAATTGCGTGAACAATACAAATTGCGTAATCGTTTGCCACTGAACAAATTGACGGTTGCGGGTGGCACACCTATGACAGAATACACGAATATCATCCGTGATGAATTAAATGTGAAATCTGTTGAATGGGTCGATAACACGGCAAAGGTCGCGGACAGTTTCATATATTTAATCACACCGAAAATCGGTGCGCGTTTGGGCGGTGCGTTGCGTGAAATTGCACCGGCCGTGAAACGGGGTGACTACGAATTGTCGGGCGATAAGTTGGTTGTCGGCGATTATACACTGAACGCGGATGAATTCGAAAACCGTCTGAATATCCGCGATGGTGTGACGGGTATGCCGTTGCCGGATAATACCGCGGTTGTCATTTTGGACGCTGAATTAAATTCCGAATTGATTGCCGAAGGTTTGGCGAACGACGCGTTACGCTTTATCCAAGATACGCGCAAAGCGTTGGGTTTGGATGTGTCCGACCGAATAAATCTTACCTATACGGCGGATTTGGCGTTGTCCGGCGCGTTGGAACAGCATAAAAAGATGATAATGTCGAACGCGCTTGTCCGTGAAATGTCGCCGGGTTCGGCCGAACACTTTACGGAAATCGAAGGGTATAACTTTGGAATCTCTATACAAAAGGCTTAAAAAATGAAAGAAAATAAATTTTTGTTTTATGGTTGTGTTGTTATAACATTTCTGTGTGCAATGTGGTTGTGTTTTCGTATGCCGGTTGACCTAGAAATTTCTTATGATGTCGAACCGGTGGAATTTTACGAATCAAACGAATCAAATGAACGGGTGGATTCGGAAGATTTCTTTATCGATGTCCAATCTGATGATAATGTGACCGAAGAAAAGAAAAACGATGATAAAGAAATCGCACACGGCAATTTTACTGGATGTTCTTCGCGTTTCAAATCAAAAATTTGGGCGCGCGATTTGGACGACGGGCAATCGGTTGACCGGTATTGGGGTACAAACGAAATAATATGCGTGTGCGAAACTGGCGGCGAAAGATTCGAAAAAAAGATGGTGTATGAATATTCGTCCGCACCGGATGCAACCGAAACAAATTGCAATAAAAAATGTGCGGAAATCTGCGCCGAATAAAATGATAACACCGCGGGATTTTTTCGAAATTGTTCCAAAAAATCTGAATATGGAAATTCGTTCGGAATTGTATTCGGTAAACGAATTTACATTTGCGGTTGCCGTAATTTTGTCGGCCCAGGCAACCGATAAAAAGGTGAACGAGGTCACACCCGCCCTATTCCGCGTGGCCCCAACACCGCAAAAAATGTTGGAATTGGGAATTGACGGTTTGAAAAAACATATCCGGGTTATTTCATTTTTTAATAACAAGGCAAAAAATATCATCGCATTGGCCGAACGATTAAAAGAAATTCCAACGAACAAAGATAATTTTGTTTTTCCACAGAAATATCACGACCGTGCGGAACTTATAAAATTGCCAGGCATCGGGCAAAAAACCGCAAATGTTATCACAAATGTTTTATGGAATGCGCCAAATATCGGGGTTGATACGCATGTTTTCCGCCTTTCACACCGTTATGGTTGGGTGCCGAATTCTGCAAACACACCCGAAAAGGTTGAAGTTGAATTATTAAAGAAAATTCCAAAAAAATATCACGCGATAACCAATCATGTGATGGTACTGTTTGGGCGATATACCTGCACCGCCCTGCGCCCGAAATGTGCAACCTGTCCCCTTGCAAAAATCTGCGATTGTAAATTATTTTAATTTACGAAGAACCACCATAATTCCGGCAGGGGTCATACCGGGGATTTTTTGTAATTCTGCGATATTTGCCGGGCGAACGCGTTTCAATTTTTCGCAAAGTTCGCGGGTCAGCCCTGGCATATTATCATAGTCAAAATCCGTCGGAATTTTTATTTCTTTGTCGCGCCGATACGATTCTATTTCCCGGTTGTTTCGCATAATATACCCGGCATAGAATTTATCATTTTCGGAAATTTTCCCGGCTTTTTTATTCATTTTGTTCAAAAAAGCCGGCAATTCGATTAAACCCAAATCAACCCCAATTTGCCCAATTCGCGCAATCGCATTATCCGCACGCAGGTTCAATCGATATTCCGCCCGTGATGTGAACATACGATACGGTTCGTCCACCCCCAGTGTTGTTATGTCGTCAATCATCACGCCAATCATAGAATTTGTTCGGTCTAAATCCAATGTTGGCGCGGATAACGCAAACGCGGCGGCATTTGCGCCCGCAACCAAACCTTGGGCGGCGGCTTCTTCATACCCGGATGTGCCGTTTATTTGCCCGGCAAAGAAAAGCCCATCCCGTCCGCGCGCCATCAAATGTTTATCAATCGCGCGCGCATCAATCGCATCATATTCAATCGCGTATCCATATCGTGCAAAGCGTGCATTTTCCAAACCCGGAATTGTGCGAATCCATTGGTCTTGGATATCGGCACCAAAACTTGTTGAAATACCGTTCGGGTAAATTAAATCACTGGAAAGCCCTTCGGGTTCCAAGAAAACATGATGTGTTTCGTGGTCGGGAAAACGCATAACCTTGTCTTCGATTGATGGGCAATACCGCGGGCCTATTCCGGTTATGTCGCCGTTATACATCGGCGCGTTTTTTATGTTTTGCCGAATAATTTCGTGTGTTTCGCCTGTGGTATGTGTGATATAGCATACCGCGTGATTGTTGTCCACATCGCACCCATCGGAAAACCAATCGTGTGGAGTGTCCGGCAATTGTTCTTCGCATACCGAAAAATCAATAGAATCACGATAAATTCGTGCCGGCGTTCCGGTTTTTAGTCGAATTATATCAAACCCAAAATCGCGCAATACGCCGGAAATCACCGTATCGGGCGATTGGTGTTCGCCATTGTCCATAATTCGTCCGGACGGAATTTTTTCGCCGCCCATTGTGACAATCCCATGCAAAAAAGTCCCGGTTGTGAATACGACGGATTTCGCCGTATAGGCGCCGTTTATAATTTTGTTTTCTAAATCAATTGATTCAACTTTTTCAAATTGCACGGTTAAATTTTTTTGATTCTGTAAAATTTTCATAACCGCGTTATGATAAAGTTCACGGTCAATCTGGGCGCGTAATGCCTGTGTCGCCGGGCCATGCGACGCATTAAGGGTTCGAAAATGAATTCCCGCCATATCTGCGGCGCGCGGCATAACACCACCAAGCGCGTCCATTTCCGCAACCATTTGCGATTTACCCGGCCCACCAATCGACGGGTTGCAAGACATCGCCCCCAAATCAGATTCGCGCATTGTAATCAGCAGTGTCCTTGCACCGCGCCGCGCCGCGGCCGCCGCTGCTTCGGTTCCGGCGTGTCCACCACCAATAACAATGACATCAAAATTTTGCATTAAAACCGCCCAAGCCCGCCGTTTATATGTAATACTTGGCCATTGATATACGACGCTTCATCGGATGCCAAGAACACGCACGCATTTGCAATATCGTCCGGTTCGCCAAAACGCCCCGCCGGAATTTGCGCCAAATAATTCTTTTTTAATTCTTCGGATAAAACATCGGTCATTGGTGTTTTGATAAATCCCGGCGCAATCGCGTTTGCGGTAATTCCGCGCGATGCAACTTCGGCCGCAATCGATTTTGTCATCGCAATCATGCCACCCTTGGATGCCGCATAGTTCGCCTGGCCCGCGCCACCGATAACACCGATAATTGACGCCATATTTATAATACGACCAAACCGTTGCTTCATCATCGGCATAATCGCCGCACGACACATTTTGAAACAAGACCGCAAATTCGTGTTTATAACATTATCAAACTGTTCGTCCGTCATACGCATAAGTAATGTATCCGCCGTGATTCCCGCGTTGTTGATAAGTATATCCACACGACCGCATTTTTCGATTGCGTCCATAACCAATTCAACCGCCGCGCCTTCGGCCGATAAATCCGCCGGAATTTTTACATAAGAATCATCGAATTCCGAATTTAGTTTTGCCGTGTTACGACCCGACACAACAACGGTCGCGCCGGCCTCTTTCATTTTGCGGGCAATCGCCCCGCCAATCCCACCGGTTGCGCCGGTTATTAAAACAACTTTATTTGTTAAATTGAACATTTTATCCCCCATTTTTACCCTTGGTTACATCCTTTTAGTTAACCCGGTTTCTTTTTCTGCATTTTGAAAAATAGCGGGCAACGATATTGTTTATTGTTTTTGTTTGATTACTTGTTTGTTTCGGAATTTTTAATTGCACACCGCTGAAAGTCAACATTGCGTCCCGATTATATGTTGTAGATTGATTTAAAACATACTCTACCACATAGTGTATTGATATTCCTGGCGCTGCCTCAAATGCTAGGGTTTTTGAACACCACTTACCATAGCAAACTATTGTATCGTTTTCATCACAATAAGCGGTCCATTTGTTGCTTGATGATGTTGAGAAGTCCCCATATATTAAACGTGGCATATTTATACCTCTAACTTTTTGCCTTCCATTTCCGGACAGATGCGTTTGGTAAGGCCGGTCAGCACCGCGCCCGGGCCAACTTCGATTGTTTCCGTAATACCCAAATCGTGCATGGCCAATACACTTTCGCGCCAACGAACGCCGTGCGTGATTTGATAGACCAAGGCATCGCGAATTTCGTCCGGTTCATTTATTGGCGTGCATGTTTTATTCGAAATTAATGCCGCCACCGGTTTTTTTATTTCCGTACTCGCAAGTGCCGCACGCATTTCATCCGCCGCGGGTGATTGAATCCGACAATGCACCGGCACCGACAGCGCAAGCGGCATCGCACGCTTTGCACCGGCGGTGCGCGCATCTTCCAATGTTTTTTCGACAATTTCTCTGCTACCTGAAATCACAACCTGGCCCGGGGAATTATCGTTCGCAACATCGCAATCGTTTTTTGCACAAATGTCACGAACAACGTCAATATCAAGTCCCAAAATAACGGCGGTCATTCCCCGCCCCACCGGCACCGCGCGTTGCATCGCATCCCCGCGCAGGCGCAAAAGTTTTGCCGTGTCGGCCAATGACAACGCGCCCGCCGCACAAAGTGCGGTATATTCGCCCAACGAATGCCCCGCAACATATTGCGTAAGGGGTATATCCGCCGCACGCAACATTGCAATAGATGTGGCCATAATTGCCGGTTGCACATTGGTGGTCAATGTTAAATCCTCCATCGGGCCATTGAAAATAATATCGGACAGTTTTTGGTTTAACGCATCGTCAACTTCGTCAAAAACCGCACGCGCCGCCGCGTTATTTTCATACAGTTCGCGCCCCATACCAACACTTTGCGAACCTTGGCCCGGAAAAACAAGTATCGATGACATATCGTCACTCCTTTTTTCTGTGATTATAGCAAGTAAATTTATGTATGCAAATTAAATAAAAAATGTTATAATTACGCAAAACAAAGGAGTAAAAAATGGCACATAAAAGGTCACCAGGATTATTTTTTGAAAGCGACCGCTCGCAGGCTAGAATACTTGACCCTAAAAAAAACTATAGAGAAGGTGTAAAAAAAGTCGAACAAAAGAAAGTAAAAATTATAAAAAAACAAGAAAAAACCCGATAAAATTACTATTTTTATATTTTTCGAATACTAAATTCGCAACCGCAATAATTTTGACGGTAAAAGTCGGATTCGCGGTTGATTTTTTGCCGCAATTTTTCGTCCCATTTAATTGGCAAATATGTAATCTCGTCCAGTGTTGATTCTGCGGCGGTGTCAACCTGTGCTTGGTCTTTGTGGCGCGACACACCAAACACAGACGCCACCGCATTATATCCGTTTTCGCGTGCAAACTTTTTCGCGGATTCAAAACGATAGGCAAAACAAACACTGCACCGTGCGCCGCGCTCTGGTTCGGCCTCTAACCCGCGGACCGCCGCACGCCACGCATCATGGTCGTATTCGCCAATCGCATATTTCACACCCAATTTTTCACAGTATTTAACTTGCTCGTTCATGCGTTTTGTGTATTCGCTTTCGGGATAAATGTTTGGATTAAAAAACAGAACAACAAAATCATCCACGCCCGCAATTTCACCAGATGCCAATTGCTTTATCGCGCCCGCGCTGCACGGCGCACAACAAGACACAAGAACAAGTTTCATTTGTTTTTATCGTACGTTTTCTGTTTTCTTATTGAACAATTCAACCAAACCGACCGGCGGTGTACCTGTTTTAACCGGCCAAATTTGATTCAATGTTTTTCTTTCTACAAAAGTATCTGCATCAGTTAAATAATGCCAACGAACAAAACAATGCCCGGGAACACCATCCAACATAACTGGTTTATTTTCTGTTTTTTTCAAATCAAAATTAAATGTCTTTTTATATTGGTCTTTCAAAAAGGCATCAATATCGTTCGGATAAATCAATTTATCGCCAACCAAAATTTTATATTTATCTGTCACCTTTTTATCAATAACGCGTTCTATTACAATTGTATATGGTATATTCATATGTAAAGGATATTTGCGCGTATATTCCGCCAAATCTTCAATTGAATAAATTTGTTTAACCGGACCGTTATGACACTGTGTGCATGGCCCAGTAAGACGCAAATCAAAACTAACAACTTGTTCCAAATTCATTTAGTGTACCTTTTCTGTTTGTTTATTTAACAATTCAACTAATCCAACTGGCGGTTTATTTGTTTTTGCCGGCCAAATTTGATTCAGGTTTTCATCAACAACAATGTCTTCTTTTGATAATGGTTTACAATTCACAGTACGCCATTTCATGTGTGTTGGCATACCAGTTTTTGAATTGCGCAATCCGACACTTGTATGTTCGAAAATCTCAAAAAACACCGGCGTTTTTGGATCAAACTCTTTTGGGTCAAATTTGCCAACAGAACCGTATGTTTTAATTAAGTATTCCTGTACATCTTTTGCATATATCAATTTCGGCATAATAATATCAAATTTACAATCGTTCTTGGTCGTAATAATCGGATGGCTATCAATATAATCATGTTGGTGAAGCAAAGGAATCTTTTTACATGTTTCATCAGTATCAACAACATTATTTTTACGTTTAATCGTCAAAACATAAGGCATATCGAAATTTTTTGGACCACGTTCCAAGATATATTTTTGTAAACCATCAATACTAATATTTGGAAACTCGTGTTCTATGGCCAAAGATGTATGTATAGTGACTGTAAAACTAACGAATACTTCGGGTTTCATTTCTTACTCCTTGTTTGTTTCTAACTCAATCCGGCTAAACAAATTTTCCGGCACGGTGAATTTTTCGCCCGCTGTGACACGGTGTTCATATTGCGCCGGCCAAGACAAATCATGTTTGGTTTCAAATATATTCTGAATCTTTGCCGCCGCATCCGGAATAACCGGTGCCGACACACGCGCAAACAAATCAATCAATTGGAAGCATTCGTTTAACACCGCCGCCGCGCCCGCCATATCACCGTTCTTAACCAATGTCCATGGTTCTTTCGCGGTCATATATTCGTTCGCGATTCCATAAATATCGCGCAACGCAACAATAGATTTTCGGAATTCGCATGCGTCCAATGCCGCGGTTAGTTCGGAAATTTTTTCGTTCACTTTGCCCGCCAATTCCGTATCCGTCGCGCCCGCCGCCGGCACAGTATCACCAAAATTCTTGTTTGATAATTTGCATACACGCGACACAAAGTTGCCAAGCAAACCATTTAAATCTTTATTCACAATTTCCGCAAACCGCGTCATCGTAAAATCAGTATCATCACTTTCCGGTGCGGACGCCAACAACGCATACCGCCAACAGTCCGATGGTGCAATGGAAAGTGCCGCATCAAGGAAAATTCCGTTGCCCGTGGACTTTGAAATTTTCGCACCATTAAAGTTCATAAAATTCAGCGCCTTTAATACATCGACCGTTTTCCAATTGTCATTGACGGCGATTTCTTGGGCCGGGAAAAATACGGCATGAAAGGACACATTATCCTTGCCCATAAATTGCGTATAGTGGCAATCGGGATTTTTCCACCACGACGCCCAATCTGGATTCGCAATTTGTGAAATCGAAACATAGCCCCACGGCGCATCAAACCAAACATAGAAAACTTTATCTTCATAACCCGGCTTGTTTACCGGAATCCCCCATTTCAAATCGCGCGTAATTGGTGTGTCGTGCAACCCTTCGTCCAACCATTTGTTTGCAATTGCTGTTGCGGTTTTGGGCCAACCGATACGCGAATTTACCCATGCGCGCAGTTTATCTTGCACAGCACTCAACTTAAAATAAAGGTGTTTTGTTTCGCGCATTTCAACGGGCGAATCCGGGTCAATCGCGCTATGTGGGTTTATCAAATCCGCCGGATCCAACGATGCGCCACACTTTTCACATTCGTTTCCATATGCGCGTTCATATCCGCAACGTGGACAAGTGCCGATTACATATCGGTCGGCCAAGAATTTGTTTTCGTTCACCGAATACGGTTGCATTGATACTTTTTCTTCTATCATTCTTTGTTCTTCTAAACGATTAAACAATTCGTGAATCAATTTTTCTTGGGCATCCGTGTGCGTGCGACCATAGTTATCAAAGGATAAATTAAAATCTTTTACAACCTGTAAGTGTTTTGCACGATATTTTTCAACATAATCTTCGACCGACATATTTTCGCGCGCCGCGCCGATTTCACTTGTTGTGCCGTGTTCGTCCGACCCACCAATATAAAGAACATCTCGGGCCATCGCGCGACAAAAACGCGCATACACATCGGACGGCAACAAACATCCAATCAAATGCCCAATATGCAGGTTGTTATTCACATATGGTAATGCCGAAGTAATAAGATATTTTTTGCCCATTGTTATTTTCCTTTTTATAAAAAATGACGCCAAACGGGGCGTCCATCCGAATCCCGTTTATGTTTTTTCTAAAATTATATTTGCATTCGTTTCATTTTTAACTCTCTGGAACCTTGTGGCCCGCCACACGAAGCATTGGCAAAGTGTGGTGGGTGGTATTGGGCTTTCCCCCGACCTTGTGGAATCCGCCAAAAACCACCGCTTTTTGTTTTCCCTGGTACCATTTTCGTGATTTTTGCACCACTAAATGTACCCTAAAGCTTTCAGTGGCACAGTATATCTTGAAAAAACGCCAATGTCAATAGATGTGCGAAGTTTTTTGTTAGTTAGTTACTACCGCCCACGCCTTTATAGCATTTCATGCGTGTTTTTTCTGAGCTTTTTCACTATGTATTTCAGACAAGGTATATTTTTGGTGCGATAATAGTTCTAATGTGTGAATCAAGCAGAAATCTGGTGAAAATTTGGTGTTTTATAGCACTATGCCGCACATCAATATCTGTTTAGATCCATAAAAAAAGCAAAATAAGTGACTAATAAGAAAAACTACGAAGACAAATAAATAGTAAAAAAGAAATAAAAAATAAGAATTGAAAGAAACAAATACAAACGCATAAATAGAATTTAGATTATAAGAAAGTAAACGGATTATTTGGAAAGATAGAATATCAGACATTAGTGAAAAAAGACTGATTTTCTACCTAAAACATTCACAAGATTTGTATATGAGTTTCACTAATGTAACCTCGGCAAAGTTTTGTGAATGGCTTGCCGGGGTTTCTTCTATTTAGAACAGAAATCCCGCAGGTGACTACTTTTTTGAACAACACTGAAATCCAGAGCCACGTTAGCTTAGGTGCTTTTTATACCATCCACGTGTCTCGGAAATTTAATCAGTACAAAAGATAGGAAAAAACAATGTAATTTCAAGTAAAAAATCTACCTGGATGTTTTGCGGCAATGCCAGGTATACAAAAGACCGATAAAGCCGTCACCCAACAATCAAAATGGGAACCATTGCGGCTATGTGATCGGCAGAAATCCGAGAAAAAACACTGGGGAATCTCTGATCGTTCTCCAGTAAAACTTTTGTCGTAATCTTCCCCTAATAGATAACTTATACAATAGGAATATCACAATGAATATAGAAAGAAAAGAAGAGATGTTGATAAAGGACTTAGAGACTATTCAACAAAACATATTTGATAAAATCCCCCGCAGTACACCCTTTTACCATATAATTATAAATTTGCCTTATGAGTTCAAAACGTATGACATAGGAATCTTTGCGGATAGAATTGGGTCTTTATTGATTCTGTTCGAAAAACACCTATTGAATCATAAAAGACAATTTTATAAATATCTTTACGATTTTGACGCATTCTGTGAAGACAAGAAAGAAACAGAACCTTGGCATTTTCATATATTGGGAACGTTTTTAGATCAATCTGGCGTGCAGGTACCATTCGATGTTTTAGAAGATTGTATGCAAAGGGCTTGTGCTGGATTCAAAAAGAAACACAAATTGTATGGGAATGTGGATTGTATGATACAGCTTATTCCTTATAACGATATTTGGAACCCTATATACTATTGCACCAAAGAATTGATTGACGGGCTTATTAGGGTTCCTATTGTTGAAGATTTGTTAGAAGACCCACTTGAAGAATCTGTTGACGATATTCCTAAGCGACCATATATATTGAAAATCAAGTTCGACAATGAGCCGGTTCACGAAATACCAACTTGGACGGATCTGGTTGATAGAAAAAAGCTGGTATTGCACACAGATAGAATATACACTTCGCAAACCTTATTTTATCCTCCAAAACCACGTAAAAATAGAAAACGGAACAAAAATCAAAGAAAAACACGTGCCGCAAGAACCTATGAAGATTTGGCAGGTGTTCTACGGACAAAATATAGTGTAGAAATCGCTAAAAATGCCCGTAGAACGCAAATAAAGTTATGAAAAGGATCTTATGCCGTTAGGGGAAAATTTTATAGTCTCGTAGGCATTTCCCCTAACAGTAATCGAACCGTCAGAATTATAAAAAGCTACTCTTGCGTTCCGCACTGTATATAAATGATTTCCAGACAACGAGAAAATGGCTATATCTTTGTTACCATTTACCCATTCGTATTTTACACCTATGCTCATTTTTTTTGCTCTTTTAGTAGTTTTTCAAATAGTTATAAACAGATGCTCTGCAAAGACCGTACTTTTCTGCAGCACCTGATATAGTTAGCAATTTTTTGTGAACTAGCTTATTCAATTCTTCAATCTGGTAGTCTGTCAGTTTCCTTTTTCCACCCTTGAATTTATGTTTTTGCTTTGCGATGGCTATACCTTCTGCTTGGCGTGCTTTGATCAACGATCTTTCGAATTCTGAGATGCTACCCAAAATTTGCAACATCAAAGTACTAATTGGGCTGTTTTTCCCTGGTTCAAATCGCAAATTCTCTTTCACAAACACTACTGAACAATCTTTATCTGTGATTTCTTTTACTAATGACTGCAAATCAAACATATTTCTAGCCAATCTATCTAAGCTATGGCATGTGATTTCATCTCCTGGTCTCAAATTACTCAACATAGCTTTCAATTCAGGGCGTTCTCTATCCTTACCACTGCATTTATCCGTATAAACACGATCAAAGTCCTTTTCGTCCAAAGTCTGCCTATCTGTATTTTGACCTAATGAACTAACACGAGCATACAAGAATTTCATTTTTTTACCTCTTTTCTAAACTAACTCTTTGACTCTATTTAGATTATACGGTTTTGTGTCTAAAAGTCAAGAAAAAAGCTCTGTTTGTACACTTTTTATTTGTACAGTCTAAGTATACTTTGTTTTGACACTAAAAAACGCCCAGGTTTGAGCGTTTTTCTGTTTTTAGAGATTGTTTGGTTAGAACCGATAACTTATACCACTTTTGAAATTCATATAGTTGGCATTATCCATAAAATATTGTGCATTACCATACAAACGTAACCGACCAGCCATATAATCAAAACCAAAGCTTGCCGCACCACGATATTCATAATCATTATTGTACAGGCTAAAGGTTCCATCCATACCTCGTATCCCAAGTTTTATATCGTATGTATCCCCAAATTCACGATATGCCATCAAGCCAGAATTCAATTTCAATCTGGATCCGCTTTCAAATGTTTTTTCATATTTAGTGTATAATCCCAACCCAGCCTCGATAGAAATAGTTTTGTCGTCAGGGATAACCAAACTAAATTCTTGTTCTTCTTCGTGTCCGCTTTGGGTGTAAACTACGGTATTGAAAGCTACATCGGGGGCAAAAGTCCAATTTCCAAATGTCAAAGGATACCTCAGATCGTTCATAAGTCCAAAGATGCGTTTTTCAATATACCCTTCATAGTTTATGTTATTGTATCCTCTGCGGCTGTATTCACTATTAGCAAAACCCGCCTTAGAAGCTACAACCAATTCATATCCATCATTAGTGTAGGTCGCTGGAACATAGAATAACCACATATTGTTTTGTCTGCTGAATCCATCCCCATCACGAGAATTGATATTTGCTGTTGCCATACCATATCCTATTTTCCAATTATCAGATATTCTATCACTACTTATTCCATATTGTCCGGATCCACTATTATTACTGCTACTGAATGAGAAATATCCCAAACTGTCAGATATATCAAAACTATCACGTCCAGAATTTTCAAACAGCTTATTGTTCATGGAAAAGCTAATTTCACGCATCGCCGACAAATCTTCATGTGCAAACTGAGTAAATGCATTCAATCCAGTCATTCCAGATAAAGCCCCATTGAACGCAGACATATTTTCCATAGATTTCAGAGTAGCAAATAAGTCCATGCCATTCCCATTTGCATAGTTATCAGCCAAGAAAGCTGCCAAAGACTTATTATCTGTCAAACTCTCAAAATCTTTCATCTGCATTACAACATCATGACCATTATCCGCCAAAGAAGCATCAAACATAGCAGAACCAGAACTGACATTCAATCCAGACACATCTCCAGCATTGATCATATTTTCTGCTATGTATGTTGTCTGATTGCCGTTCTGGACTAACTCACTGGAAATATTCAAATCGCCGGACAATTCATTTTCAACTACAAATTGTGCACCAAGACCAGCTGTTACATTACCACCAAAAGAATTCAAGTTCATTTGCGGAGCCATCATCAGACCAGAATTATATAAGGTTGAGCCATTCAAAACTATATAATGCCCCATATTACAACTTGCACCAAAGCAAGAATCCCCGTTCAAAAATATTGAGCCTGTATTAGAAACTGTTGAACCTGGTTCTGCATAAATCCCATAAATATCACCAGTTGAATCAATGCTGATAATATGAGTGTTATAAACCGAACTATTTGCTCTAGCATATATACCAAATGTATATCCTGCACTTCCAGTAGGGTTATGAGTAATTCCATCTGGATCATTATAATATTGACGTCTTATGTATATTGAACCAGAATTGATAATTGTTGATCCGACATCTCCGAACATTCCAAAGGTCATTCCTGTTCCTACATTTCTTATGTTTATCGTTCCTGTATTTTTGATTGTGGAGCCATTTGTTCCGTACATACCAAATACATTACCTGTTCCGTCTGTATATAAATTTATTTGTTCTGTGCCAGAAACATAATTCATATCATGATTGTTTACATTACCAGAATCAGAATATATACCGTAAGTATTTCCGCTACCATTATTGTAAATATTTATAATTGCATCACCATCGCAATAGTAAGAATTATCACTAAATAAAAAATAACAATATTTGTTGTATATATCATTATCTTTTCCATATATACCAAAAACATTCCCGTCCCCAATATTATTTATGGTGATGTATCCACTAGAATCTCCTCTTGTCCGATTGGTTGAAGCACCGACATTGGTATAATATCCACTGTCAGTGTATGCATTATATACAGGTGCGTTTTCCGCATAAATTCCATAAACATCACCATTACCTTCATTGGTTATCTCTATTCTTCCAACAGAATCCCCAGCATGAGATGTTGGACGGTATAGGTCAACATGTGTATAGGCATTATAAATCCCGCCAGAGCTTGTCGAATACATACCGTAAATATCACCGTCCCCGACATTATCCACTGTAATTGTTGCTTCATTTACGACATAATTATTCGTGCTATCAAGATATGCATAGAAATACGAATTATACATTGTGTTTGAACTGTACATCCCATATATATCACCGCTACCCTCGTTTTGTATTTGTAAATTACCTGTTGTTTTCGGTATAACTTGTGTTCTTGGGTATGGGTTAGCATAAGTATATGTGTTGTAAGCCGAATTCAAACCGTAAATATCGCCATCACCATTATTTATTATTTTGAAAGTACCATCTGTTGTGTTACTTTGGGTAAGGTTTGTTCCTGATGGTATCATTTCAAAAGAAGCGGAAGCAATCTTGCCACTAATCCCATATATGTTACCGTTCCCCTCATTTAGCACAGTCAGTTGATAATTTTTTGAAGTTGTTAGAGAATTGCCAACTAATGCCCCAGCTCCGCCTAATCCTATTCGTATATGATCGTCTGTATGATTTTCTATATTTGCGACATAAATTCCATCTATTTCAGTATACATACTATTAGACACTGTAAATAATTTTTGACAGCCGATACCTTCGACATAAGCCATGTAACCAGGTTCACAAACACAACCTGTATCAGTTAGTGTTGCATGTGCCGCACAAGTTTTTTCTCTACATTCTTTATACAGTGTTTCACCCGATAAGCACGTATTACCAGTCTCTTCATATCTACCAGTACATTCTGTCGTGTCATATGAACATGTTCTGGGGGTACATTCCTTATATAAAATATATCCAGATTGACACGTTTCTCCTGTTTCTACATAGCCACCAGTACATTCTGTTGTATTATAAGGACACGTTGCGACCCAATTGCATTGATATTTAGTTATTGTTCCTGCCAAACAAGAAGCACCCATTGTCCAACCGTCAGGACAAGTATCCCCTTCTACATAATCGTAACCAGCACAAGCATTTGCAGCACACTCCACATAAATCGTGTTACCGGATTGGCAAGTGTTACCTGTTGTGTGAAAACCTGCTCCACAACTAGTATTAGTATATGGACACGTCACGGTCATATCGCATTTGTATTTTGTTATATCACCAGATTGACAAGAGCTACCAATCGTATAACCTGCCGGACATTGAGATGAATCTGTATATAAATAATCAGCACATGGTTCTTCGGTTGTCCCGGAGCTACCACTTCCGCCACCGCCACCCATGCCTGCCGCAACGGCACCACCAGCAACACCTGCACCGATAGCAGCCCATGCCCATTTACCTAACCCTAAAAAAGACCATGATTTATTTGCAGAGGCGACTTTGGTTATAAATTTTTCATATTGTTTAGCAGGTATGTTTTTTACGCATTTATGCCCTGTATTCGCACCTACTGTTTTCAAAACGTTATAAGTATCAATATCATCGTTTTTTATTGCGACACACAATGCAGTATTACCATCGGAATCAACAATATCTATATCATCAATATTATTCAGTTCAGTTACATTTTTTGATTGGGCTAAAGAATAAATGTCAACCGAATCAGTAGCTGCCAAACATGTTGAAATTATTCCTAAAACAGAAACAGCAACAAAAAGAATTTTTCTCATGGTATATAACCTCTGTGTCAGGATTAGTATCATATAAATCAAGCTTTTTTGCAATATGTTTTTGCAAAAAAAAACAGTTCTAATAATGAACTAACAATAAATAAGTAAAGGGTTTCACATGCAAACAAAAAGTAATCTGAGCTATAGAAGAAAAGATAACAATATTGTAGTAACAACAGATACTGGCAAAAGTCAAATCTTTCCAAATGCGAAAGGAGCGTATCATGCCGGCGATGAAGTGGTCGTTCATACCGCACTTGGCACTGTGCGGGTTGATAAATTCGGAAACAGAAAATACTAAGATTCCCAAATTTATCATGTCGCAACCTTAGTGTAATCAATCAATTTTTATGTGCGGTTTATATTTTCCTCGTTTATTATCGATGTGTTCTGGATTGATATAAAGATCTGGAATCACCTTCTTCCAATAATTCAAATGAAGGATTTCTTCCGGGTATACAATTTTATCAACCTGGGCTTTTATCTCTTCTGTGTTGTATTTGAGATAGTGTTTGTCTCGCATGCTTTTTCCTTCCCAACCAATAATATCATCAATGAGAGAGTCGTCTATGTTTAGTTGTTTTTTTGTGCGTTTACTCACAGTGTCACGAAAAGAATGATATGTGTACATGCAACCATCTTTTGTTACAATTCCTAATTTTTTACGTATAAACCGCAACCACGGAGCCATAAATTTTTTAGCAGGATCGCCCTTCAATCCTGCCGCACGCTCAAAGATAAAATCTGTATCAGTTGCACCAATTTTTTTCTGACGTGCTTTGATCATGTCTACAAATCCAAAATCTAATAATTGTTGTGCTATTGGTAGTTTACGTTCACTTGCTTTGCTTTTTCTGTTTTTCTTATCATGATTCTCACGAAACCATATACATTGAATTTTGTCTTGTTCAACAATATCGCCAAACTGTAATGTTATTCCAAAATTTGTTCTACTACCAGAAAACAAAGCCAGCAAACAGGCTAAAAATTGATCAGGATTCTTTTTGAAAAAATCGTGTTTCGGATCAAATATTTGTGCCAGTTGTGTATCATCAAAAACACCGTATACGTTCTTTTCGCCAGCAGGTGTTTCTGGTAACCTTTCGGTATAATAAAGTAAAGCATCTTCCATATAAAAATCGGGTTCTTTTTTATGAGCCTGTTTTATCACTTTGCGTAATACATCCATGGTTTTGTTTTTTGAATCGTTATTCAGATCTGTTCTGCTTTTTAGCTCTTCAACGATTTTTGCTACAACTTTTCTATCGTTCATTTTTGAATAGTCATCATCCAAAGATAAATTTACCGGTTTCAATAAATTTGTTAGTGTTTTTGGAAAACGTTGTTGTGTGGTCTTACTATTGCGTGCTAATGATTCTGTCAAAATTTCTCGTATAGTATTCTTCGGCACTTGGGTAAAGTACTGCGGCACATAGTGATTGTTGATTGTCGACCCTACATTACTGTTTACCATTTGATCCCATGTTATTTGTCTTGGGATAAATAGTGTTTCGCAATCGGCAAATCTTTTTTTGATGTCAGGATTTTTCTTTGCCCTAATATGATGGATTAGTATATAAAGTTTATTACGTTCTAGTTCCGCAGCTTTGCGTGCGGCATAACGTTCTGTCACTGCGGCATAACTGTCCGTTTTGCTTAGTATCATAATCTCTTCGCATTTGAAGTACCTATCGATGACTTCAATGTCTGATAAATTCTTGTATTCGTCTTCTATAATATTTGCACGATCTTCATCTGTTTGTGCAAGTTGTTTCAAATACAGATCTGTACTAATTGGATTTGTGATATCTAATTCAACGCCATTGATACGCATATCATATTCCTTTTTCGCTAATGCCAACCTTTGAATAGCCAGGCTCAAATCACTTGTTCCCAAGCTCTTTTTTATAGAACCGATCTTACCATCACTTTTCAAAAAAGAAATGCGAAAGTAATAAATTTTATTCCGCAAAACCAGATTTTTTATATTTACACGTCTCACTTTCGGTACCACCTGACTATTGTAGAGTTATTCTTTGGTTACGAAAACTCCAAGGTGGCGGAAATCCGGAAAAATCCAAATTTCGTAGTTCTGTACCATAATGAAACTATAAAAACAAAAATCCCGGCTAACCGGGAAAAATTCATGGTGGGTGGTATTGGACTCGAACCAACGACCTTTACGATGTCAACGTAACGCTCTAACCAACTGAGCTAACCACCCAAACAGAACGCATTATAACAAAGAAAATCCCGATTGCAAGAATTTAGTGTTCGGTATCGCTTTGCGGGAAAGTATCAACCGTTCCGGCCAATTCTTTTTCGATATCTATTCCCATTTTTTCAAATTCGTCTTCCATTTTCGACAGAACCAATTTTAACAGCAAATACATTTCACCAATTGTCATGGGATTTTGTGGTTGCTCGTAATATCGATACAGTGTTTTTATAACCGTTTGTGGTATTGGATTATTTGTGATTACCCGACTAAACATTATTTTTTCCTTTGTTAAAAATCATTTACAAAATCACAAAAGGTTCCATTGCAAACACCATTATACTAAACCGCCCAAAGTATTACAATGAAAAATCAAAAAATACCATAGGAAAGAAGTCCGTATTGGGTGCATCGCACTAATCACTTACACCAAGCCAGGGTACAGCCCTGGCGCAGTCTCGGCGCAGTCACGGCATCGCTTTGCGATGACGAACGAAGACGGATAACCACTAATACATCGTTTGCAAAATATGCTTGTTCTTGTCCAAACTGGTCAGCATACGGCCACTGCCCCGTGCAACACACGCCAATGGGTCATCGACCAAAAACGCCGGCAATCCGGTTGCAGCGCGAATCGCCGCATCCAGCCCCCGCAACAACGACCCGCCACCTGTCATCGCGATACCCAAATCCGCAATATCGGCGGAAAGTTCCGGTGGTGTCAATTCCAACGCGTGCCGCACCGTATCAACAATTTTTGAAACCGTTTGCGCAAGTGCCGATGCAATTTGTGATTCTGTGATAACGGTTTCACGCGGTGTCCCCGACAGCAAATCGCGCCCCTTAATCTTCATGGTAAGTTCGTTCGCCTTGTCCTTTGGCGAAATCGCGGTACCGATTTTTTTCTTTATCTCTTCGGCGGTATTTTCCCCAATCAGCAAATTTTTATTTTTGCGCACAAATTCGATAATATCCAAATCCATTTGGTCACCGGCGGTGCGAACGGCGTTTGAATACACGATCCCACCAAGTGACATAACCGCAACCTCGGTCGTGCCACCACCAATATCCAACACCATCGACCCCAACGGTTTTTCAACCGGAAGTCCCGCGCCAATTGCGGCGGCGGTTGATTCTTCGACAATGTACACCTTGCGTGCGCCGGCGGCATCGGCGGCCTCTTGAATGGCGCGGCGTTCCACCTGGGTCGCGCACGATGGCACACATATAATAATAAGTGGCGCGGTCAATGGGCTTCTGTGATGCACCTTGCGAATAAAGTATTTTATCATTTCTTCGGCAACTTCAAAGTCCGCAATAACCCCATCGCGCAACGGCCGCACGGCGGTAATTGACCCCGGTGTGCGCCCAAACATTTGTTTTGCTTCGGCCCCGACGGCCAAGATTTCTTTGCGCCCCAACAATTTGTTTTCCGCAACGGCAACAACCGACGGTTCGTTTAGCACGATTCCGCGACCCTTGACATATATAAGTGTGTTTGCCGTTCCCAAATCAATTGCCATATCTGCGGAAAAAAATTTCATAAGCCAATTATACATGTATCGCCCCTTTCGCAATAATTTGCCATTACTATAAACGCGCAGAAACGAAAAATCAAGACCGCAAGAACGTTTTTTGTTTGACTTTTTACATATTCTGCTATTATTGCACATTATGCGCGATACAATAAAATCACATGCCGATTTTCATACAACCGACGATGACCCGTCGGCACGGTCGCTGTTCTTTTTCGTCCGGGCAAAGCCGGCACGCTTTGCGACCAATCCGCGCGTTGGATTTATGGCAACCAAGCACACATTCAAACTTGCGGTTCAGCGTAACCGGGCAAAGCGTCTATTGCGCGATTGGGTACGGTATCACGAACGGTTGATGTGCCCGGAATTTGACTATATTTTTATCGCCCGTCATATGATTTTGGACGCAACGCGCCCGGCGGGACGTACCGCAATGGAAAAGGCACTGTTGCATATCGCGCACAAATACGGGCCAAAAAAAGCAAACAAAAATGCAAAAAATTCGTAAAATTCCGGCCTATGTGGGGCTGGGGCTAATCTGGGTTTACCAACATTTTATATCGCCGGCGTTCGGCGGTCGCGCGGTTTGTCGATTTACCCCGACATGCAGTGAATATACAAAAACGGCGATTTTGCGATATGGACTTATTCGTGGCACATATATGGGAATACGCCGAATTTTGCGCTGTCGCCCGGGCGGGGGCTTTGGTTTTGACCCCGTGCCTTGACAATTGGGGTATTAAAGATTAAAATCTGTGTGACATAAAAGAATTTATAAAAAAGGATAAAGAAATGTCATTTCGTTCAACTGTGGAATCCATGTCAAAGATTATGGACGATATGGGAATCACTGAACTTGATTTGGAACGCCAGTTTTTGTTTGGCGTGTATCGTAAACATATTCATCTTTCAAAGCAATCGGGTATCACAATGCCGACATTACCGGTGTCCGAAAACGCGAAACATACAAACAGTGAACCGGCCGATGCGACCACATCGGGTTATGCCCTAAAATCGCCAATGGTTGGTGTTGCGTACCTTGCCCCGGAACCGGGTGCAAAGCCGTTTACCAAGGTTGGCGCATCGATAAAGGCCGGTGATACCGTGATTTTAGTAGAGGCGATGAAGACCTTTAACCCAATCAAATCTGACAAAGATGGTGTCGTCAAAGAAATTTTGGTGACAGACGGCCAGGCGGTAGAATTTGACCAACCATTGATAATTATTGAATAAGAAAAACTATGCCAAAAATAAAGAAAGTTTTAATTGCCAATCGTGGCGAAATTGCGTTGCGAATAATTCGCGCGTGCCGTGATATGGGTATTCGAACGGTTGCGGTATATTCCACCGTTGACCGTGATGCGATGCATGTGCAATTGGCGGATGAATCGGTGTGCATTGGGCCCGGGCCATCCAAAGAATCATATCTTAATGAATCTGCGATATTGACGGCGGCGTTGCTTACCAATGCGGATGCAATTCATCCCGGTTACGGGTTTTTATCTGAACGCGCGGACTTTGTGCAAAAGGTTGAACAACATGGTTTAATCTGGATTGGGCCGGACGCGGCGATGATAAATAAAATGGGCGACAAAGTGAACGCAAAAAAGACCGCGATTGAATGCGGATTGCCGGTTGTGCCGGGGTCTGATGGGGCGGTCGATACGGTCGAAGACGCACTAAAATGGGCAAAAAAAATCGGATATCCGGTTATGTTAAAGGCGGCGGCCGGTGGTGGTGGTCGTGGAATGCGTCCCGTTATGTCTGCGGACGAAATGGGCGAAGCGTTTGAAATTACCAAGAACGAGGCGCGCAGTGGTTTTGGTGACGACACGCTTTATATGGAAAAATTATTGTTGCACCCGCGGCATATTGAATTTCAGGTCTTGGGTGACAAACACGGCAATGTTGTTATATTTGGCGAACGCGATTGTTCGTTGCAACGCAAAAATCAAAAACTTATGGAGGAATGCCCCGCCGCCGCCCTTACACAAAAACAGCGCGACGATATGATTGAAATTTGCAAAACGGCGGCCAAGAAAATGGGCTATACCAACGCCGGCACATTTGAATTTATGTACGAAGATGGCAAGTTTTATTTTCTTGAAATGAACACGCGGCTT
This sequence comes from Candidatus Enterousia sp., assembly GCA_045612805.1. Lineage (GTDB taxonomy): Bacteria > Pseudomonadota > Alphaproteobacteria > Rs-D84 > Rs-D84 > Enterousia. The sequence continues at coordinate 53,750 of JAZKZR010000007.1, forward strand.
CAGGTTGAACACCCCGTGACCGAAATGGTTTATGGTGTTGATTTGGTTCGCGAACAAATTCGCGTTGCGGCGGGCGAAAAATTGGGGTATACCCAGGCAAATGTTATTCCGCATGGTCATGCGATTGAATTTCGAATCAATGCCGAAGACCCGGAAACTTTTGTGCCCTGCCCCGGTAAAATCACACTTTACGCACCGTCGGGCGGACTTGGCGTGCGCGTGGACAGTGCGGTTTACACCGGATACACAATTCCACCAACATACGATTCCATGATTGCAAAGTTGATTGTTCATGCGCAAACGCGGTCTGCGTGTATTATGCGTGCGGAACGTGCACTGGACGAATTTGTTATCGAAGGTGTGAAAACAACAATCCCCCTACAGAAAAAATTGCTAAACAACCGCGATGTCCGGACACTAAATTTTGATAATCATTGGTTGGAAGCATATTTGAAAAAAGAAAATAAAAAGAAGTAAGTTGTACTTACTTCTTCCTCTTCCTAAATTCGTCCAATGACACAACGCGGCCGTCGTCCGGAATTGTGTCACCGGTGCCGTCTAATGGCAATTCAATATCGTTATCCGGTGCGTTGCGTTCGGGGCCTTTGTGGAAAGATAACATAAAATCAACCGATGGATCTTTGAATTCAACCAATGCCGAAAATGGAACGCGAATAAAGAACGGTCGGCCATCAAATGTCAATTGAACCCCGAATTCTTTGTCCGACACATGCAGGTTATTATACGAATACTGTAATACAATCGTCATAATGTCTGGATATCGTATACGCAGGAAGTCCGGCAACACAACCCCCGCATCATGCGTGCGAAATGTTATAAAAAAATGCATCCCGTCCCCAAGGCCGTTTATCTGTGCATGAATCAATGCTTCGCGCACAACGGATTTTAACGCGTTATCTAACAATGATTGATAATCAATTCGTGCCATTTATTCTTCCCCTTGTCCACCGATTATAGGACTTACTTTATCCCTTGTGCAAGTGACAAATGTTGCGTCCGAAATATCGGCAAAATTATCCGCGTCTATGCCGGTTGCCCAAACCTGGGCCGATGCATCGCGCAGTTCGTCAAATAATTTTTTGCGTGCGTTTTTATCCAAATGCGCAACCGCTTCGTCAAGCAAGATTATCGGATTTGCACCTGTCTTGGTATGAACAAGTTTCGCATGCGCCAATATCATTTTTAATAACAATGTTTTTTGCTGGCCGGTGCTGGTAAGGTTCGCGGGCAAATTTAATTCGCGGTTGAATACTCCAAAGTCCGATTTGTTTACACCGTCCAAAATCATTTTATCGTTTACCAATTCGCGATTGTTTCTAAGATAATCTAAATACTTTCTTTCGGCCGCCCCCGCGCCGGATTCCATAATCATCGATTCAACCAACCCATCAACCGAAACGGCGGCATCGGTTAAAAAGAAATTTATTTCGCCGGCGTATTGAATGCGTGCGGCGGCAATCGCAACCGCGGTCGCGGCAATTTGCGCGTCCAATGCATCAACCCATTTTGCATTTGCGCCCGCCTTTAATGCACCCGCCCTTTCGGACAGCAATTTCGCATGTCGCGCCACGCGCCCGCCGTGCGCGGAATCAAAACTTGCGACCAACCTATCAAAAAACGCCCGTCTATCGGACGCGGCATCAATAAAGATTCTGTCTTCGCGTGGGGTTATCCAAACAATGCGTGTGTGTGATGCCAAATCGGACAGTGTTGCCGCATCGCCGTCAACCCGCGCATGCCGGTTTGAATCACCGTTGTTAAAATAGACACAAATTTCCGTATCATCACAAAGTTCCGCAATTACCGAAAAACCACCATCGCCATCGAAACGCGCAATATCTGTCATTGGTGCACCACGCATACCGCGGTCGCCGGACAGCATGGATACGGCCTCTATGATTGCGGTCTTGCCGGTTCCGTTTGCGCCGGTAATGATAATGTTCCTGTGCCCACCCGTCGCAAAACGGCACGAAGTATGATTTCGAAAATTGGTCAACGCAAGGTTTTTTATCATATTTTTATCAATAATTTATTGATTCAGATTAAAAACTTTTATGATGTTTTGCAAGTATAAAAAATCCCGGAAAACAAAGAAAAAAAGCGACATTGTCGCCCTTTGAAAATTGGAGGCTTGGGTCGGAATCGAACCGGCATACAAGGATTTGCAGTCCTCTGCATAACCACTCTGCCACCAAGCCATGCATAGCCATTTTATCCTAGCAAAATAAATTTATTTTTCAACATAAAAAATATATAATGAAAACACCAAAAGGTCAAGTGGGAAATGAATTTTACAAAACTTTCTTTACTGCTGGTTTTTATTCCTATATTCGCGCATGGCGGGAACGATGATTGTGTGTCGCGAAAAACTGTGCCGGACAAAGTGTTGGATTTGTCTATGGTTGTTGAACTTGGGCTTTGTCGTAATCCGGAAACCATGTCGGCGTATTATGCGATGGAATCGGCGCGGTATAATAAAAACGCAGGGTACGCAAGTTATTTGCCGGCGGTAAATGGAAGTGCCGATATAAACAAAAACTATCAAAATCATGATTGGCAAGATTGGCAATATGGCGCATCAATTTCCGCATCGTATTTGATATTTGACTTTGGCAAAAGGTTGTCGGATTTGAACCAATTGTCGTCCACATGGCGCGCGATGGGTTTTGATTATGACGACCGTGTGCAAAACTATGTATACGGCGTAATTGGTGCATATTACGCGTTGCTAAATGCGGACGCGGATGTTGAAAGCGCAAAATCACTTCGCGCCGTTGCCCAGGTTGCACTCGATACAGCAAACAAAAAATATAAGGCCGGCGTTGTCGCGCGCGCCGATGTATTAAAGGCGGAAACCGCAATGGCAAGTCGCAATCTGGATTTGGAACGTGCAAAAAATAATCGCGCGGTGGCCAAAGGCGTGCTGCTTACGAAACTTTCTTTTCCGGCGGACGGCGAAATTACAATTGCGGATATGTCGGGCGATTTTGGGCGTGTGCGCGAAAATCGTGGCATTGATGAACTTATTGCGATTGCGCGTGAAAAGCGCCCTGACCTGCTGCGTGCGGCGGCAAACAAAGACGCCGCGTGGCATCGCCGCAATTCAATGTTCCTAAAAAATTTACCAAGTATAAGTGCGACCGGAACACTTTCGTGGCGCGACAACAATCGGGATTATATTTATGACGACAATGCACACACCGGCGGCAGTATTGGTATCCGTGCATCCATGCCGATATTCGCCGGATTCGCAAATATGTATGGCGTAAAAAGTGCAACGGCATCATATGATGCGGCAACGGAAAATCTGCGCACAACGAAAGATAATGCAACGCTTGATGTATTCACGGCATATCAAAATTATAAAACCGCCCAGACCGTTTTATCACAAACAGAAACATTACTAAAATCCGCAACGGAATCAGAACGCGTGACCGCTGGCATGTATCGGGTTGGACGCGCAACAATGCTTGATTGGCAAACGGCGCAATCGGAACTTGTGTCCGCGCAAAAGCAAAACAACGCGGCGAAATATGATTTGTTTGTAAAGCGTGCGGCGGTGGCACTTGCCATTGGCGACATAAAATCGGAAATAGAAAAGGAACAATAATGGCGAAAGAAAAAAGGCGGTCTTTTATTCGTCGATTTTTTGGTTGGATTTGGCGACACAAATGGTGGGCGCTTGCGGTCGTCATAATTTTATTGATTGGCGGCACATGGTGGATTATCGCGTCAATTGGTGACAGGGTTGAATATGTGACCGTTGGTGTCACGCGTGGTGATATAAAACATGTTGTGACCGCAACCGGCGAAATAAACCCGGTAAATACCGTAAGTGTTGGTTCCCAAGTTTCCGGCACAATTGAAAACATCTATGTTGATTATAATTCGCGCGTGACCAAGGGGCAATTATTGCTTGAAATCGAACCGTCTGTATTACAGGCGACCGTTGATGAATCGCTTGCCGCATTGGAATCGGCGAAATCGCAATTAAACCTTGCGAAAAATGATTATGAACGAAATAAAACACTGTATGATTCCGGATATATTGCGCGCGCGGAAATGGAACAATCGCAAACCAATTATGAACAGGCCGCACAAAGTGTAAAGCGTATGGAATCGCAATATGAACGCGCGGTGACGAACCTTTCGTATGCAACAATAACTTCGCCGGTCGATGGCACGGTTATTTCGCGCAAGGTTGATAAAGGTCAAACGGTTGCGGCATCTTTTCAAACGCCCGACCTGTTCGAAATTGCCGAAGATTTATCGAAAATGCAAATCGAAACCGCCGTATCAGAGGCCGATATTGGCGTAATCAAAGAAGGTCAAAACGTCACCTTTACCGTTGACGCATACCCACGAAAAACATTTAACGGTATTGTGAAACAGGTTCGCCTTTCGCCGACAACAACATCAAATGTCGTGGTATATACCGTCGTGATTGATGTGGATAATTCTGATTTGAACCTTATGCCCGGTATGACCGCGTTTGTGACGATAATGATAGATTCGGCGGCCGATGTTTGGAAAACACAAAATGCGGCGTTTCTTGTTCGTAATTTCAAAAATATCATCGTGGACGCGCCGGACAATGTAAATCCAAACGAATATATTGCGGTCCTGCGCGATGATAAACCGGTGTTTATTAAATACACCAAGGGTTTAATAACCGCAACCGAAACACAAATTGTGTCCGATGAATTAAAGGCGGATGACCGCATAATCGTTGGACGCGTGGGTCAATCAACAAGTTCCGCCGCAACCGCTGCGCGCCGGCGCGGACCGTTCTAAGGCAAATGAAAAAGACACAAAACATAATTTCGATGAATAAAATTTGCAAAAGTTTTCCGTTGGAAATCGGTGGTGTGCAACAGGTTTTGTTTGATGTGACATTTGATATTTCCGCCGGTGAATTTGTTGCAATTATGGGGCCATCGGGTTCCGGAAAATCAACATGTATGAATATCATCGGTGCGCTGGATACGCCAACATCCGGCGTATACGAATTGTATGGAAAAAATATAACGAATATGACACCCGATGATTTGGCGGTTGTTCGTAACGAATATATCGGTTTTGTTTTTCAAAATTTTAACCTGCTTTCAAAGCGAAATGTTTTGGACAATGTTATGTTGCCCCTAATGTATCGTGGTATGTCCCCGGACGAACGAATTCGCCGTTCGCGTGAAATGTTGCGGCGCGTGGGACTTGAAAATTTTGAAACATATTTACCAACGCAACTTTCGGGTGGTATGAAGCAACGCGTTGCAATCGCGCGGGCGCTTGCGGGTGACCCGAAACTAATTTTGGCGGACGAACCGACGGGTGCACTGGATTCAAAAATGGGAAATGAAATCTTAAAATTTTTCAAAGAACTGAACAATGATTTGGGAATCACAATAATTATGATAACGCACGAATTTGACACCGCGCAATATGCAAACCGACTTATCCACATTTATGACGGGCGAATAAATTATGACGGCGCGGTCCCGAAAACCGAAGATGCACTAAACCGAAAAACGCACAGGAAATAATATGACATTTAACGACATAATAAAAGAATCTTGGCTTTCAATAAGTGCGAATAAAATTCGTTCTTTCCTGACCGTGCTTGGCATAATCATTGGTGTGTTGGCGGTCGTGATAATGGTTGCGGTCGGCGAAACGGTGCAAACAGAAATCACCGACCAATTTTCATCACTTGGCACAAACACAATCGTTATCCGTGCAGGCGCGGCGCGCATAGGCGGCGTGCGAACCGGAAACCGCCAAACACTTACCACCGATGACGCCGCAATAATTGCAAAATTGCCCGATGTCGCGGCAATTACACCCGTTCAGGCATCCGGCGCCCAGGTTGTATATGGAAACAAAAATTGGGCAACATCAATGATTGGGGTCTATCCTGATTACACAACCGTGCAAAGTGTTGATATTGAATACGGCGCGTTTTTTGATGATGCGGCCGTTCGCAATGCATCAACATACGCGGTGATTGGACCGAAAACGGCGACGGAACTTGGTATGGATAAAAACCCTGTTGGCGAAGTAATTCGTATTCAAAACGTTCCTTTTGTTATTGTTGGTGTTGCCAAAGAACGCGGCGATACGGCGATGGGTTCCCAAGACGATATGGTTATGATACCAATTACAACATTAAAAAAACGTTTGCAAGGCAGCCCTTTTCCGAACTCTGTTAGTATGATTGCGCTTAAACTTTTCCAAGATGCGGATAATTCCGTTGTGATTGACCAGGTTTCCGCCCTGCTCCGCGACCGGCACCGATTAAAAGACGGCGATGAAGATGATTTTATGATTATGGATATGCGACAAATAATGGAAACGATGACAACGGTGACGGGCTATTTGAAATTGCTGTTGATTGCGATTGCGGCGGTGTCGTTGTTGGTTGGTGCAATTGGAATTATGAATATGATGCTGGTATCGGTTGCGGAACGCACGCGCGAAATCGGAATCCGCAAGGCCATCGGCGCACGCGAACGTCACATAATAACGCAATTTTTGGCGGAATCGATAATGATATCGTTCATCGGTTCAATGATTGGTCTTGTCCTTGGGGTCGGCCTTGCCCAAGGTGTTGGGCGATTTATCCTTGGGTATAATGTTCCGTTTAGTTTATGGCCTGTTGCGCTTTCGATAACCGTTGCGGTCGTTGTCGGCCTTGCATCCGGCGTTGTTCCGGCAATAAAGGCCGCAAAACTAAATCCAATCGACAGTTTGCGATATGAATAATTTATTTAGAAAGTTTTTCATACATGTTCGATAAAAACGGAACATTTACACGTGCTTTACCTGCTTTTTTGACAAGTGCGCTAAGTGCCGACAAACCTTCGACCGTGCCGACCGGTTTTTCACCTTTTGCTATCGCGACACCGGCGGAAAAATTACGACTGGTGGTTGATGTTGCTGTCAAAATTAAATCCCCAATACCACACAAATCAGAAAACGTTTCCAATTTTGCGCCCATTTTAAGGCCGATTTTTATAACCTCTTTCCATGCGGTGGTCATATAAAACGCGGATTCATTTTCACCTTTGCGTTTTACGCTGTAATATCCATTTATAACCGCCACCGCGTTTTTGCCGACACCACATATCTCCGTTCCGATTACATCGCGTGTTGGGCTGATATACATTTTGTGAAATATCTTTAATCCAATACTTTGAATTTCTTTACCCCCCGCAAGCGTTGAACCCGTTGGAACACCGCGTGCAACCTCGGCCGCGAATTGTGGACCAGAAAGCACACCGATATTCTTTTTTGCGGGTTTAATCGTTTCGCTTAAAACCTCTGTCATAAATTTACCGGTTTTGGGTTCTGCGCCTTTGGTGCAAATTATAATTGGTTGTTTGTTATAATGGCACCCTGCCCTGGCCATTGTTTCACGGAAAAATGCCGCCGGTGTCACCGCAATCCATGCGTCGCAAGATTTTAATTCTGTCAAATCCTGCGTTATTTTTACATGGTTTGGTAATTTTGTGCCATCAAAATGCGCGTATTCACCGTCAAAAGACCATAAAATTACACTTGATTCCCCACGTGCAATAACGTGTGCGATGGCACTTCCCCATGCGCCTGCGCCAATAATACCAACAATCATTTTATTTTCCTTATTTTTTTCTTTATGTTTGGAACAATAACCAATCCGTCTTCGGCAAGTTCGATTGCGCGATTATACGCATCGCGTGCCAAATCGTTTTTCCCCGTTGCAATATACGCGTCACCCAAATGTTCAAATAACGCCGAACAAGTATCCGCCGCGCCACCAATTTTTTCAAGTATTTCAAGTGCCGCACCGCTGCCTTCACGTACACCAACAACCACCGCAACCGTATCCCACGCAACCACATCCATCGGGTCGCGCTTTACCATCGCCATTGCATAGTTATATGCGTTTTCAATTTCACGATTTTGTGCCGCCCAAATTCGCGCCTGAATCATTAAAATTTCCGGGTCGATAATTTGCATTTTTGAAACTTCGTGAATATCAGATTGCGCGCGTTCCAAATCGCCAAACATCATATACACAAACGCGCGCCGTTTTAGCAAATATGCCCGCCCCGAATCAGAAAGTTTTTCATTATCCAATGTCCGATTTATGGCGCGCAGCGCGGACGATTTGTCCCCTGCCCTAATATATTCCGCGACAATTTTGTTTAACGCGGGAATAAATAATTGGTGCGCGCTTAAAATCTTTTTAATCTCATCAACCGAATTCACGGTTTGCATTTGTGCGAACAAGTAAAACGGACTGTCTATCGATATAGAATCAAAATAACGCGCATAATTCCCGTGTGTGTTCACGAAAAACTGTCCGGTGTAGTAGTTTATCATATCTTGAAAGAATTGCGTTTCTGGACCGATTATTTGCGCAAAACGCAACATCAATACCGAAAGGTCCGAATAAAGCATAATTTGCGTATGTGAAACATTTTGAACGACATTAAATGCCAATTCATTTTTTATGCCTGCAAAATTTTCTTTCCAATCCGGAATATCTTCATAATATGACAAAAACATACCGCCCGGCGTTGATGAAAAAGTTTTTCGCAACATTTCGGCATTTTCGTCCATGTCATGCGCCTGATAGAACGACATAACGTAAATATAATCGTTCATATTCATGAACCCCGTTGGTACATTTGCGAACGCGCCGGCGGCCTTTTCAAAATCGCCCGATTCGGCATAGATTTGTCCGCGCACAAACATTTTCCACGCGGGATTTGATTCGGATTTTTCAATAAATTTTAATACTTCGTCCGTATGCCCCGCGCCGACGCCGGACCAAACACGAAAAGGTGTGTATACGGCGGATTTGTTCGTATAGAACCGTTTATACATATCGGCCCAACGGTCGTTTTTTGCCAAATACGCATCGTACATTATTTGTGATGATATTTCTTTTTTGTCGGCAAATTTTTCTATGTTCGTTGGGATTTTTCCGGATAAAAATTCAACCAGTGCGCGTGTTTCTTGGGCGACATCATATTCAACATCGGCGAATTCGGCAAGGAATTCGTTCGCACTGTTAAAATCATTTGCATAAATCGCATGCTGGGCCGCCAAAAAAGCGCCGTATTTTGTCGGTTGCAATTCATCCGATTCCACAAAATCGCCGGTTGAAATCATACGCGAAGACGCGACATAGGCCAAAACGCCAACCGCCACGAATAAACCAATAAAAAATATCGTTTTTAATTTTGCCATTTGTAAAATTATGCTACAATAATAATATGAATAGTAAAGAAAAATTTGCACTTTATGCGGAAATTTTACGCGATTGGAATTCGCGTATGAATCTTGTGGCGCGCGGCACCTTGGGTGACCTTGAAAACCGGCACTTTGCCGATTCAGCGCAATTGGCGGATGTTTTACCGGCGGGCGTAAATGTAATTGATTTTGGTTCGGGTGCGGGTTTCCCCGGCGTTGTTTTGGCGATTTTGGGGTGGCGCGTGACGTGTATCGAATCGATTGGCAAAAAAGTTGCTTTTCTAAATGAATTAAAATCAAAACTTGAACTTGATAATTTAACAATTTATCACGGACGCGTCGAAAACTTTTTCCCGGCTTTTTTGAATAAAAACAACAAAAAAACCGGGAATTTTGTTATAACCGCACGCGCGTTTGCACCACTGGTTAAAATTATGGATTACGTTCGTGGGGTAAATTGCCGGCTTTTTTTACTAAAAGGCCGGGAAATTGAACGCGAAATTGCCGATGCAAAAAAGAAATATCGGTTTGATTACGATTTAATACCGTCCAAGACCGGTGACGGGTTTATAATAATTGTGCGATTCGGTCGGTAATTTCATGTGAAATAAAAAATATCTTGTTGATTTTATTATGTTTTTTAATTTGATCTTTTATTTCTTGACCGTGTCAAATTTCGCGTATATACTCTAAAACAATAAAAGGAAGGTGTGGAAAATGACGGAAATTATCGCGTTTGCAAATCAAAAGGGTGGTGTTGGAAAAACAACGACCGCAATAAACCTTGGGGCGTCGCTGGCCGCAATTAAAAAGCGTGTTTTGCTTATTGATTTGGATTCCCAGGGTAATGCCGGGACGGGACTTGGATTTGTTCGTTCTTCACATTCACAAAGCGTTTATGATGTGATTATGGGGGTATCCGGTGCGGCGGAAAACATACTTTCGACCGCGGTTCCGGGTATGCATATTTTGCCATCGACCCAGGCACTTGCCGGGGCCGAAGTTGAATTGTTGGATATGGAAAACAAGGAATATCGCCTGCGCGATGCGTTGCGGCCGATAATGGAACATTATGATTATATCTTGCTGGATTGTCCGCCGAATTTGGGTTATGTCACATTAAATGCGTTGACGACCGCAAATCATGTGATTATACCGCTGCAATGCGAATTTTTCGCGCTGGAGGGGGTTTTGCACCTTATAAATACAATCAAAGGCATTCAGCAAAAATGGAATCCAAATTTGGATGTTTTGGGCGTTTTGCTAACTATGTACGACCGGCGGTATGGTATGACACGTGATGTCGAAGATAACGTTCGTGAAACCTTTGGCGATTTGGTGTTCAAAACGGTTGTTCCGCGCAATGTCCGTGTGGCCGAGGCGCCAAGTCACGGCAAACCGGCGTTGTTTTATGACTTTAATTCCAACGGTGCCCAGGCGTATTTGCGCTTTGCGACCGAGGTTATTCAAAAAATAGAAAAGGGGGAATAAAATGGGAAAATTTGGCCTGGGACGGACACTAACAGATTTACAGAACGAAATGGGCGCGGCGCCCGAAGTATCGATTTTAAGTGGCACGGAACGCGTTGTTGTGCGGCAAATTCCAATTGCACAAATCGGCGTGAATCCCGATCAACCACGTAAAACCTTTACAGCCGAAGATTTGGCGGATTTGTCCGCATCTATAAAGGAAAAGGGCGTATTACAACCAATTTTGTTGCGTTCGGTAAAAAATCGGCCGTATATGTATGAAATTGTGGCGGGCGAACGGCGCTATCGTGCAAGTAAAATGGCGGGACTTTCCGAAATTCCGGCGTTGGTAAAGAACTTGGCGGACAATAACGCAATGGAAATCGCACTGATTGAAAATGTGCAACGCGAAAACCTGAATCCGATAGAGGAGGCCGCGGCTTACGTAAACCTGATGAATAAATGCGAATACAGTATGGCGGATGTGTCGCATTTGATTGGAAAATCCGAAAGTTATATACGAAACCTGGTGCGCCTTAACGGATTGCCGGCATCGGTCAAAAAAATGGTAGAGCAGGGCGCGCTTTCCGCATCGCATGCGCGCGCAATCACCGTTGCCGAAGACCCCGAAAAGGTCGCGCGCGAAATCATCGAACAAAAATTATCGGTTGCGGATACCGAAAAACGTATGAAAAATGTGACGCGTTCCGGCAAAAACCGCAAATTTACAAACAAAACTATGGACACCAAAACCGTCAAAGAACTGACGCAAAGGGCAGGGCGTGCATTATCCGCCACGGTTAAAATCACCGAACGTCGTGGCGGTGCGGGTGTGATAACAATTTCCTTTGGCACGCGCACACAGTTGAACGAAATCATAGATAAAATTGCCGGCCGAAACGCATAAAAATATCAAAAAAGCCGGGAAGTTGACAAAAGTGGTCGGTGTTAGTGGATAGTAAAAAAAACACCGGCAAACTGCCGGTGCAAAAAAAAAACGCCCAAACGGGCGTTTTTATTATTTAACGGTCGTTGTGGCGTTACGGTTAAATTTCCAAACCTTTTCGCCAGTTCCCTTGACCAACGGGCGTTCTTTACCATAAGAAATGGTAGAGATACGTTTCGCACTAACGCCTTCGTTAACAATAACCTGTTTCGCGGCATTTGCACGACGTGCACCCAGTGCCAAGTTGTATTCCGTTGAACCGCGTTCGTCGCAGTTACCGGCAATTTGAACCTTTACATCATCGTGTGATTTAAGGTATGCCGCCTGACCAAGCAAGTTATCATGCGCCGCATCGGAAATTTCCGAAGAATTAAACGCGAAGAAAACACGTTGGTTTTCGATTGATTCCGGTTCAACAACGGTTGAACCACCGCACGCCGCCAGCAAGCCAGCCGCGCCCGCCAATAAAGCAAAGTTTTTTATTTTCATGAAAATACTCCCTTGAGTTTATGTTGCTCATGGTATAGTGTATACTAAAATTTATATAAAATCAAGCCAAAAGGAATATTTTCGATGAATAATGATTTTTTGCGGGATTTAGTGATGGCGGGTGTGAAATGGGAACTTTCCGATGAAACGGTTGGGTTTGTTGTGGAATCTGCACCGGCGGTGCCGCGTGTGCGCACGATTTCGAACAATGTTGTGCCGCCTATATCGCCGGTGTCCACGGTATCGGTTGAAACGGCGCGCGCAATGGCGGAAAGGCCGACCACAACCGCCGTCCTTTGCCGTATGATTGATGAATTCAATCACCCACTGCGCGCGGGTGTGTCAAATGTTGTTGTGCCACATATCGCACCGAATCCGAACGGTGTCTTGGTGATTACCGATATCCCGTCCAGTGAAGATGACGCCACGGGGCAAATCCTTTCGGGGCCGGCGGGTGATTTGTTCGACAAAATGATTGGCGCGATTGGTATGTCGCGCGAAAGCGTTTCGATTTCGCCGATTCTGTTTTGGCGCACGCCGGGCGGCCGGACACCGTCGCGGTTGGAAATGGATTTGGCGCGCCCATTCATAGATCGTTTGATTGAACTTACCGAACCAAAAATAATTATAACACTTGGGACACTTGCGGCGGCGGAAATCGCGAACATAGATTTAATGCGGAATCACGGCGCGGAAACGGCGGGGCCGGGCGGGGCGCGCGTGTTTTCGATTTATCACCCAAATTATCTGATACTTAAAACCGCCGCAAAACAAGATGTGTGGACGGTGTTGCAAAATGTGCAAAAATTGTTGAAAACTCTGTAAAATCGTGTATAATTCGCGCATAACAGTTTAAAAGGAGCATACAATTAAACCGCAAAATAATCGTGATAAACGTGACATGGGGCCACGCACAAATAATCGGATAACCGCAAAATCTGTTCAGGTTATCGGTGCCGATGGGCAAAATATGGGCGTTATGCCAACCGCGGATGCGTTGCAAATGGCAATGGATGCCGGAATGGATTTGGTGGAATTAAATGGCGCATCTGTGCCGCCGGTCGTAAAAATAATGGACTTTGGCAAATACAAATATGAACAGAAAAAACGCGCGTCCGAGGCCAAGAAAAAACAAAAAATCACCGAAATGAAAGAGGTTTGGATAAAACCTTTTATCGAAGAAAACGATTTACAAATCAAATTGCGCAAGGTTTTTGAATTCTTGGACGGTGGTGACAAGGTTAAAATATCCGTCATGACCAAGGGCAATCGGCGTGTATTGGCGATTGGGCGTGATTCTGTGCCGGCGTTGTTTGAACATGTGGTAGAATTGATTGGCGACCGTGGAACATTGGAAAGTCGTTCCAAACCGGACGAACGAACAAAATCAATTGTTATCGCCCCGGCAAAACCCACGAAGTAAAGGAACATATTATGACCAAGGAAAATATTGAAAAATATTACCAAACACCAGGAGGCCTGGCGGTAAAAAAATTTATAGAAAAAGAACGACAAGAAGCGGTTGTTTATAGTGTGACAAACCGCGGCGATAAAAGAATTGTCTGCTGTCATAGCCCGGTATGGCAGGATATAGAAATTATTCTTGATTCGCCAAGGGCCGAAGAGGTTCAACGCGGTGATATTTTGTTGGTTTCTAAATCTGGCGACCATTACTATATTGTTAACAACAACACTGCGGAACAAATAAAACAAAACGGCAGAAAAAAGATATTAAAAGATTTTGATGAAAGCCAGCAACAAATGATAGCTCTTATCACATATTTCAATAAGAATATTGCGAAGTAAAAAAATCTGCCAGACGGCAGATTTTTTTAGTGGAATGTTGAATTTTTATTTTGTATCTTTCACTTATCTAACAAAGGGTTTATAAGATGGATACGGATAAATTGACATTTGAAGATGCGTACAAACAACTGACAGAATTGGTCAAAAAAATGGAATCGGGCGAAATGCCACTTGCGGATTCGGTCGCCGCATACGAACAGGGTATAAAGTTAAAGGCCTATTGTGAACAGTTATTGAAAGAGGCCGAATTAAAAATCGAAACACTTAAAATTACAAGCCCGAACGAATAACGGATTTGGCGATGGCCGACAAAAGTAAACTAACCCCCGTAATGCAACAATATGTGGATTTTAAGTCCGAAAATCCCGATGCGTTGCTTATGTTCCGGCTTGGCGATTTTTATGAATCTTTTTTCGAAGATGCGAAAACAATAAGTGCGAAATTGGGTTTGGTTCTCACATCGCGCGGAACGGACGGCGACGGTGCGGATATTCCAATGTGCGGTATTCCATGGCATGCGGCGGAAAGTTATTTTGGGCGCCTTGTGCGGATGGGGTATAAACTTGCGCTGGTTGAACAAATGGAAACCCCGGCCCAGGCCAAAGAACGCGGACACAAATTTATCGAACGCAAAATCACACGCGTTTTAACGCCGGGAACACTTACCGATGAAAATTTGTTGTCGCCGAAAAGTGCGAATTTCCTGGTGGCGATTGTGCGTGTGGCGCATGAAAGTTTTGACTTTGCGGGGTGCGATATTTCAACGGGTGAATTCTTTGTTGGTCGCACGGATGATGTTATCGATGACTTGGTTCGAATATCGCCGGCGGAAATTATTTATCCGGCATCGGACGCGGAATATGAAACGGTTTTGCATATTCGTGATATGTTCAAATCAACGCCAGTGTTCGATAAAATTTATCGCCGCGGGGATATAGATACGATTATCGGCGCGGTCTTTTCGGGCGCGCGCGCCGAAGAAACAAAAGAAAATGTTGCAATTGGATTGTTGGCCGCGTATTTGTTTAATACGCAACGTGGTGCGGCGCTGACTTTCCGTGCGCTGTATAAATTTAATGCCGGCGCGCAACTTTTGGTTGATTCCGCAACATGGAAAAGTTTAGAAATTGATTCCGCCATAAACGATGGTGGGCGTTGTTTGTTGGATGTATTGGACAATACGAAAACCGCGGCGGGCGGGCGAAAATTGCGCGCATATTTGCGTAATCTTTCGGCGGACGCGGTGGAAATAAAAAACCGCCAGAATCACATAGAACACATGGTTTTGAATTCTGATTGTCGCGCGATGGTGGGCGATGCATTGGCGCGGGTGCCGGATGTTGGGCGTGCATTGTCGCGGTTGTTGGCGGGGCGCGGCACGCCGCGTGATATGCGACATGTATGCGATTTTTTGATTGAAATTCCGAACCTTAAAATGATTGGAACGCGGCTTAGTGCCGGTCTTGCCGCACGCACAGAAACCATATGTGCGCATGATGAATTGGCGATAAAATTGCGGTCGGCATTGGTTGATGATTTGCCAACGTTTTTCCGTGACGGTGGTGTGATTCGTGACGGGTTTGATATGGCACTTGATAATATGCGGCGCCTGTCGCACGGGGCCCAGGAAACAATCGCCGCAATGCAGGCGGAATATGCCACGCAAACGGGCATAAACACACTGAAAATAAAATTCAACAATGTTATCGGGTATTTCATAGAGGTTCCCGCCGCCAAGGCAACGCCACTGATGCAACCGGAATCTGGGTTTATACATCGGCAAACATTGGTTGGTAATGTGCGGTTCACGACATCGCGCCTTGTGGAATTGGATAACGATATTCGTTCCGCAACGGACAAGGCCGCGGCCATAGAATCAGATTTAATCGAAAAACTTATTACGGAAATACGCGCCGTTGCCGATGATATCTTGGCGGCGGCGGATGTGTTTGCGGATTTGGATGTATGGTGCACATTGGCGAATTGTGCAACCGAATGGGAATGGTCGCGTCCGGAAATTACGAACGGAAATGAATTTGAAATCGTTGGTGGTCGCCACCCGGTGATTGAAAGCGCGCTGCGTGAACACGGAAATAATTTTGTTAAAAACGATTGCAATTTGAATGAACAATCGGTTGCGTTGCTCACCGGTCCGAATATGGCGGGAAAGTCCACGTATTTGCGCCAAAACGCGTTGTTGGTGGTGCTGGCGCACATGGGGTCGTTTGTGCCGGCGACGCGTGCAAAAATCGGTATTTGTGACCAGTTATTTAGTCGCGTTGGCGCTTCGGATAACCTGGCCGCGGGGCAATCGACATTTATGGTTGAAATGGGCGAAACCGCGAACATTTTGCGCCGTGCAACACCGCGTTCGTTTATAATTTTTGATGAAATTGGCCGTGGTACCGCAACATACGACGGCATGGCCATTGCCCAGGCGGTTCTTGAATACCTAAATACATTGGGCGCGCGAACATTATTTGCGACACATTATCATGAATTGACGGCGCGCGTCGCGGCAAACGGTGGCGAATTGCAAAATGTGTCGTGTTTAACGATTGATGTTCGTGAGCATAATAATGAAATCATCTTTATGCACCGCATTGTTCCCGGCGTGGCAAGTCGTTCGTACGGTATCCATGTTGCGAAAATGGCGGGTATGCCGGAATCGGTCGTTGCGCGCGCGGAAAGTGTGTTGTCGGCCTTAGAGCAGGGCACCCCCCAGCAATCGCATGTTGCACCGACAAGGTCGAAATCGTCCGTGCCGATGGCACATTCGCCGGAAAAGCCGCAGTTATCATTGTTTGAATAAAGGGTCAAATATGGACGGCTTTATAATCTTGGACAAACCATCAGGCATGTTTTCAAAGACCGCCGCCGCCCGCGCCACAAAAATTTTCGGCACAAAAAAGAACGGCCATATTGGCACATTGGACCCAATGGCGTCGGGCGTATTGCCGGTGGCAATTGGAAACGCCACGAAAATGATTCCTTTTATCGAAGAATTCTGTGACCGAACCAAGGAATATCTGTTTACTGTGCAATTTGGGTTTGAAACGGATACATTGGATATAACCGGCGCCGAAACAAACCGCACCGATATTGTTCCTGATGAATCCGCCGTTCGCGCCACATTGCATAAATTTATCGGTCACATAAAACAAATTCCACCCATATACAGTGCGGTCCACATTTCGGGCGTGCGTGCATACGAATTGGCGCGTGCGGGTAAAAAACCCGAAATTCCCGCGCGTGATGTGGACATATATGAATTAGAATTGACGGGTATTGACGGCAAAAATTGGAATTTTCGTATGCGTTGCGCCCCCGGCACATATGTGCGCAGTGTTGCGCGCGACATCGCCCGCGCGTGCGGAACGGTTGCAACGGTCACCATGATTCGCCGCACCCGGACCAGTGGTTGGACAATAAAAAACGCGGTGACACTTGATTTCTTGGAAAATTTGTTTAATAATGGCGGGGACACGGGTAAATACCTGATGCCGGTGGATTCGGGACTGGGGGACATTCCGGTTTTGAATCTGAATGATAAAACTTGTCGTTTATATAAAAATGGCGGGTTTATCGATATGGTGGTCGCAAACGGAACATATCGTGTGTATTCTGGTGAAAAATTCGTTGGAATTGGCACGGTTGAATCGAACGTGTTGCGCCCAAAACGAACAATTTAAGATAAAGGAAAAAAACAATGTCCATAACAAAGACAAAAAAAACAGAAATCATAAACGCATTTAAAACCAGTGACAAGGATAACGGTGGTTCCGTGGAATCTCAGGTTGCGGTTTTAACCGAACGCATTCGCAACTTGACGGAACATATGAAAAATAACCACAAAGACGAACACTCTAAACGTGGTTTGTTGTTGATGGTGAATCGTCGCAAGAAATTACTTGCATACATCAAAAAACGCAATCCTGAAAAATACGAAGAACTTATTAAAAAATTGGGTCTGCGTAAATAAGAAATTCGGTCGGCATTCGCCGACCGTTTTTCAATCTGTGTATAATTTATTTGCAAAAGAATAAAAATATCGTATAATCCCACGCGGCGAAGAAAGAATTGTTCATTCTTGCATTTTGCACCCGGAATGCAAAAACGAATAATTTTTCTTCGCGGAATAAAAAATAAACTGATAAATATGGAGAAAAATTATGTCAGAAAAAAAGTTAAACAACCCGGTTGTGGTTGAAATACCGTATGGTGATGAAACATTAAAATTGGAAACGGGCCGCTTGGCCAAACAGGCAACCGGCGCGGTTTTGGCAACGATGGGCGAAACAATGGTCTTGGCCACCGTGTGCGCGGAAAAGACCGCCGTCGAAGGTCAGGATTTTTTCCCACTTACCGTTGATTACCAGGAAAAATTTGCGTCCGCCGGTCGTATTCCGGGGTCGCGTGACCGCCGTGAAGGCAAGGCCAGCATGGGCGAAACATTGATTGCGCGTCTTATTGACCGCCCAATTCGTCCATTGTTCCCGGAAACATTTAAGAACAAGGTTCAAGTCGTAGCCCAGGTTTTTTCATACGACCGTAAAAATCAACCTGATATTTTGGCAATGATTGCGTCCAGTGCGGCGTTGGCGTTGTCTGGGGTGCCGTTTGCGGGTCCAATTGGTGCGGCGCGTGTCGGATATAAAAATGGTAAATACATTTTGAATCCGTCCGCCAAAGAAGTTGAAGATTCCGAAATGGATTTGGTTGTTGCGGCGACCAAGGATGGCGTGTTGATGGTTGAATCTGAAATCGGCGAATTGGACGAGGCAACAACCCTTGGCGCCGTGAAATTCGGGTTTGACGCACAACAAACGGTTATCAAGGCAATCAACGATTTAACCGCCAAGGCCGGCAAAGACCGTTGGGCAATTCCGGAAAAAACACCGGAATATGTCGAAATGGAAAAACGTTTCGAACAATTCGCGCCGGAAATCGAAAAGGCATTGGGAATTAAGGAAAAATTGGTTCGTCTTGAAACACTGGGCGATATCCATGCGGCGGCGAAAGCACTAATTCCGGAAATGTTCCCCGATACGGTGGTTGCAACATTGACATTGGAATCGTTCGCGGACGAAATTGTTGAAAACATTACCGCGCGCATTATGCGTTCGAATATCTTGGCGGGTCGGCCGCGTATCGATGGCCGCGACACGAAAACCGTTCGTCCGATTGAAATCGAATTGGGTGTGTTGCCACGCGCACATGGTTCCGCATTGTTCACGCGTGGCGAAACCCAGGCGTTGGTGTCATTGACACTTGGCGGTGGCAAGGACGCATTACCACTTGAAACATTGGACGGTGATGCGGAACGCGAATTTATATTGAATTACAATTTTCCGGGATTTTCGGTTGGCGAAGCCAAAGGGTTGCGCGCGCCGGGTCGTCGTGAAATTGGTCATGGAAACCTTGCGTGGCGCGCGGTTCATCCAATGGTGCCGTCACGCAAAGAATTTGACTATGTAATTCGTATTTGTTCCGATATTTTGGAATCGAACGGTTCGTCATCTATGGCGACAACATGTGGTGCGACACTTGCCATGATGGACGGCGGTGTTCCGATGAAACGCCCGGTCGCTGGTATCGCAATGGGACTTATTAAGGAAGGTGACGATTACGCAATCTTGACCGATATCTTGGGTGACGAAGACCACCTTGGCGATATGGATTTCAAGGTGACCGGAACCGACCGCGGTGTCACGGCGTTGCAAATGGATATCAAGATTACATCTATCACTTTTGAAATTATGGAACGCGCACTGGCCCAGGCAAAGGACGGCCGTATGCACATACTTGGTAAAATTACGGACGCAATCAACAAGCCGCGCGACCATGTGTCACAGTATGCACCGCAACTTTACACGATAAAGATAAATCCGGACAAGATTCGCGATGTTATCGGCAAGGGCGGCGTTGTGATTCAGGCGATTACACGTGATACAAACACAACGATTGATTTGGAAGACGATGGCACGGTCAAGATTCTTGCGGTGACAAAAGAAGATGCGAATGCCGCGATTGCTAAGATAAAAGAAATCGTTGCCGAACCGGAAGAGGGCGTTATTTACCACGGCACGGTCACCGGTGTCAAAGATTTTGGTATCTTTGTCCGTATCCTAAGCGGATTTGAAGCGATGGTTCATATTTCTGAAATCACCGGCAAGCATCTGAAAAAAATCGAAGATGCGAACCTTAAAGAAGGTGACGAGGTTTATGTGAAATATACCGGTATCGATAAACGCGGTAAAACACGGTTTTCAATGGTTGGAATCGACCAAAAAACCGGGAAAGAGGTTGAAGAAACCAAAGAAGAACCAAAAGAAGAAAAATAAAAATTCCGGTCACACGACCGGAATTTTATCCCAATTAAGTAAGGAAATAAAATGGATATGGAATCTTTGATGACCCAGGCGGGCGAATTACAGGCCAAAGTTGCCGCCGCCCAGGAAAAGTTGGGTGGTATGCATGTCAAGGGTCTTGCCGCCGGTGGCGCGTGCATTGTTGATATGTCGGGGAAATACGATATAAATTCAGTAACGATAAATCCGGCCTTGCTGGCCCAGGGCGCACCGGCGGTGGAAAACGCCGTTTTGTCGGCGATGCGCGACGCGAAACAAAAAGCGGATACATTGATTGACGATGTTATGTCGGACGCCACGGCGGGCATGCCGATGCCGAATATGGGCTAGTTTTTCACTGGACAATCATAAAAATATAAAATATGATTGCAAAAGTTCGGATGTTTAGCTCAGTTGGCTAGAGCATCTGCTTTACACGCAGAGGGTCAGGGGTTCGAGTCCCTTAACATCCACCACAACAATTTGTTAACCTGCGCCATAAAAGCGCAGGTTTAAAAATTGTTAGTGCCGCGGCGGAGTGCGCAAAGCGCACGAAGACGGGCCGGATTCCAAATAATCGGCTTGGCCTACAGATACCATACCGACGCCTGTGTTACGAAGCTTTAGCGAAGTGGCAAAGGCGGACTCGAACATATTTAACCTGCGCCATAAAAGCGCACGGATAATCACTAACACTAACACTTGAATTTTTATAAACATTTGCTATTCTTTGCGCAAAGGAAAGACGTCATGGATACCAGTTATACAGTTCTTGCGCGAAAATACCGCAGTCAAGATTTTGAATCTCTTATCGGCCAAGATGTTTTGGTTAAAACACTAACGACCGCAATCAAAACGGGGCGCATCGCGCATGCGTATATTTTTACCGGGATTCGCGGAACGGGCAAAACCAGTACCGCGCGTATTTTGGCCAAGGCGTTAAATTGCCTGTCGTCCGATGGTCCAACGGCAACGCCGTGCGGAAAATGTGAAAATTGTCGCGCAATTGCCGCGGGGCAACATATTGATGTTTTGGAAATCGACGCGGCGTCGCACACCGGCGTTGATAATATGCGCGAAATTTTGGATGCCGCACAGTATCGTCCCACAAACGGCCGCTACAAGGTTTATATCATCGACGAAGTTCATATGTTGTCGTCCAGTGCGTTTAACGCATTGCTTAAAACACTAGAAGAACCGCCGGCGCATGTTATATTTATTTTGGCAACGACCGAAATACGCAAGGTCCCCGTCACGATTCTTTCACGGTGCCAACGGTTTGATTTGGTGCGTGTTCCGGTTGATACACTTAAAAAACATTTTGCGTGGATTGCGGAACAAGAACATGTCGAACTTAGTGACGCGGCAAATGAATTACTTGCGCGGGCGGCGGATGGTTCGGTACGTGATGGGCTTTCGTTGCTTGACCAGGCGATTGCCCAAACCGGCGGAAACGTCGATGAAAAATCAGTAATGGATATGTTAAAGCGCGCGGACCGCGGCGTTGTTGTTGACTTTATGCAGACGATTTTATCCGGGAATGTTTCGGCGGCACTTGCCAAAACAGACGAAATTTATACCAATGGCGCGGATTTAACAATGCTGATGACCGATATGATGGAATGGGTTCATTGGGCAACGCGTATGCACCCCGTTCTGCGCGCCGGCGACAGCAATCATGTCCCATATACCGCCGACCAACGCGAACGCATAAATGAAATAAACAAACATGTATCGTTGAACACACTTTCCCGTATTTGGCAGGTTTTGGTTGCATCCGTTCCCGAAATGGCGGCGGCAACGAATCAAAAACAATGTTTTGATATGTTGGTGATTCGCTTAATGCATATTGCGGATATGCCGTCGTTGCCAGATATTTTGAAAAACGAAAGAACGGAAACCCCGCGTCCCGCGCCGGTCGTTTCAACGCCAAAGAAATTGGAAATTCGTTCGGCGTCTGAATTGGCGGACGCACTGGAAAATGCGCGTGAAATGTTGCTTTATTCATACTTTACGAAAAATATAGAGGTTTCTGATTTTTCCGGCACACACATATCGTATTTTGACCGTGCGAACGATGCGGATTTTCAACCGAAACTGGTGCGATGGCTAAATGACAAGACGGGCGAAAATTGGGTTATTGAACGGATTGAAAAATCGGAACAAAATCAAACTGTTGGTGAACAAGAATTGGCGGCGGCGGAATCTGACCCAATGGTTGCGGATGCAATGTCGCTGTTTGATGGCGCGGAAATTGTCGGTATATCAAAACAGTAAACAAGAAAGCAAAAAAGGGGGGAAAATGAAAAACGAATCGGGGCGTTCACTTATTGAAATTATTGGTGTGTTGGCGGTGACCGCGGTTATGACGGCGGGCGCGGTTGCGATTTATAATTCTGTGCGCCGGAACCAACAAAATACTATCGCCGCCGCGACATTACGTGAAGTGGCCAAAGATATAAATATGCTTATGGGTATGCGCAGTGATTATACCGGGATATCGGTTGATTATTTGGTAAAGGCCGGTGCGCTACAAAAACCGGATGCACCGATTGGCAAATCGTGGGATATCAGTGTTGGAATCGACCGAACAACATTTGTAATAAACCTTTATGGCCTTTCGCGCGCGGAATGTGAATTCTTTGGCGCGGCGATACCGACATGGGCAACGGAATTTTACATAAACGGATATCGTGCCGAAGAAATTGTAAATTGTTTTTCGGGAAATGAAAATAATTTATCATTCACAGGAATGTAATATGCAAAAGTTTTGTACCGCAATTTTATCGTTCATTTTGATTGCGGGGTGCGCCGTGTATAAAAGCCCTGACCGCGCGTCGTGGGGCAATTATTTGCGTGGCGCAAGTTTTACCGATATGACCGAAAGTGCGCGCACCGCCAAGAAACCTATTTACCAAGGTGCGGGCGGAAAAACGGTGGCGGAAGTTGTCGCGCAATCGGCGGAAATGGAATATGGCGATAAAACACAAAACGAATCGGCGATGTGTGTTGGTTATATGTCGGAATTGGAAACCGCGCTTTATGACGCGTTGCGTCGCCCGGGATTATCGGTTCAACGCGCCGGTACGGATGTTCTTGTTATTTTGGTGCGTGATGCGATTATGGAATTAAATGCGCCGGAAATATCGGCGGATGGTGATGATAATTTATCAACGATTGCGCGAATACTAAAAAAATACGACGCAACATTTATTGAAATTGCGGGCTATACTGATTCGATGCGCGACACAAATGCGGCGCGTGCGTTTTCTTTGGATATGGCGGAACGCGTTGGTGTTTTCCTCGCCCAACACGGAATAAAAACATCGCGTATGTTTATTGTCGGGCGCGGTGCGGCGCGCCCAATTGCGGCCCAAGATGAGTGGGGGCGGCTTGCCAATCGTCGCGTGGAATTAAGAATCTCTCCCGTTCGATAAAAAATAAAAAAATTATCTTTTATTTTTTATTTTTTGTTGTTATAGTCACACCGTCAACAGAACAAAAGGAAGGCAAAAATGAATAAAACAGGAACCCAGGCCGGGGCATCGGCAAAATATGTTAAATTTGGTATCGTGGCGGTCATTGTAATCGCGGTTGCGGTTATTGGATTGTTCGCGGTAAAATCTTTTTCAGGTAAAACGGTCAGTGCGGAATCCGCAATTGACGGCATATCGAGTGAGGCCGTATCTGGTGGCGACCTGCGTATGGCGGTGATTCGTATGGATGCAATTCAATCGGATGCCAAAGCATTGCAAGACCTGCGTAAACAACGCGAATCGTATGAAGAAAAATTGCGTAGTGAACTTGAAAAAGAACAGAAAGAATTAGAAAAAGAAAAAGAAGAAATTGAAAAATCCCAAGATGTCCTTTCCCAGGAAGCATTGCAACGTCGCGTTGTTGAATACCAAGGCAAAGTCACAAAATTGCAACGTGATTTGACCGAACGTGCACAATCGGTTGACGCCGCGTTCCAAAAGGCGTTGGTTGAAATCCAAGAAAAACACCTTGACCCGATTATCGAAGCGATAATTGCGAAAAAGAATTTGTCTTTGGTGATTGATGGTCGTTTTGCGCGGACGGGTGCAAATGTTGAAAACCTTGATATCACGGCGGATGTTATCAATGCGTTGGATAAAAAGGTTTCGACCGTTAAAATGGACACACCGAAAGGGTTTTAATGGTTAATGTTAGTGCTAGTGGTTAGTGAACCGGCGATATCATCGCCGGTTTTTTCATATTGTTCACTAACCACTTATATCTAATTTCCCTTTTCTTTTTTAAATTTTTTATTATAATGCGGGCATGTTGAAAAAAATTAGATCTTTGATTGGGCCACGCGCGACCAAGATAACGGCCGGCGAATTGGCGAAAATGTTTGATTTGGAACTGCGCGGGAATCCTGACGCCGTCATATCGGGTGTTGCACCAATTGCGGATGCGCGCGCGGGTCAGATTGCGTTTTATTCGACCGAACAAAACAGCAACGCTTTCAAAATTTTACCTATATCCGTGTTGGAAAATACGCGCGCAAGTGTAATTTTATTACAACCGGAAATGGCATCGCATGCGCCAAATGGTGCGACACTTTTGGTATGCGCTCATCCGCGCGGCGAAATCGTAAAGATTCTTGGGGTGGTGTATCGCGAACCGCCACGGCGCGGTGTGTCGTCTGATGCGGTTATTGAACGCGGCGTGTTTTTCCGCAATCGGCGCAGTGTTTATGTCGGGCAATTTGCAACAATTGAACGCGGCACGGTAATTGAACCGGATGTGAAAATTTATCCAAATGTTTATATCGGGCGCAATGTGACAATCGGGCGCGGCACGGTTATCCATTCGGGTGCGCATATTGAAAACGCGACAATCGGTGCGGATTGCGTAATCCACAACGGCGCATCAATTGGCAAGGACGGGTTCGGATATACCCGCCAAGACGGCCACAATGTCTTTATTCCGCACGTCGGCCGCGTGGTTATCGGTGACCGCGTGTCAATCGGTGCAAATACCTGTGTTGACCGTGGCGCACTTACCGATACAATGATTGGTGACGGAACGAAAATCGATAACCTTTGCCAAATTGCGCATGGCGTGGTTATTGGGCGCGAATGCTTTTTGGCGGGCGGCGTTGGAATCGCCGGCGGCGTAAAGGTTGGCGACCGCGTATTGCTTGCGGGGCATGTCGGTATCGCGAACGGGGTCAAAATTGGTAACGATGCCGAAGTTGGCGCGAACAGTGGCGTTTTCCGCGATATTCCCGACGGCGGGCGCCACATGGGATACCCGGCGATGCCGGGAACGGAATTCTTGCGCCACTATGCGTGGGTAAAAAAACATTTGAACGATTAAATCAAAAGGGAACAAAATGGTTGATGCAACGGGTATAGAACGCGTAATTCCGCACCGCGGACATATGCGCCTGGTCGATGAAATTCGCGAATTCACGGATAAAACCGCGACGGGCATAAAGTATGTCCGTGACGACGAATTTTGGTGCGCGGGACATTTCCCGGCGAAATCAATCATGCCCGGCGTTTTGATAGTAGAGGCATTGGCGCAAACCGCATGCTTTACGATACTGAACGCAATCGGCAATAACGGCGGTAAAGCGCTCGGCTATTTCGTCACAATCGAAAATGCAAAATTTACACAAATGGTCACCCCGGGCGACATATTGGAATTAAAGATAGAAGAAGTTGGCGCGAAAATGAAACTGCATAAATTCGTTGGAAACGCGTTTGTAGATGGCAAACGTGTTGCAACCGCAACCTTTTCCGCCATGCTGGACAACGATCCAAAGTTTTAAATTTCCACGCCAAAGAAAAATTTTGCGGCTTCGCCAATAAGGAATGCACTGACGGTCACAACCCCACAGATGGTTAGCATTTCAAAAAATCGTGGCCAAAAATCTTCGTGGCACAGGCGCGATTTTACATAGTTAAAGAAAAATATAACCGATATCGCGACAACATATGTCATGCCCAATGCCAAAAAAGGATTCACAATAAATATAAACGGCACCAGCAACATTCCGGCGGTGAACACATACGCCGCACCGGTTGCCAAACCTTGCCATATTGCAAAGTCCGTGTCCCCATTTGTGCGCGCCGCCAAATATTCTGATGCCGCCATGGAAAGTCCCGCCGCAACCGATGCGATAACGCCCGTCAAAACCACCACCGAATGTTCGGCGGATGCAAACACCAATCCCGTAATCAGCCCCAGCGTCGAAACCAACGCATCATGCATACCCAAAATAATTGAACGCCAAAAATAGTTTTTCATATAAAAATAATACCCCGGTTACCCGGGGTAAATACACAAGAACAAATTCCGAATTTACCATGTTGGCGCATGGTCGCCTTCTTTGACAATTGGGCGTTCGTCTTCCCACACGGAAAGTCCGGTTTTGATATCGGTAAGTGTCATCTGTAAATAGTATTCTACACGCGAATCAACCGATGAAAACCACCCCGATTGCAATTTCATATTGCGTTGAATCATTTTCCCCGAAAGTGACATATTCGGCGCAACCAATGTTCCCTTGCTTACAATTGTTGACCCATCATATTCATCATCGTCGCGTGCCGCACGCACCGCATAGGTCGATGTATCTTCGAACGGGGCGTTATTTTCAAATGCGGTTGAAACCGCCGCCCGACCGGAATTGATAAGTGTCATACGAATTTTTTTAACCAAAATATCCGTGTCAAACCGTTGCATGGTGTCGTTCTTGATTTCGCCGATTCCAATAACCGGATTTTTTATGCGCGCGAACACATTACTTGCCAACATAGATTTAGTCATCGCTTCGGCCGTTTCGGTCCAATCGCGATATTCCAATTCCATCACATGCTGCATATCGGCAACTTCCTTTTCATCGTTCAAATCAACAACGCGCACTTCGCCACATCCAACCAGCGCAGCACAGAGCGCAATCGGTAACAGTTTTTTCATATTTTCCCCCTTTGGTTTTTTATTTTGTTTTCATTATTTTTATATCTTGTCGACCGTCCGCCAAACGGACATAGACCAAATAATTTCCATCGCGCGGCACATCAACCCTTGCCACAACATTACCATGCGACCGCAATTCAATCAAGCCATTATTCGTCGCACGCAATACCGATATGGTTTTCGGCAGTGTCGCCCATGTTCGCACTTCGGCATTCGTGGTTGCTTCGGAATAAATCAAGGATAACAGCCCAAGCAACGGTGCCGCATCCGAATTCGAATTATACATCGTTGTTTGCAACGCCGTTCGCCCCGCCGCGGATGTGAACGCACGCAAAACTTCGTTCGTGTGATATTCGTTGTATTCCGTCATGAACATTGCATCAACATTTGCGATTTGTTCCGCGCCATCAATTTTGGTTGTGTTGTCCAATAAAATCGGTTGCGATGTTGCAATCGTCACCCACGACAGCCCGTTTGACATCAACAGTGGCAAACTAAGGCGGTGTTCGGTTAGTTTCGGCGCAAACCCATCTTCGATAAAAACCCAAACCGTGTTTTTTGGTTTTTGCTTTGCGCGTGCAAGGTTCAAATCATCAACAACAAAATCATTTTCTGGCGCCATGCCATGCGCGCGTTCCAAATATGTTGTTGCATCATTAAAATCGCCCGCGGTCAAAAAATAAATGCCAGATAAATACATCAGCGCCGGATTCATAATATCACGATATGCGGTCCACTGTTCGATTTTATCGGCAATTTCCGTGTGCTTTGCGATTTCGTCCCGCGTTGATTCAATCAGTTTTTTATACGCGACCGACATATCTTGTTGTCGCGCATACGATTGGTTGATAATCACGCGCGCATCGTTCCATCGACCGTCCGCAATCGCCGCCCACAATTGATAGTAAGAAACAAACAGCGTGTCCATCATAAACGGCCGATAATCATTTGCGTTTGCGCCAAATGCAAAGTTCGCCGCTTCGCGCCAAAAATCGCCAGATGTGACATCTTTGTTTTTCTGGTTAAATTTTTCATACATCGCATCCGCGCCGGCAATATCGCCATCATGAAACTTTTTATCGGCACCAATCAGTAAATCAAGATTTCCATCGCCGTCGGCGTGCGTGGCGGCGGTGGTCATATAATTCCCACGCACCAAATCAAGCCGCGATTCCACCGCCATACTGCACGCGGCAAGCAAAACACCGACCAATAAAAAGCGTAAAATTTTTAACATGTGACGTCATTTTACCACAGGCGACAATTCTTTCAATTCATTTGTTTGCGGATTGTAATAGCGCGGATTTCCATTATATTCCAAAATCGCATGATGCATAGGAATCAAAAATTCCGGCAACGGCGACGACCGTCCCATTTTTTGGTAAGCAGACATAACAGGGTCGCTAAATGACATACGCAATTCGGCCTTTATTGGTCGATGATACCAACCTTCATATATAACAAGCGCTTCACCAGGTTTGCCGTTCACTGTTGTTTTTAACTTCATAATATCCATTTCGCTAAATAGTGGTTCTGTTTTCGGAACTTCTGTTTCTTTGCCGTCGGGACCTTTTTCCTTTTTCATTGTTATTTTTGTTCCCATCATTTTTGAAAAACGTTCCGCGGTTTCGGGGTCATTTTGTCGCAAAACAACCTTTGCCGCGGTTGTTGATATAATTGTCGCGGCGGCATCCGGACCGTACTTTTCCTGAATCTGATGTAAATCTTGACCTATAAACATGTATGATATCTGTTGACCACGACCAACATCGGGCCCTTGGATAACCGCCTGCATCTTTTGCATTTTCGGCATTTCATCAAGCAAGAATAACACCGGATACGGCCCCATTTTTTCACCACTGCGTCCGACATGTTCCGGCGGATTGGCAAGCAAGAAATTCGACATAGTTTCGATAAACATTGCGGTAATCGGGTTTAATGCCTTGGCATCAACCATATTGATGGACAGGTAAACCGTAACTGGCTTCATTTTACCATCGCGTGGGTCAATCATACCACGCATATCGGCAAAGTGAAAATCTGAATGACTGGTGCGATTACGAACGGCGGCATTGCGGAATATGGCAAGTCCGGTAAGTATCGTTGAAAGAATTGACCCGCGTTCGGTCGCCGGCGTATTTGCAAGTTTCGTAAGTTCCGCAACCGCACGATTTGAATACGCAAATGTGCGACATTCGGCAACCGCACTTTCCAACCAATCTTTCATTGGGTCCGCCATCATAACGGTTTGGTCACCTTGCTTTTGGCGTTCCGCTAAATTCGCGGCGACGGCAATTTGCGCCTCGGTAATCCAATCCAGCATCATGGAAAACGATGCTTCTTTGCCAAGCCACATTTGCGGTATATTCGCCCACGAACCAATATGAACATAATTCATTGCGTTTAATTCGCCGTTTTTAATAAGTCCCATTGCGGCAAAGGCATTTGGGTCATTTACCATTGAAAAATAATAATCGGATAAAACGGCGGCATCTTCGGCATCAAATGTTCCGGATTGCAACCGGCCATAAAAATAATCGTCCGCCTTGGCGCGTTCAATTTTTGAAACAATGAATTGAATAAACCCGGCAAGCCCCGCACGCCCTGATTGTGTCCAGTGTGGGTCGGCACTGCTGCCCGTGGCATCGGGAACAAGCACATCGCAGATATAGTCCACATACAATTCGCGCTGTTCAATACTGAACGGTATATGCCCCGGTGAAAGCGGATTCCATGACGGATAATAAATACCTTTTTCGGGTTCGTCTTGGCCACCCCAATCCATAATAAACACCGGGCCAACTTTTTCGGCACGATAACCACTGGATATACCGTCCAATTCTGGCTTTGGGTCGTTTATAATCATTGAAACATTTTTACATTCGAAGATTGTCGGTAGCACAATTCCGTATGTTTTACCAGTCCCTGGGGGGGCCAAACATAATGCTGACAACGGCTTTGGTAACATCAATGGTTTCTTTTTGAAATACCCAAGTACCATCATAAATCCGTCGAACAGCCCCATTGCCTTTACGTCCGCTTCGTTCGCTTCACGCGAAGATTTTTTATCAAATTTATCTTTGCCGTGCGGGTTAAATTCGCCCTTTAATGTATCATCGACCAACAGGTAATACGCCAACACCGGAATCAGTGGCACAACACACGCAAAATCAGGGTGCATCAAACAGCGCAAAACCCAATACGGAATTTCCGCGATGACCGACAGACCCGCGCTTTGAACCATATTGATTAAATAGATTTTCATCCAATTTGCGGTTGCCGGTGACCATCCATATCGCCACAAATGTTCGAACAAAAACGAAAAGCAAAACACCAACGCGCATATCAACCACACGCCAACCGACCAACGCAGCGCCCAAAAAACCTGGGCCATGGGGGTTTGTTCGTGTTCTTTATACGCAGATGATTTGAATATATTCAAACCCTTGCTGTCTTTGCCCGCAGATAAAATCTTGAACTTTTGAACCATCGTGCTATGATTATATCAGAAAAAACAAAAACAATAAAGCATGGAAACAAAAATTATATGAAAAACATTCCGCGCATTTTTATCGACCATAAAATCAAAACCGGCGACACATTTCCGGCGGATAAATCGGTGTCGCACTATTTGTCGCACGTTATGCGCACAAGCAAATGTATCGTTTTCGGGTTTGGTCATGAATTTAATGCGGAACTGAACGCGGACGGGACCGGTATTACCGTCGGTGCGGATACGGGACGCGGGGATGTCGTGTCAGACATTACGCTTTATTTTGCACCGATAAAGCGCACCGATGATTTGATTGCGATGGCAACGCAAATGGGAATAAAACGCTTTGTGCCGGTTATAACAGAACGCACGGTGAATCATCATGTGAATTGGGCGCGTATGCAAAAAATCGCGATTGAATCCGCCGAACAATCAAATTGCAACAGTGTTCCCGAAATCGCCATGCCGATAAAATTTGCCGAAATTGATTTGTCGTCGCTTTGTTTCGCGGATGAAAGGTTTGCATACGATGATAAAACCGCACCAAAAATTCCGGCAACCGCAAACGCGATTCTTGTCGGCCCCGAAGGCGGTTTTTCCGATGCGGAATTTGCGGCACTGGACAGTGTGGGCGCGGTGCCGGTGTCACTTGGGAAAACAATTTTGCGCGCCGAAGTCGCCGCGGTCATAGCCATAGAGAAAATAAGAAAATGAAAATACGAATTGCAAAATTTATAGCCGACACCGGCATAACATCGCGCCGCGGTGCGGAACAAATGATTGCGGATGGGCGCGTCACCGTGAACGGCACGGTTGCAACAACGCCGGTTATGTTTGTTGATGACACGGACGAAATTATCGTAAATGGCAAAAAAATTGAACCCCGCACAGACACCGAACTTTACGCATTTCATAAACCAATTGGCACAATGACAACAACGCATGACCCGCGCGGGCGCAATACTATTTACGATATATTGCCACGCGAATACCGCAATTTGCGTTATGTTGGGCGACTTGATTTCAAAACGACGGGTCTGTTGCTTATGACGAATGATGGTTTGCTTGCGCGGAAATTGACTGCGCCAAGTGCAAACATTCCGCGTGTCTATATCGCCGATGTTGCGGGCAACAATATGTCGCGGTTGGACAAGGCGCGCCAAGGCATAACAATCGACGGAATACATTATCGCCCGATGAAAATTGAAATTACGCGCGACAAAAAATTGCGTGTGACCGTGACCGAAGGTAAAAAGAATGAAATCCGCA
This sequence comes from Candidatus Enterousia sp., assembly GCA_045612805.1. Classification (GTDB taxonomy): domain Bacteria; phylum Pseudomonadota; class Alphaproteobacteria; order Rs-D84; family Rs-D84; genus Enterousia. The sequence continues at coordinate 85,785 of JAZKZR010000007.1, forward strand.
TCGTGTTAAAGTATTGTGGCCTGCCGGTGCGGACTTTGCACCGTGTTGAATACGGCCCGATAAGTTTGAAAAATATCCCGACCGGAAAAATTGTTAAATTGGATAAAAAAACCGTTGACGACTTTATTAAAACTTATCTATAATCACAACATAAGGAAGGGAGAATTCACATGAAAAAGAAAACCACAAAACCCACGAAAGCCAAATCAGCCGCAACGCGCAGCGTGAATGTGAAAACACCACATCGCACGAACGGCGCGTCGTCTTGGTCAATGTCGATTTACGTTTATTGGTTTATAATTCTGTTTTTTATCGCGGCAACTTTCTTTATCCTTGGTCGCAGCCAGTTTACGTCTGAACCGCGTGGCGGGTTGAAAAACGGTATCGCCGAAGAGGTTTTAATGCGTGCGAACGATTACTATAACAACGGCAAGAACGAAATTTTGGCGGGCAACTTGGACGGTGCGATTGCGGATTTAACGTCGGCGATAACAACCGACGGCAATATGGTTTCGGCATACATCTTGCGTGGCGAGGCGTATATGCAATCGGGAAATTACAGTGCGGCATTAAATGATTTTAACGCGGCGATTGAAATGGACCCGCAAAATTCGGTTGCATATTATGACCGTTCTTTGTTGAATACGCGGTTGGAAGATTTTGAATCTGCGATGACCGATATAAACAACGCACTGGCGACATATGTTGCAAATCCGAACGAATTTTTGCAATTGCGTGATTTGTATGCGAAACGCGGACAATTAAACCTTTGGCAGAAAAATTGGGAAGGTGCGATTGCAGATTACACGAATTCGCTTGCGCGGCCCGAAGGAATCGTTAGTCCGTCCGTGTACGCGGAACGCGCCGAAGCATACACCGCGATGGGAAATTATGCGGATGCGGTCAACGATTACACATCGGCGATACGTGTGATTTCTGAACAAATCCAAGGTGCAACAACAATTGAACAGAAAGAAGACCTGTCGATGCACGCGATGAATTATTTTGAAAAATCCGCGGCGTTGAATTTAAGTATGGGTAATGCGGCGGCGGCAAAGTCCGATTTGGAATCCGCATATCAAATTGCAACTTCGTTAAACGACCCAGAAACGGTCGAAAGATTCCAAGGGTTGTTAGAGGAGTTGCAATAATCAAAAAAGTTTTCGTCCAAAACAAAGGGGCCACCGATTTCGGTGGCCGTTTGATTACAAAAATATCATCATTCTGTCATAAAATTTTTTCGGTGTTGGTTTATCTCCCCTTTATTTGCGCTGATTTCAAAAATTCATTTGCTTCCTGATGCGATTTTAATTTCACAACCTGTAATTTTGGATGTTCTTTGATTGCTTTGTTAATCAAATCATATGGGGCGTCTTTTTTTCGCAACATATACCAAACATGGTCCCACCGAAAATTTTTTGCGGAAAAACCGGCACGACCATGTCTTTTGGTTTTTGTGATACAGGTTTTTATATAGCACCAAATTCTTTTATATGCCGGCGACAATAACAAAATCATGGTATCGGCATTGTTCAAACGTTCTGTGAACGCATACCATTCATATATCCCATCAATTATCCAATGGTCTTTTTTAACGGTATTTTGTATAACCTGATTTATTTCTTGTTTTCTTTTGTCACGTTCCGCCCCCGCCGGAACGGCATACGGGTCATACAAATCCAAATAAACAACAGGCAAATTAAATTTTTTACTTAAATTCTGTGCCATTGTTGATTTGCCAGAACAAGACCCGCCCATAATTATGATTTTTTTCCCGATATTCATATAAAATCCTTGCTAAAACGTTGCACGCAATCCGGCGGCCAAGAACGGGTTTTCGCGTGACATACCAACGGACGACCATACATCAACATACCGATTGTATTTATATCGAAAAGACCCAACAACCGTATGGTCGGCATAATCCGGTGCCCATTTGTGCCATATGCCTGTTTCCGAAAACAAATACGACAATGACAGTGTATAATTCAATACATCATAACTAAGCCCCCCGCCGATAACAATTCCGTCCGATACCGCGCCAATCGGTTTTTCGTCATACACCACCCGCCCGGTCAGTGCGAAAACCCAACTGTTGTATTGAACATTTGCGCCGATTCCGATTTGCCCGCGCCAATCGGCGGTGACGCGCGGACTGAATGTATCGGTTTCATATCCGTCGGGCGAATCGATAAATGACGCGCCCAATGACAAAGCATATTTTGTTTTCGATGACGAATTTTTTATCTTTATTCCCGCATCAACATTCATTTTATAGTCGCCGGTTATTCCCGCCACCGAAATACCGTATTGCAAATCCGGATCGTGTGCCGCAACAAGGTTTAAACGCAGCGACCCCGAACCCGATGTTATTTCCGGGTTTGCAATGACCGGACCATCGGTCCCCATCTTGCGATAAACCAAAGAATCATCGTTCAACCGCAACCCACCAACATCCGGCAGTCCCAATCCCAATTTGTGCGCAACCGAATCCGTAAGACCGATTTCTATGCGCCCGACACCGCGCCATTGCCAAAATGCGAACGCTTCGTCAAAATATTCATCTTCGTTGATTGCGATTTCGTCAATACTGTATACTGCACCAAACATATGTGATTGCGACGCGTCATACGTTGCCTGAGCCCGCACGTCAAAATCGCCAAGGAAGTCCGGCTTGTTAAAATCTGGTTCGATAATTCCGGCGGTGCCGTATCCCGTCAGCGCGAAATTAAAATCGCCCGCGCGGTAATGCAACGCATGCCCACATGTTGGCGCGGCCACCGCAACAATTGCAAAGATTGAAATGGTTTTAATTTTATTTATCATCTGTGTTTTCCGTATCGTTTATGATTGCATCACGCAGTTTATTATATGCGCGTTCTTCGATTTGTCGCACGCGTTCGCGCGAAATTTTATATTTCTTTGCCAATGCGTCCAGTGTCAACGCCGGTTCGGTTAAACGCCGCGCGCGTAATATTTCGCGGTCGCGTTCCGGCAAATCCGCAAGATGTTTTTTAAGCAACGCCGACCCGCGTCGCATAAATTCAGACCTTTCGACATTTTCGACAATATCGGTCTTTGAATCAGACAGGTTCGACAGCATATCCGCGCCATCTTGTTCGGTGCTGCGCGCCGGCGCATTTAGCGATAAATCGCGCGCAACGATTCGCGTTGACATGCGTTTAACATCTTCGGCCGGCACACTTAGGTAATTTGCGATTTGTTCGGCCTGCGTTTCGGACAAGTTTCCATCCATAATCCCCAGTGCACGCTTTGCCCGCGCCAGGTTAAAGAACACGCGTTTCTGATTTGCCGAAGTTCCGATTTTCACAATGGACCAGTTATTTAGAATCGTTTCATAAATTTCCGCGCGAATCCAAAACATCGCATATGTGGAAAACCGAAAACCCTTTTCCGGGTCGAATTTCTGTAACGCCTGCATCAATCCCATATTGCCACTTGCCACCAATTCTTGAACCGGAATGCCATAGTTTCGAAAATCATACGCCACCGACACGACAAGGCGCAAATGACTTACCAACAATTTTTCCGCCGCATCGTTATCCTGATTTTTCACCCATTTGGACGCATATTCGTATTCTTCGTCGGCGGAAAGTATCGGAAATTGCGCAATCGTGCGGATATAGTTCGCAAATCCCGCGTCATCTGTGACCGATGGGGCGACCAAATTGGTTCCGGTTTTTGTTGGCAAAGCACTCTTGATTTGTTTTTTCATTATGTTTATAGTATAGCAAGAAAATAGAAATTATCAAGATGCCAAACCACAGGAGTTTTCAAATGGCAAATATGTTGGAAAGAAATAAAAAGGTCAAAGCCCCACAAAAAACTATGCAAGACCATGCCGAAGACGCGTTGTATCGCGAAGTATGGGAAGATGTAAATAATGAAAAAACGCAACAGTTCCTTAAAAAATACGGCCGGTATTTAATTGCGGCGGCACTTGGGATTATGATTATCGTCACCGGTATTCAGATTGGTATTCGTGCGCATCGTGCGGCACGCATGGCGACGGCGGAAAATTATGAAACCGCGCTTGAAAATTCGGATGTGAACGCACTGGTTGGGATATCGCAGAACACAGACGGCGCAACGGCGGACCTTGCACTGTTCCAAGCGTATGTTTTGGACAAAGATGTTGCGAAATTGGAAGAATTGGTTGCGAACGGCAAAACGCGCGAATTCCGTGATTTGGCGCGTCTGCACATTGTTTCGTTGCGTGGTGATGAAATGGATGCGAACGCCGTTGCGGAATACCTTCGCCCATTGGATACCAAAGATTCGCCGTTTTATTACACCGCGATGCTGACAATCGCGCAAAAATATGTCGCGGCGGGTGACCATGCAAATGCGAATAAATGGATTGATAAAATAACGGCTGACCCGGATGCACCGGCGGTTATTCGCGCGGATGCGGAAACATTAAAATAAGGGAAGATATAAAAATGAAAAAGGTTGCAATCTTTGCCGTATGTGCGGCCGCGCTTTGTGCGTGTGATAAACACGACCCGATTTTGCCGGGCGAACGCGTCGGAATTTTTGCAACCGATGATGTGCGCGTGCTGAACACACCTGTGCCGGGCGCACCGGAAAATGTCGCCGAATATGAACCAACCGATTGCCCGTACAAATTGGATAATCAAAATACAATTTGGAACGGCGATAAAAAAATCTTTGCTGGTTTTCCAACGAATAATTATGTGCGCGGCGAAAAAAATCCGGTGTGCGATGGGGGATTTGTTTATGCGGGACTTTCCACCGGCGAATTGGTCAAGGTAAACGCAAAAACACGCCAAATCGCATGGGTTGCGGACGTGTATCGGCAAAGCAATATGACCGGTGGTGCATCGGTTTTGGATATAATCGCGCCGATTCAAATTCATGGAAAATATGTTTATGCGGGCGGCCTGGGCGGGGCGTTCTGCAAGATTTCTATGGCGACCGGAAACACGGCATGGTGCGCGTGGTTTGGTGTTGAACACCCGTTTATAATTGCAAATGATGTCGCGTATGTTTTGGATACGGATAATTATCTAAATGCAGTGCGCACGCGTGACGGTGCGGTTTATTGGCGCACGGCGGTTGCGCGACCCGCCGCACCAAAATATGAAAATAAAACGATTGTTGTTGCCCACGAAAAATTCGACGCCGAAAGCGGGGAATTGATTAAATAAAAGTAAAAATATAGGCGAAAGATTTAAATCATTCTTTGCACGGGAAATATACGGATGCGCTAAATGCAACAATGTTGGCAAAACAAACTCTGTTCGCCCACTTTCCGTTTATAAAACGAAAAACATCTCACTAACCACTTACACTAATCACTAAACGGATTATCCGCCTTTTTATATTCGATAATTATTGGCAAATGTTCCCAATGCAATGCGTTCGCAATTCCGCGGCGCAGGTATCGCGTGTATGATTCCGGGATATCGGACGCACCACCAACATTTATCGTAATGCGCATCGGGTGCCGGCCGGTTTGTGATGCAAATTTTATCTTCATCGGGCGTTTAAGGCGCGACATCGGCGGTTGACGCGATTCGACCAATTCACCGATGATTTTATTTATCAAACTTGTTGGTGCGGTTGCGGTGGAAATGTCCCACTGTTGATAAATTCGTTTGAACATATTTTGCACGCCCGTTCCCTTTTCCGCCGAAATGGCAAGCATCATCGGTTTTATAATCTGATGAAAAGAATTCGTGAAATGGTGTTTAAGTTTCAACAGTTTTTCATCGCGTTCGTTCACCGACACCAAATCCCACTTGTTCAATGCCACACACAAAATTTTTCCTGCATCATAAACGCGCGCCGCAATCCCCAGTGCCTGGTTTTCAATGTCGCGCGTTGCGTCAACAACCAAAATCACAACATCGGATTTTTCAATTGCGTCCAGCGATTTTAACGCCGACAAAGTTTCCACATCATCGCGGACATTGGACTTTCGCCGAAGTCCCGCCGTATCCATCAATAAAATATCGCGTCCATAAAATCGCGCCGGAATTTTCACCGTGTCGCGTGTGACACCGGGTTCGTCCTTTACAATTTGGCGATTTTCGCCGAGCACCCGATTTACCAATGTTGATTTTCCAACATTTGGTTGACCCAAAATTGCAATTTTAACGCGCGTATCCGCGGCCGGTGTATCATTGGTATTTTCCGCCGGTGCCACACGATTTATAAATTCAAAGATTTCATCGAATCCACGCTTGTGTTCCGCCGAAATTAAAACCGGTTCGCCAAACCCAAGTTTATAAAATTCATGAATGTCGCCAATCCGCCGCCCTGATTCGGTTTTGTTGATAAGCAGTAATATCGACGCCCGCGTTTTTCGCCGAACGGCACGCGCCCAGTTCAAATCTTCGGGTAATAACCCAGTGCGCCCGTCAACCACAAACAAAATCGCATCCGCGCCCGATATCGCATCAATCGCCATGTTCGTTGAATCGGCGGCGATTCCCGCGCGCGCGTTTTCAAGCCCCGCCGTATCGCACAGCATGCAATCATCGCGGCCAAGCATTTTCCCACAAATCGTGTCGCGTGTGACACCCGGCCGGTCATGCACCAGCGCATCACGCGTTCCGGTCAATGCGTTAAACAAAGTTGACTTGCCGGTGTTTGGTCGTCCGGCGATGGCAATTTTTTTCATGTCTTTTTCCATTGATTTTTTTTAATTATAAAGCAAAAATATAAATAATCAAATAAAGGAAAGGGGTGCACGATGAAGAAAATCAAAAATTGGTTTCGGGGGATAAAAGGTGTTATTGTAAATCCGCGTCGATTTTTTTCGAAAATTGTTGCCGACGGCGATATCGAAGAATCTATGTTAAAGGCGTTTATATACGGATTGCTCGGTGGCCTTGCGGTTTTGGCTATAAAACTTATTGGTGGCGCAACGATAACGATAAATTCAGTTTTCACGGCGATTGTTATTGTTCCGGTAATCGCGGTTGCGTTGCTGTTTGTTGGTGGCGGGCTTTTGATGTTGGTGTCGGAAATGACAGGTGGCGAACGCGATTGGGAAATTGCGATAAAGGGTTTGGCATCGATATTCTTTATATACCCGGTGATATTGGTTTTGAACGCGGTCGCATTTAATTGCCTGTCGATGTGGATAATAAGCATTATCGGCGATTTGTATGTTTTGTTTTTATTCTATAATATCGCGCTGTATTGTATGCGCGGGCGGCGCGCGGCGGTCATTGTGGTTGTTGGTATATTTGCAATATTTATGCTAACGGTTTATTTAACAAACTATCGTATCGGTTGGTTTTTGTTAAAGAACACCAGTGCCGCCCTTTCGTGTTTGATATAGATTAGTGGCTAGTATTAGTGTAAGTGTTAGTTAACCGCCGGAAATTCGGCGGTTTTTATTATCGCTAACCACTAATTCAAACTTGTCAAAAAGGTTGGAAAAACCTGTTCTTCGTCCGTATCGGTGTTTTCCGAATTTTCAGGATTGTCGGATTGTGTTCCGTTTTCAGTCGCCACCGGAACGTCTGGAATTGGTGTTTTGTCGCCCGGTGCGCGCGTTGAATCAATCTTGGCCTGTTCTTCGTTGACAATGCGACCATAATGTTCCGCCGATTGCAACAACCGTTCGCGTTCGATTTCATCGGTTGCAAGACGCGCCTGGTCCATATACTGTTTACGTTTCATGCGCCATTTGTGACAGCGTTGAATCATAATCGTCACAGGCGATTGATTTCGTGAATTGTTGGACGATTGTCCACGCGAATTCGTTTGATTTTTTCTTGGTTGCATACTATTTCTTTTGTTTGGAAGTAAACTCTTTATAAACTTTGTTCGGTCAACCGAACAATTAAACCAATGGTAATGTTAAAACATCTTAAAACCAATTGCAATAAATTTTTTCTGTTGCTATGCTTATCGTATCAGGAGGGTTCATGTCGTCTGAACGCGGAAGTTTTTTAATCCAAGCGTTGCTTGCGTTGACATTGGTATTCGTGTTTATGCCGTTTTTGGCGCACCGGATTGCGACCCGTGATATAAATGCGCAAATGTATTCCGCCACACGTCAGATTGATACAATCCGAACCGCCGCAAAGATTTATATCCAAGAAAATGTTTCAAATTTATCATATGACCAAACAAAAATATCAGGCGACAGTTTATCTGATTTGCTGGAACCGTATGGGTTGCCGATTGGGTTTATAACACGAACCGCATTTGGCCAAGATATAAGTTTGATTATCAACAAAGATGCCCAAGAAGTTTCGGCCTTTATTCGCGTCAGTGGTGGAAATCTAAACACCATGCAACGCGCGGAACTTGCACGGCGCATTGGTTTTTATGCGATGTTTGATCCCGAAGATACAACCGGAAACATTGACGTTGGAATTCATCTTGGCGAAATGTATTCGGATGTTGTTCGCCGAAACGATGGAAATTTTTCTTATTCGGGATTTTTGACCGATTTAGACATGGATAATTTTAATATAAACAACATTGCAAACATATTTGCGCGACGTGCAAAATTTGATGGCGGCGAATCGGTGACACTAACCGTAACCGGGACCGAGGCCGGCCGTAAAGAACGCAGCAATATAAAATCACTAACGACAAACAAAACGGTTTTTCAATCGGTGGGTGGTGAATCGGCACTTTCGTTGACACGTGGCACATTAAAGGTTGGTTCAATGGTCGCGCGAACCGTTGCAAAATTTGGCGATGCAAGCAATGTGACGGTTACCGATGCTGATGTGGTAAGTTTTGATATGTCGGCGGGGCGCACCGGATTTACGGGACCAACAAAATGGTCGGTTGGTGGAAATCTGGTTGCAAGTCGTATAACATTTAATGTCGAAAGATTGGATGTTGGGTCTTTTGTAAATCTTACACGTGGCCAGGATGTGTTCATTGATTCAACAACACTTACATACAGCAGCGCCAGCGGAATTGATGCCAACAGTGTTTATGCCGGCAATATAACATTGCGTGAACAAACATCGGGGGCACTCACGCGGGGCGACAGTGGTGGTGCAACACTTTTAGATATACGTCCATCGGGCACATCAATTTTGCCAGACGCGTTGGTTGATACAATTGATAATGGCGCGTTCGGCATACTGGCCAATCCAACCGAAGATAATGATGCAGTGGTGAATTGCAGTTCTATTATATCAGGGATAGGAAATTCGTATAACGCAAAATCTTTGGCGCAATATATAATATGTCAGTATGTTTATTGGCAACGTCTTGAACGGCGCATAGATATAAAACAATGTTTAATCAGGGGGGGAACAAGTTGTGACTAAGATACTAAAAAAATCAGAAGTCATAGCACAACGCGGTGGTGGCCTGGTCGAGGTCCTGCTTGCCATGGTTATTATTGCCGTGGCGGCCCCGTTCACATATTCTATGATTGCCGATACAACGCATACAATACACGATATGGCGGTTGCAAATGATATAATAAGTTTGCGCGAAACAATGTTGAATTTTGTTCGATTGAACCAAGACCTTTGGCCGGCCGAAGCACAGATTAAAATGACCGATGATGAACGTGCGGCGATTTCTGAATCGCTTTCTGCGGGATTTATTGATAAATATAATGTCAATGGCGGAACGGTGGTCGATGTTTACCTTGCGTTTAATTTAGATACAACGGCAAAACGCATTGCGCGAATTGCGGCAAATGTTGGTGCGGATGCGGCGGTTGTTGGGTCGGACGGTGTTGCGTATGGTGATACCTGGGCGGTGACGGCACCCGAATTTTTACCCGGAAATTTAATTTATAGAATAACACGCAACCAAACCGATTTTGATACAACGCGTTTTTTACATCGTGGTTCTTCGGGTGATGGGGAATTAAATACTATGCAGCGTGATTTGAATATGGGAAATCACGACATTCGTAATGTTGGTGGAATAAATGGAAAATTCTTGCGTGTTCGCAACCTTAATGCGACGTTCGTTGTTGCCGAATCGGTCAATACGAAAAATGTCTATTTTTCATCGGGTGCGAATATGAACGGCGACAGTACAACAATCGGAACAATTCGTGTTACCGGTGACCTTAGCGGTTTTAGAAATATCACCGCGAAAAAGTTAAGTGGAAACGGAATCGATTTGAATGCGCGTATAATTGCCGACCGTGCAACAATAAATAATTCAATAAATATAGGAAACGAATTTATCCTTAAATCCACAAGTTTGAAAACAATAAGTGGTTTTGCTGGAATGACGACGGGTACGGTGTATGCACCATATCTGTCGGCGGGCGAATTGACATTTGCGGGAAATTTTGGATTGACGGTGTCCGGTGAATTGCTGTTATCATCAAATGCGCCGATAAAATTGGGCAATTGGTCTTTCCCGTCAAAAACGCCACCATCGTTTGCATCTTTGACATTGGCGCGGTCACCGATTCCGAAAATCGCGGACAGGAAAGAATTTGAACCGTTGATGAAAAGTGGTTGGAAAACGAAATGAAAAAAAGAAATTTGATTTTTTCTGTATCTAATGCATCCCGTGGAACGGTGTTGATAGAATTTTTGTTAACTATCGCACTTGCGGGGACATTGATTCCGTTTATATACAGTTATCAAACACGTGCGATTGCGCGCGCAGAAAGTTTGCGTGTCACGCGTCAAATGCAAAAGATTCAGACAATTTTGGAACACTATATTGTGCAAAATCGCGAAGAAATGTTAAAAACCACGGGGCGCAATATTATAAAAATAAAATTGACCGATTTAATCCCGTATGGGCTTGATGAAAATTTTGCAAAAGATATGGCGGACAAATATCAATTACGCATACTAAAATCAATTGATGTTGGGGATCAATCAACATTGCAAGGTGTGATTGTGTTTAACGACCCGGAAATAAACGCCATGCGCACACGTGAAATTGTTAAAATGGGTGACGATAAAATCGGATTTATCGAAGGTACACGTGCATACGGTGGTTTTGGGACATGGCGCGCCGATACGGTTGATTTGGGTGTTGGTGGCACATCGGGTATTGTTCAAACAACCGGTATAACACGTGATAACGCAATGTATTTATGGCGTGTCCCGTCGGCCAGTGCGTCTGATGCAACAATGGCGTCTATTTTGAACCTTGGCAATCGCGATATAAATAATGCGGGATTTGTAAATGCCGATAGTTTATCATTAGAGGAATCTTTGGAAATCGGAAAATTGACAACCACCGATGTTATATTCAAAAACAGAACAACCATAGATTCCACATACAACACGCAAACCGCATTGGTGTCCGGAACGTTTTCGGGTGATTCAAAAAGTATAACGGTAAACGGACCGTTTAGTGTAGCGGACTTTGCAAAATTATCTTCGTTTACGGCGGACAGTTTGTCTGTGACAAATTTAACCCTTGGTGGTTTTTCTGTGCCGTCGGGGTCACTGTCGACAATACGAATCGGCGGTTCACTTGATATGACCGAAGGTCGAATAAGTGCGATGTTTGTGACGGTTGGATTTACCGGTTCAATAACACCGCGTCTTGGGGTCAAAGAAAAAATTGTCGATTCGATGAATCCTGCATACTATTGGAATGTAAGCACCCGCGTCGCAAACCTTGGTGATATAAAATCCCCAACACTTTCGGATATGGCGACAAATATTTTGCGTCGCGAATCTGTTTCTGGGTCAACCGCCACCCAGATATTTAGTTCGGTTGTGTCGAACAAAAACGCAACCATGGGTGATTTTATGAATGCGATAATTGAAATAGAAAAAAGTGTGCGTGGGAAATATCGACTGTTGAAATTGGAATAATTTGTGGTATACATAATGCCAAAGGTGCAATATGAAAATAAAATGTGATGTTTGTAAAACTGAATATAACTTACCAACCAAGACATCGGGCGATGTGCGCTGTGCGATATGTGGGCACACATGGACGGTAAAGGTGAAAAAAAATCGTTCCGGATTGATGGTGTTTTTTGCGTCACTTTGTGCATTGCTTGCGGCGACGGTTTTTGCGGTTGCGGTTATCATTACATCGCGCCACGATGATTCGAATAAAAAACCACTTGTTGCGGTTGTTGATGATATTCAAACGGTGACGACAAATGGTGTGGAACAAATGGTGGTGCGCGGAACGGTGACAAATCGTTCGGATGATATATATGCGTTTCCCGACTTGGCAATCGTCCTTTATGGCGAAGATGGTTCCATAATCGGGCGTCAACGGTTTATGCCTTCGGCAACGTTTTTGGATGTTGGTCAAACGGTCGGGTTCACACATAAACTTTCGGGGGATGTTTCTGGGGTTCGGCGCGTTGGCGTTGAATTGATGAACATAGGAGATAAAAAATGATAAAGAAAATTTTATTTTGCGTTTTTATTGGCGCTCTGTCGTTTAACGCGATTGCAACCGACACGCCGCAAACACCACCCACCCCAAACATCCCACGTGTAAGTATTTTTTCAACCACAACCGATTGGGCGGCGTTGACCGGGTTGCCACTGCGCCAATATGTTGGAAAATTCACTTGGAAAAATTCTGATGTTGAACGTGGTATGGTTTTGTATTACCTTGATGCTTTCCCTTGTTATGGCGAAGCCGACAGTGTTCGCATCTGGCTTGGGCCAAATAAACAATCAACCGGGACATTGCGATTGGTATGTGTGCATGCGCCCACGGAAATAAGTTTCACATGGCGATACGCCACCCGTGACGCGGACCAGGCACAAAGTACTGGTTTGCTAAAATGTCCCGTGACCGGTGACCGCGAATTGGATATCGATTTTTCAAAATGTGTTCGCGGCCCCGAATGGAAGGAATATAAATAAAAATGAACGAAGTGCGCGAATTTATTGTTGCGGACGAATCGGTCGGCATGCGATTAGATAAATTTTTGGTGTCGCAATTGCCGACTTTTTCGCGCAGTGAAATTCAGCGTTTCGCCGTCACGCGCGATGGCAAAAATATAAAGTTTTCCGAAAAAGTAAAATCCGGCGACAAAATCATTGTCGAAATTCCGCCCGTACAAACAGATGTTGCAACCGATAACATATCGGACGAAATTGAACTGGAAATTTTATACGAAGACGATGACATAATTGTTGTGAACAAACCGCGTGGTGTTGTTATGTACCCGTCGGTGGGCAATAAAACGGGAACATTGGTTCAAAACATTTTGTCGCATACGCACCTTTCTGCACTTGGCGGGCCGACACGCCCGGGTGTGGTCCATCGACTTGATAAAGATACCAGTGGCGTTGTCGTTTTTGCAAAATCTGATGCGGCATACCGCGAATTGGTAAAAATTTTTAGCACGCATAACCTTATCCGCAAATATATCGCGTTCGTTTGGGGTGTTCCGAATTGGACGGGCGCGGACATAACCGGCAATATCGCCCGGTCTTCGCGCAACCGGCAAAAGATGACGATGGTAAAAAGTGGCGGCAAACCCGCACACACGGTTGTTGAAGTTTTGGATGCCTGGCCACGTGACGGCGTTTCGGAATTTCGTTGCACACTGATGACCGGGCGCACACACCAAATAAGGGTTCATTTGTCGGCACATGGTTTTCCGGTTTTATGTGATGGGGTATATGGCCGCGCATCGTCGCGCCTGGGGTCGGTTAAAAATCCGGAATTGTTAGATTTTATAAAAACGCACAATGGTCAAATGCTGCATGCCCAGATTTTGGAATTCGCACATCCTGTAACGGGCGTGCCAATGAAATTCAAAACGAACCTGCCCGACGATATGTTGGAATTGCGGGAAGTGTTAGTTTAAGTTGCAGAAATCCCCTTCGCTGGCGAAGGGGTGGCGCCGAACGGCGCCGGGGTAGTGGTGGATTGATACGATGTCAGTATGACCCATACCCCGCCGGGTGCTACCCGGCACCCCTTTCCTTGGGAAAGGGGATATACCACACTAACACTTTTTTTCTTTTTTTTCCCTATTTTCTATGATATAATGAATTGATACCAAAAGGGGAAAGAGAATGAAATTTCTGACTACTATTATTGGAATTTTACCGGTTTTGTGCGTTGTTGCGCCCGCGTCGGCGGCGTTGCGTGCGGGTGGTGGAACGACGGCCACATCGAACCCGGATGGTCGTATATCCATTACGCCATCGATTGGCGTGACCAGTGCGGTGAACCTTGCGGCGGCGCGTCGTTTGCCGACATTAAAGGTGCCAAGTACGGCGACAACGACCGCGACCACAACGACGGCAACGACCACGGCCGTGTTGATGGACGATATCGAATGCGTTGAACGCTATACCGAATGTATCAAGGCGTCCGATGTCTGCGATTTCAATTTCGAAGAATGCACAACCCCTGAATTATTCTATGCCAAAAAGCCCCAGTGCAACAGTGTCCTGTTGCAGTGTTCGCCGTCGGGCATAAACACCCTTTTTGGAACAAGCAATACAACGAATTTGGCAACGAAAAACGCGAACGGTGAATATATGTACCCAACCCCGGGCAGTGTCCTTGGGCAATTTATAGAGGCCGGCGCAATCAGCAACCGCCTTGACACATCATCATGTGTAAAGCGTTACACATCGTGCCTGAAAAAAGATAATGTCTGTGGCGAAGATTTCGAACTTTGCACCACGAACAGTGAATTCAAGAAACAAAAAATTTATTGCGAATCGACACTTGCGCGGTGCCAAGAAGACGGGATAAAGGAATTATTCGGTCTGACGGATACATCGCGTGACCCGACATCACAAAGCCGCCTTGGGGTTATGATATCCGAAGGTGCGGGCCTGGCCGCCGTGAACGCGGTATCAACATGCTATAAGGTTGCGGACCAATGTGTTTTGGCGGCATGCAGTGCGAACCCATATCGTTGTATGGAGGGCAGCAGTACCGTATTATCAGACACGGTCGATGCGATCAACGAAGGTCGGACACTGACCAACGAACAAATGCAGTTGGTGGCCGAAGCCCTAACCAAACAACAGGTTTCAAAATACATCAAAAACGCCTGTTTTGACACAATTGGTGGAAACAAATACTGTCACATGACGGTAAACGAAGGCAAAATGCCGTCGTCCAAGGCACTGATTGATGAAGAAGAACGCGATAATGTCTATGCCGATATCATCGGTCCAACGATGAAGCGCGTTGATACGCAACTGCAAAAAATATTGGATAAGTTCGACAAGAAAGCCAAAGATACTTGCAGTGACACAATCACCGCGTGCGCAATGCGTTCATGTGGTTCGGGGCTTGGGTCGTTGTGTTACAGCCGTGTGTTCGGTTCGGGAAATTCCGCAAGCGATTTTGAAAATTCTATCAATGGTGCGGCAACATATAACGAAATTAAAACAGGTTGCGAATCGATTGTAAACAGTGATGCAAATTGCCAATATGCGGCGGCATCGGCCACGGCCAAGAATTATAACTATTCTTATAACGAAGAAACAACATTTACCAATTTGTTTCCGGCGGATTCTGGCAAAGACCCAATCGGTGTGATTACGCGTTTGAATGCGTCATTGGCACAAAACTATAACAACGCCGCAATCGAACAGATGGGTAAAGAATGCAAAGTTACGGCGACAAGTTGCATCCGGTCAATGTGTGGTTCCGATTTTACAAAATGTTATCGTAACCGGACAGATGTTATGACAAACACGTATGCGACCGATGAAGATAAATTTAATCAAAGCATGAATAAAGTTGGCGGTGTTCTTGACTTTACGATTGTGCGCGGTCTGTGTGTTGCGATGGTAAAAGATTCCCGCGCGTGCGATGAACACCTAAAGATTCAATCATACAGACACTATCAAGATGGCAACGGCAGTGAAGGTTGGGGCAGCAAGAAAACTGTTCGTGATGCATGGGTTGATGCAGTTGCCGATGGATACAAGGCGGAAGCTGTTGAAGTAGACAGATACCAGGATGGCTGCACTGTATCAAGTGGCAGGACTTCTGGGACAGGTACAGGTGGCAGTATGTCAGGCATGATCGGTGGTTCGGCCTGCGATATGACCGAGGTCCGTGAATGCGGAACTGTTGATGAAAACGGTTGCGCATATAACACCCCACATTATGTCAGTGTCAAAGAATATCAAGTGAATATGGAAGTTGACACGTTATTCCAAGAAGTGATGGCGGACCTTGAACTGGAAGCCCAGGCGAAGTATAACGCCAAAATTACCGAAGAACAAAATATGTGTTTGGCGGCAAATGCCGGTGGCATAATGGGTAAAAAAGATATGTCCAGTACATATATGTGGGTAAAGTTGAAAAATAGACGTGTGCCAAAAGATTATCAAACCAATGGGTTAAAGGCAAGTGACTTTACGGCAAGTAATGATTTGTACGGTTCGTTCTGTCGCGCACGTGTCACGTTGCAATCTGATGACCCGGATATACAATCTGTATTACAAGAAGGTCAGAAATGGGCAACAACGTATTTCGCGGTTGGTGATGTGTTCACCTGTGGTTCGTGGATTCCACAGAAAGAGTTGGAAACAATCGCCGAAAAAGTTGCAACCAGAAAGGTTCGTGGTGCCAATGCCGATCAACAAAATGCATTGGCGGAAAAACAGAACCGTAATCGTATCTTGGCGACTATTGGTGGTGTGATTGCCGGTGGCGCGGGCAGTGCGTACCTGTCAAACGCGATACAGAACAGCAATTTGTTGGGGGGCTTATGGCAACCGAACAGAAATTCCGACCAACAGAACAGCCGTAATATGATTGCCGCATCAAATTGCAGAACTTATTATAACCAATACAACTCATATAGAAGGTCTTATAATTCTGCGTCTAGTGGTAGTGCTGAAGCAACTAATGCTGCACAAAATGCGCTTGCTGCCGCGCTTAATATGAGAAATACGGCAAGCACGATTATTAACCGACGTGTTATGACTCAGAAGGATGATAAAGAGGTTTATGTTGATGAGGCGGTGCAGAATTTCCGTGACGCCAAAGAAAATATAGATAGTAATTGTGTTGATGCAAAAAGTGCTGTGAGCACAGCGTGTCAGACAGCTGTTGCGTCACTTGGCGGGTTGTGTCGTAATGTTGAAGACTTTGGCGGTCAATTAGCAAACTATGACAATAATACAAAACGCCAGATTATAAATACGGTTTCTGCTGTAGGGGGCGCGGCATTGGGTGGTTTTGCGGCATACAAATTGGCCGAAAGTATCCAATCGACAAACCTTAGTGATGCCGAACGCGAAGCATATGAAACATTTATGCGTGAAGTTGGTAGCAGCATCTATTGCTTTATCGGGGCGGACGAGGCCGGTACCTATGGCGACCTTATCGAAATAAGCGTGGAATAAACTCCCCTTCCCACCGGGAAGGGGTGCCGGGTAGCACCCGGCAGGGTAAGGGTAAAAAACAACGTCATACCGCCGAAAGGCGGTATCTTGTTGCTACAAATGAAACCACCAGATCCCGGCCTTCGCCGGGATGACGGGAAAGATATAGCGTGCCGCGACGGGTGCGCCCGTCTTTATGTAATGATTCCAGAGCCGCGTCATACCGCGGAAGCGCGGTATCCAGTTTTTGCGAATGCAAAAACTTGCCCCGCAGGGAATGCGACGAACGCGGATGCGCCGTCGCACCACTACCCCACCAACTTTCGTTGGTCCGCCCCCTTCGCCCGCGAAGGGGACTTCCGAATCGGTTGCGAATCGGATTTTTGCGGATTTTTATAAAAAATTTTTCGCTCGCGTTGCAAAAATCCCAAAAAAAGTCAAAATAAAAAGTGCCAGTTTTCTGCGGTTTTTTGAAAATTTTTTGCCCCCCACAAAAAAAATTAAAGATAAATCCAAAAAAACACTTGACTTTTTTGAAGTATCGGTTCATACTATGCGGGCTTTCTAAGTTAGGGCGTGTTCAGAAGCGCGAAGTACTAACCTCTGGAACGCGGAAATTCCGCAACATTGTGAATAAAAGCAGCTCATCAAAATGATTATGATTGAAAAATCATTGTCATGTTCAAGAAGGGATATGCAGACAGTTGAATTTGGAAATATCCAAACTTTGACTAAGTCAAATGTGCATATCCTAGACAGGTAGTAGGTTTACAAAGTAGACCTCGTTAAAACTTGTCTTGCGAATATATATGTAAAGACGAACTGATTTATGTCAGCTTTGTTTTATATGCACGGGACTTAAACCACAGGTTTTTTAAAACTTGAGAGTTTGATCCTGGCTCAGAACGAACGCTGGCGGCAGGTCTTAGGCATGCAAGTCGAACGGGTGAAGCAGGGGCTTGCCCTTGTGGATCTAGTGGCGCACGAGTGAGTAACGCGTGGGAAACTGCCCATCACTGGGGAATAACGTTTGGAAACGAACGCTAATACCGCATACGCCGGAAACGGGAAAGATTTATCGGTGATGGATGTGCCCGCGTTGGATTAGCTTGTTGGTGGGGTAACGGCCTACCAAGGCGATGATCCATAGCTGGTCTGAGAGGACGATCAGCCACGCTGGAACTGAGACACGGTCCAGACTCCTACGGGAGGCAGCAGCTAAGAATATTGGGCAATGGAGGAAACTCTGACCCAGCCATGCCGCGTGAATGAAGAAGGCCTTCGGGTTGTAAAGTTCTTTTAGTCGTGAAGACGATGACAGTAGCGACAGAAAAAGCACCGGCTAACTTCGTGCCAGCAGCCGCGGTAATACGAAGGGTGCAAGCGTTGTTCGGATTTACTGGGCGTAAAGCGTCCGTAGGTGGTCTGTTAAGTCAGGGGTGAAATCCCGGGGCCTAACCCCGGAACTGCCTTTGATACTGGCCGGCTGGAGCGCGATAGAGGAAGATGGAATATCTGGTGTAGGGGTGAAATCCGTAGATATCAGATAGAACACCAATGGCGAAGGCAGTCTTCTGGATCGTTGCTGACACTGAGGGACGAAAGCGTGGGTAGCAAACAGAATTAGATACTCTGGTAGTCCACGCCCTAAACGATGCATGCTTGTTGTTGGTT
>JAZKZR010000008.1:0-71205 GCA_045612805.1 Candidatus Enterousia sp.
AACCGCCCGCGGTTATATATGCACTGGATGTGATACCGCGGGTATCGCCACGCGTAACGGCCTGATTACCACTTGGCGCAAAATTTCCGGCGCTTTTTGACTGAAGTATTGTTTGTTTCAACGCTAACCCATCCGCCAAGAAATTTGTGGTGATCAATTTACCCGAGGAAGATGTTAGCCAATTGCCATCTGTGCCATCAAATGTTGTGCTATAGTTTTCTATGGCATCCTCTTCGTCGCCAAAAAGATTAGACAAAACCGCCCATGGCGTTCCAAGTTGTCCCGCGGTGCCACTATACGTCAAGATTTCCCCCGCAGTGCCGGCAGGAATCTTCGATTGCTTTAATGATAATGCGGTATTGATATCACCAGCATTTACAAGCATATTTCGATAATCATTCGTCCAGTTTTCAATTCCCTCGACCAGATCAGAGAACATATGACTACCTATAATATATTTTTCACCGACTGTTCCGGCAGAATTGGTATATGTCAATACACTGCCATTCGTGTATAAATTATTCGGTGTTGTCCCCACCGGAATTTTATTTTGCTTCAGTGCAAGTTCATTATCAACATATGCCTTGGATGTAACAACCTTGTAATCAACCGGCACCGGATCCGCATAGGCAACCATCGAAGCGCCGGACACCAAGACCGACATAATCGCATATGCAACAACTCTCGACGTTAAAACTTTCATGTTTTTGTCCCTTCCTTTCGCACCGACAATGCCTAATTTCCGCGCTATCACAACCATTTACACGTATCCCACGCAAAACACTATCATTGCTTATACTAAAGGTTATCAATTTTCACCGAATCGGGTCAAGTGCTTTTTTTCATTTTTTTTGAAAAAATTTATTAATATTGTTAAAACACAGGATTTTAGCCGTGTGATTGAATAAAAAAAATTAGCATTTAACTGTGTGGTATTATCGTTGGCACGATGTGTTCGATTTTTTTTACCAAATCACCGATAACTATCGTTTATTTTTTTGCTTGCATTGGTTGCGATATTTTTTCTACAATCAAAAAAAACGTTTAGGAGAGGAACCTTGCAACACCGCATAGAACCGCCTGTTTTGCTGTCCAGATTGGTTGTGTTTGTATTCGCCGGAATGGCGGTGGTGTTGTTTGTATTGTTTATGACACTTGGCAAAATGTTTCCACTAAATCGCCCCGAAATTTTCTTTATCACGACCAAGCCCGCAAATTCATCAAGTATTCAAATTACTGAATTGCCGGCAAGTGATGAAAACGTGGACGAATATAAAAAGGCGTTCGTCATGGAATATGTTCGCGCCCGGAACGAAGTGGAACGCAATACTTCCATTATGCGGCGCAAGTGGGGTAATGATGGTGGCGTTGTTGCAATGTGGTCCACGCCCGCGGTTTACAAGGCGTTCACACAGACCGATATGTATAACGCAATTATTGGTGACTATCCGGATTTTGCATTTACATGCCCCGTCACATTTATCGGTGCGCCATTGGTATTAAAGGAAGACACATATACGGTGACGATACGATATTACTGTGAATCAAACAGTGGGCCGACAAATAAAAAGGACTATAAGATTCGTGTCGTTTTGGCCAAGGATAACGACAGGATTATTGATTGGATCGAACGCCTTAATAATCCGTTGGGACTGAAAGTCATGGAATACACGGTGTTGAATGGGAACGACCCGTTGAATTGGATATCAAAATAAATACGCAAAGAAAAGGAAGGGAAAAATGAAAGCACTTTGGATTTTTAGATTTGCAATTTGCGCGTGCGTGATTGCGTCGGGGGTGGCATTTGGTGCGCCGGCCGATGGGAACTGGGGCATTCAGGCGGCGTGGGACAATCCGAACGCAAATATGGCAAGTGGCAGTTTGAAACCTGGATACGCGCAACTTGCGTGGGAGGCGGGAACCGTATTGCCGGTAA
Organism: Candidatus Enterousia sp.; assembly: GCA_045612805.1. GTDB lineage: Bacteria > Pseudomonadota > Alphaproteobacteria > Rs-D84 > Rs-D84 > Enterousia. The sequence goes on from JAZKZR010000008.1 coordinate 1,937, forward strand.
AGTTGCGTAATACTATGGTGACGATGGTAAACTTGCCAAAGGGCGAACAGATTGAAGACGCGGTTGTCGGCAACGAAGGGTATTTTCAAATCAACGGAAACCAAGGTGGCCGCACACTTTACATTACGCCCGCGCCGGACAATATGGGGTCGGACACGAATTTAATTGTGACGGGAAAGTCGGGAAATGTTTATACTTTCTATCTGCGCAGTGAACCGTCGAACGCGTCCGAAATTACCTATTCCCAGGTTGATGTTGTTTTGGATGGCAATGCCCGTTTGCCCATGGCGGGCGCGGCAACCGCACCAAGTGGCGGGGCGATGAATTCCATATTTAAAAACACAAATACAAAAAGCACCAGCATCGGTGTCGATGGCGAAGATTACGATTGGATTAAAACGATGAAGATTGACCCGTCGGAATTCCGTTTCGATTTGGATATTTTTGTGCCGAATCCGGACGACTATGTAATTGCGCCGGAACGCGTATGGCGTGACCGTGTGTTCACGTATATTGACTTTGGCGACAAGGTTATTTCAATGACGCAACGCCCCGTGGTGTCGTTGTTGGTCGAAGGCGGCGAATCGCCGGTCGGGTTCCGCACCGATGGTCAAGATGGACGGCTCTTGATTGTAGAGGCCGTGGGCGATATGGTTCTGCGCAGTGGACAACGCATTGTTTGTATTAAAAAGCGCGCAAAGCCGTTCTTGATTGCCGACACCGCAAGTGTGATGGCATTGGCCGAGGCGAATGTTGCACAAAGTATGATGTCGGGAAATTCACTGAACAATATGATTTATGCCGACAATATGACCGCGATAAATGCGGGGTACGAAAACCTTACCGCAAGTCCGACGTATATTAGCAATGTGCCAAATGCCGCGGTGTTGCCGACCATGCCGGCAATGCCGATGAATACGGGTGCAATGATGTATGGCACGTATGATGCGCCCGCCATGGGCAATGGCACGCGTGGCATAAGTATGATGCCAACCGAACGCGTGACCGCGGGGTCTTATTTGCCGAATTCGAATATACCACTTATTACCAGCAACCAAGGTGGTGTCGCCGTTGAATTGCGGTCGGACAGCAGTGTCAAGGCATTGGATGAATACTGGGCCGGATTGGTTGCGCGATTCAGTGGTAATGACGGTAAAGGTTTATTGAATAAATATAAAGACAGCGTGTTTTATGCCGTTGACGAAGAAGGCGTTGGCGAACTTGGGGCGACATCTTCGGCGGCGCGGCTGTACCGGTTGCGTATCGGGCCGATGCCGGATATTGATACCGCGCAGCAATTGTGTGACCAATTGTTAAAGTTTAGTGGCGCCAGTTGCCAGGTCGTGCGGATTCAATAATTATTTTGCAAGGGGAAATTGGTAATGAGTATGGAAAATGATTCTTCGCCGCGTGGGTTGCAATGGTTCTTGCTTATTGTGGCAATCATTGTTGTGGTTGCGTTGTTCGTGATGCTGACGCGGGGCAAGGATACAAAAAAGGTTGAAATCGTTGATTCACCGGTGGCGGTCACGCCGGAACTGATTGTGTCGCCAAATGAACCGATTGACTGGGTTGATACGGATGTTGGGGAATCGCGCGAAATTGAATATACTGTGTCGGCAAATACCCGTGTCCAGGTGACGGATGTAAATGTTGTGGTTGATGGTGATACGACCGATGCCGCGGGAATTTCGGCAACCGAAACATGTACAAATGAAAATACTATTATCGATGCGGATATGCCGTGCAAGATACGGTTGAAATACGAACCCGAACATCCGATTACGATTACCAATGTTGATGTTGCGATTAAATGGACGGACTTTGCCACGGGTGTGGAACGTGACGAACCAAACGCAATTACTATTGTTATTGGTGCGCGTGAACCGTTAAAGATACAACCCGCGCCGGAACCCGAACCGACATATGAACCGGACCCGATTTTTGAACCACAGCCAACGTATGACTTTGAAAAAGATGTGGACGATATTTCGCCGGAATTTGATTTTAATGATGCGCAAATGCCGACATATGATTGGCCGGATCCAACGGTTGCCGCAACGCCCACCGGTTCTATGACGGGGACGGGTTGTTCGGAATTTTCTTTCCCGGGATACAATATATCCGGCGTGCACGCGGGTTGGATAAAGCCCGATGGGGGTGCGTATTACTATCACCCGTTTTCCGATGTGAATTGTAAAACGCCGACCGGAATTTATAATCCGGATACGGGTTATATTATGGATATTTCAAATCCGGCGCGCCGCATTGGGTCGGATGCGGAACATATTCGTTTGACCATTATGGACCAATTACCCGCATTGGGCGCGCGGTCGGTAAAGAAACGCGGGAATCGGGCACGGCAATTGACGGATGCTGAACTGAACGCCTTGGTTGCCGAGCGTCAATCGAGCGGCATGGGGGGAATGGCACGGGTAAATTTGACACCGAATAAAGTAAAGGAACAAATGTATTTGGGGTCGGGTGAAAAGGGTGGTGTATTTTCATCTATGCCATACGACCGGACGTTTGTATTGCGTCAATATAAACCAATTCCGGCAACGATTGTGTCGGATATTCAGGCGGATGAAAAACTATTAAAGGGTGGATTGCCGGTGCGTGCAACGGTCGACAGGAATGTTTATTCCGATAATGGTCGCACGGTTATTATTCCAACTGGAACGATGATGCTGGGGTATGTGACGGGTGATTTGCCGGGACCATACAAAGCCGTTGGGCGTATGGAAATACAATGGTATCAATTTATTCGCCCCGATGGTGTAGAATTTAATTTTACAGATAAAGATAACCGACCGTTTTCAGCGGATACCCAGGGTCGCAAGGGTGTCCCCGGACATGGCAGTACGGATTATTTGCAACAATTTATTATGCCAATGCTGACCGCTATTGTGCCGGCGGCGGTGAATTTGATTGCACCGGTGTCCGATGCGTTTGTGAATCAGATTGATTTGGATAATAATACAGTTGTGCAAAGTGGAACGGTGCGTTCATCCGAACTGGCTAAAAATGAAATTATTACCGCGTGGAATAATGTTGCGACAAAATTGTTGGTTGATGTTATGAACAATACGACACCGCCTTTTTCAATTGCCGCGGGCACACGTATTACCGTATTTTCACCGGTTGATTTATTTGTGACATGTGGGGACCAGCCAGGAAAAGCGTGCGCGATTCGCCCTTATAAAACGGGTGAAAATGATGGTCCGAAAGAGGCGCGTGCAGATTGGAGAAGTGACGCGGATACTGGTATAACAACGAAAAATCAAGATATGGAAGAACTTATTGGCCAGGTTCGTTCGTTGATGCAATCTTCTATTCAGAAAGATTGTTGCGATTGTGCCGATAATATGTCTTGTACGCCTAAAATGGCCCCTGGGAAAGCTGGTCAGCTATTGTGCAGTCAATATAGTTTTGCCACTATCGACTTTTACTGTCGGTCATTTGGAACGTATACAGCCATAAATAATGCACGCCAAGAAGCGTTGTTCCAGAATCAACAACAACAAGGTGTGGCAAAACCGAATTATAACACAGGTCAAAATACAGATGATTACAGTGTACAACAATACAACACACAAGTTTTGGGGCTTGAATATAATGCGGATGGCACTATAAAGAATCCGTTCAAGAAAGAAACACCCGCCACGCCTGTGCAACAAAATACATCTGTTATCACATGTGATGGTGGTGCGAATCCGGATGCAAACGGATGCTGTCCGGGTGAAACATACACCGACATGGGTGACCAAGGGTTTAATTGCTGTCCGAATACGGGTGGTGATTGTTTCCCGCCGATTGTGTTTTAGTGCACAGATTATAAAAACAACTAAACCGCCGCATGGCGGTTTTTTTAACCAAAGGATTTAACATGACATAGCAAACACACATATTATGCCATAAGCGAGAGAGGCGATGCATATGCATCGCCTTTTATAAAAAACAAATGTTTATCGATTCGCAGGAAATTTTTCATAAGCACCGAACGAATCGCTAATTCACACTTTGTTTCAATTTATGGTTGTAGTTATTTACCGAACTCAATCGGGTCTTTATATATTAAAAGGAATTAGAAAAAAAGGAGAAATTATAATGAATAATTCACAAGTCAATATAACACCGGAAAAATTTCAAAGCGCCGAACAAATATGGTTTTGGTTTTTGTATTCTAAATCTGTGCGTAATGATATTGGGCAATATCGCGGAAATGCGGCAACACGGCGTGTGTGCGAATTGGTTGATGTTGAAACGATGATTACGAAACTTTATTTGGCGGGGAAATTAAATGATGAACAATTATCGGTTATCAAAGAATTTGGCGATCGCCGGCGCGCACCACACCAATATATTTGGCGTGAAAATCATGCCGCCGCCGTGTGGGATTCGGCGATGCGCGTTATTGATGCGGCCGCGCGTGCCAAAGGTTGGGTCGAATAAGTAAAAAGGATTTAATTATGGTTATTATTGGGTTTACAAAAAAATCTTCAAAAATTTTACCAAATATATTTTGTAAAAAATTTCGGCACTGTGCGGTTATCGTGCGTGGGCGCGCGAAATTTACACTCTATCAATTCGTATCGCATGGACATATTGAAAAAATTAGCCTGGGCGCACGTGATATGAAAATGTTGCGGCAATATGGTTGGTGCTTTGTTTATGTGCCATGTGATTTACCACGAAATTTCCCGCGAAAAAATTGGACCTGTGTCAATATGGCCAAAGATGCAATTAAAATGCGCGCACCGTTTATACAAACGCCCGATGCGCTTTATCGTGCGTTATCGGAATGAAAAAGCCCGTCATAACGACGGGCTTTTTTTACTTTGTATTCAATCTGCGTTTGATGATGTATGTTTGGACTATGCCAAAAATGTTTGATATCGTCCAATACAAAACCAATCCCGCCGGCATCCATGCGAACATTATCGTAAAGATAATTGGCAACCATTTCATCATGCGCCCCGTTTGTGCCGCAACATCGTTTGCATCCGCGCCCTTTGTGCGGCCGGTTTGCAGATATTGTTGCAACCACATTGTCGCGCCCATAAGTATCGGCAAAATAAAGTATGGGTCCATCGCCGCCAAATCATTTATCCACAGGAAATGCGCGTTTCGCATATTCACAGAAACAAGCAACGCTTTATACAGCGCAAAGAAAATCGGAATCTGAATCAGCATCGGCAAACAACCCGACATAGGCGAAGTTTTATGCGTGCGATACAGGTTCATCATTTCCATTTGCAAACGCACTTTGTCGTTCGCGTAAAGTTTTTGTATGCGTTTTAATTCGGGCTGCATCTGTTGCATCTTTATTGACGACACATACGATTTACGCGTAAGCGGCCACATCAGTAATCGCAATAATATCGTTAGCAAAATTATCGCAACACCGTAATTCATCACGAACGAATTCAAAACATTTAACGCCCACAGTAATGGCCGCGCAAAGAACCAAAACCACCCGTAATCCAATGTTTCACCAATTCCGGGAATCGTTGTTTCCGCCGTATCCAAAACGCGTTGTTCACGGGGGCCGGCAAAAACCGTCGTTGTGAAAACACCGGTGTCGTTCGGTTTAACGATAATCGGCGCCGCGGTGGAATCCGCAACATATTTATCCGCGATTGATTTCACGCGCATCGTTTGGTCTGGCGATTTTATGTTTGCGATTGTTTGCCAGTATTGGTCTGCAAACCCAATAAAACCATTTGTTGTGGAATAGACATAAGATTTCTTGGCCATTTTACCCCAATCCACATAACGCACCCGCGAATTCGTATTCGTCACCGCGCCCGTTGCAACACCCGCCGAAGATTGCGCGGGCCCACGCACAATGCGCGCATACGGTGCAAACGAAATATCGCGCGCGGTATTGTTTTCGACACTGTCGGTAATCGTGACCAAGTATCCATCGACGCTTATGTCGCGCGTGAACACAACCCCGTCCGAATTGCGCCAGGTCATTTTACCCGCACTGTCTTGCCAAACCGTATTCACATCTGGCGCGGTTGTGCCGGTTGCGTTCAGACCGACCTCCAGAAAATCATTTTCCGTGCCAAGCAATTTTACGCGTTCGGATTCCGCACCCGATGTCGCCGCAAAGTCCATCAATGCAACATTTGAAATGCGCAGTCCACGAACATTTGCAACAATTTTATCCGAAGAAATTTTATGCGCCGGCGTATCGGTGGTGGTTGCCGAAATAATCGCAACATCTGCATCGGTCGGTGCGGGCACGTTCTTTGGCGATGTCCACATACTTATCAACCACCATGACCCGATGAACAAAATAAACCACCACAAAAACCCGCCGAACCTGGATTTTGGTTTTGCGGTTGCATTACGATTTGCGTTCCATGCCGCAAATCCCGAATTATTGTTATCAAGAAATTTTACCATTTTTTATCCTTTTAAATTACGCATACAACGACGGCGCGCCAACCACCAATTCAAAATGTAAAGCAAAACACCAACGGTAATAAAGCTGTCCGCGACATTAAATGCCGGCCAATGTGCGCCACCAATATGAAAGTCCAAGAAATCGATTACCGCGCCGAAACGCAACCTGTCCACGAAATTACCAAGTGCGCCACCGGCAATCATAACAAGTGGAACGCGTTCATAATTTTTCGCACGCGCAAACAGGTAATATAAAATCAATGCGATTATTGCGCCCGTTGCAATTGTCATTATCATCGGTAAATTATCACCGAAATTCCGAAACAACGAAAACGCCGTGCCCGGATTCCACGTGAACACAACATTAAAAAAGTTTGTCACGTGCCGCATTAAATATGGCACCGGCACAACGGTCCACGCCGCGCCCCAAACAAATGCCGAACCAGTTATTAAATACAGCAGCGTGCCCTTGGTAATTTGGTCAATCAGAACGATTGCGATTATCGCGATAATTGCCCACAGTGATTTTTTCATTTTTCTTTCCTTTGTAAAGGTTTTGCACAATATAGCAAGATAGATAAATAAAAGCAAACATAAAAACGACGTGTGTGTGACGAATTATTTTTTATTTATTTTTATCCGTAATTGCGTTATCAAGTTTCGAATAATTTTCACTGCGCATTTCTTGCAATGTGCGGGAAATTATTTCATCGGATACACCAAGTTTTTCCAAAACCCCGTGCGCCAACATCAACGAAGATTCCACTGTTTCCGGCCATGCTTCTTCGACGCCTTCGTTGGTCAGTGCGCGTGATTCACACAAATTGCGCGCACGTGCAAAAATTTTCACCTTTGGTGCGATGCCCCTTATTGTTAAAACCGCATTACGCGCGGTCGCCGCATTATCAAGCGCAACAACAACCGCACGCACGCGACGCGATGCCAAACCAAATTCACGCAAAACCGTGTGATTCGTGCTGTCGCCATAAAATACATTGTACCCATGTTCACGCCCAAGCATGACCGCATTTACATCCAAATCAAGTGCGACGTATGGTATTTTTCGCGCACGCAAAACATGCGCAATTATTTGCCCCACACGACCGAAACCACATATTAAAACTTCGGGTTTTGTTTCATTGTCGGTTGCGTTTAATTGGCGCATACGCGAACGTGCAAACATTTTTTTCGAACGGAAAATTTTATCGTGCAAGGTTAGCAAGAACGGCGTTGACACCATAGATAAGATTATTATCGCGGTCAAAATTTCTTGGTCCGCGGCGGGCACGGCGGAAATGCCACTGGTTTTCATTGTCTGAAACATCAGCAACGCGAATTCGCCGCCCTGGCTTAACACCAATGCGATAAGGCGCGCATCAAAAACCGGAATGCCACGCACGCGCGACACCATAAACAGCGCAAAGAATTTTATAAAGACCAATCCGACCATACCGCCAATAACCCAATACCAATTCCGTGCAAGCACTTCAAGATTTAATCCCATCCCAAGCGATATAAAGAATAACGACAAAAACAATAATGCATATGGGTCGATTTCTGCGCGGACCTGGTGACTGTATATTGTTTCAGACATTAGCATACCCGCCAAAAATGCACCAAGTCCCGTCGGCAATCCCAAAAGGTTCATCAACACCGCCCAAAGTGCGATGTTTAACATGATGGCAAGTAAAAATGCCTCTTTGGATTTTAATTTTGCCACACGTTTTAGCACCGGATTCAAAACAAAACGGCCGATTACAACAACACCCAAAATCAATGTGACCGATGTCACCGTGACATCAATCAATGTTGCACCAAGGTTAAATGAACGTCCGGCAAACACCGGTAACATGGCAAGAAGCGGAATCGACAACAAATCTTGGAACAACAAAATTGAAAAAGTTTGATGTCCCATGGTCGTGTTTAACTGATTACGGTCGGTTAGTAATTGCAGGTCTTCGGACGTACTGGACATTGCGAACAAAAGTGAAATCGTGATTGTGCCAATCACCGACCATGTTGTCATTCCAAACAGAATTGGAAACAACATCATTGCAACCATTAAAACCTGGGTCGCACCGAAACCAAAAATTGTTCGACGCATGTTCCAAAGGCGTTTTATATTTATTTCCAAACCGATGGTGAACCACAAAAATAAAATTCCAAGGTCGCCAAGAAATGTCCATGTAGAATTCAGTTGAAACAAATCCAAAATATATGGTCCTGATATCATACCGGCGACCAAAAATGCAACCAATGCCCCAACACGCAACGTGCGCAGCAAGAACACCAGCACAAAAATCATCGCAAAAAATATCAGGACCGATAAAGACAATTCTCTCTCCGTACGACTCGCGATTTATTATAGCAAAAATTTGCGGTGTTTATGCAACAAGTTTTTTTGAAAGTTCAAGAAATTTTTCCGCCGTTAAATCTTCGGCGCGTTCCGTTCCCAATAAACCAAAACTTTCCCAATCAACATCGCGCATAATTCCGCGAATCATTTTTCGCCGCATTCCAAAAAGTTTTGCGGTTAAATTTTCAAGTGCCGAAATGTTTTCAATTTTCTTTATCTTTGCGGTGTTCGGAATTATTTGCACAACCGCGCTTTCCACCCGTGGCCGTGGCACAAACGCGGTTGATGGCACACCGAACAAAATTTTCGCGTCCGAAACGGTCGATGTTAAAACCGCCAAACGGCCATACGCATTATCACCCATTTTTGCAACAATTCTTTCCGCAACTTCGCGTTGAAACATTAGTGTCATTGATTTTATTGGTACGCCGTTCGCAATATCTTGCAACCAATTTACCAATAATTCCGTGCCGACATTATAAGGTAAATTTGCACAAATAGAAAATTCACCGCCCGCAATTTTTTTCATATCGACACGCAACGCATCATCATAGATAACTTGCAACCGACCATTTGCGGCGGATTCAATTTGCGACAAAATTGGTTCAGTGGTTTTATCTTTTTCAATTGCAATTACGCGTCGCGCACCCGCGTGTAACAATGCCCGTGTAAGGCCGCCCGGTCCGGGACCAATTTCGATAATTGTTGTGTGTTCTAAATCTGGCACGGCGCGTGCGATGCGGCCGGTTAAATTTAGGTCAAACAAAAAATTCTGGCCGAATTGTTTTTTCGGTTCCAACCCCGCGTCACGCATCATTTCTGACACCGGCGGCAAAGATGAAATTTTATCCGTCATATTGTGCGCCGCCCCCCAAACGCCAACGATAATGTACCGTCATCGATGTAATCCAGTTCGCCACCCAACGGCACACCCGACGCAAGTTCGGAAAACTTTATATTTTCTTTATCAATTATCGACATAATATATTGCTGGGTCGTTTTGCCTTCGATAGTGTTTGGCAATGCGAAAATAATTTCCGTGATTTTTTCGTCCGCAATTCGCGCCGATAAATTCGCCAAATTCAAATCTTCGGGCGTAATTCCCGCAACGCCCGAAAGCAACCCGCCAATAATATGATAACGTCCGCCAAAAACACCCGATTTTTCAAGTGTCCAAACATCCGATAAATCACGCACCACACACAGCATTCCATTCGCACGCCGCATATCGCGACAGTATTCGCATTTTTCCGCCCCCCTATCGGTCAGCACCCCACACACCGGGCATGCATGTATGTTTTCATTTGCATCAACCAATGCTTCGACCAATTTTTCAATGCGACCGGTTTTATCCTGCAAAAGTGCCAACACAATGCGTTGCGCCGCCCGATTTCCCACACGTGGCAGTTTTGCAAATTGTTTAATAAGTTTTTCAATCTTTGGATTCATAACCGTATAATATCAATCAATGAAACACATAGCAATCAATTCCCGCGGACGATGCGCGATTTTTTAAGTTTTGGGCCGCGGATTCGGAAAGTCCCGTCACACGCACACGATAAAGTCCCGCGCCGTTCGGTTCCAAATGCGCGGTCGCACCGGTCGCATTTTTAACACGCGCAATCATCGCGTTTGCGGAATCCGTACTGCCGAACGCACCAAATTGAACACCAACGCCGCCGGTCGCATAGGTCGGTGTGGTCACCGGCGCAACCCTTGGTGCATCGTCCGCGTATTTTTGGACGATGGGCGATGTCACGGGCGCGGGTTCAACGGTATAGTTTGCCGCCGCACCGATACCATATGTTTCAAAACCACGATTCAACAGCCGCGTTGATACCGCCGCACGAACATCTTTGTTTTCCGCCCCCAATACAACCGACAGCAAGTGATGCCCCCCACGCGCCGCCGTTGCAACCAACGAATACTTTGATTTATCCGTATAGCCCGTTTTCATACCATCGCACCCCGGATATGTTTCCAACAATCGATTTCCGTTCGTGTATGTTTTTCCGTTATAGGTCCACGTTTTTATTCCAAAATATTTCCAATACTGTGGGAAATGCTTATAAACCGCCATGGACAGCAACGCAATATCACGCGCGGTGGATAAATGGTCGTCGTCCGGCAAACCGGATGAATTTTCAAAATTTGTGTGTGACAGGCCGATTTCGCGCGCGACACGCGTCATCAATGATGCAAATGTTCCCTCTTTGCCACCCTTAAGGTTTTCGGCCAAAACCCGTGCGACATCGTTCGCGCTGTACACCGCAAGTGCGATTATCGCATCTTCGACACGAATCTTGGAACCGGCGGCAAGCCCCAGTTTCACAGACGGTGCGGCGGCGGCACTTTGCGACACAATCAAATAATCATCCAAATGCAAACGCCCGTGTTCCAACGCATCAAATGTCAAATACAATGTCATAATCTTGGTCAAACTTGCCGGATAATTTGCATCGTTCGCATGTTCGGAAAAAATCACGCGTCCCGTGTCCATATCCGCAACCAGTGCCGCACGATAATCCGCCGCAAACGCGCCACCACAAAGTAAAACCGCAATAATAAAAGATAAAATTTTTCTCATGCTTTTTATGTTATTAAAAAAATGTGTCACGGGTCAACAGGAAATTAGTGAATAGTGTTAGTGGTTAGTGGTTAGTGAGATGCGTCACCCCGCTGAAAAGCGGGGCCTACGCGGAGTTGCAGAGAATTATTCTACGAATATGGCAACAAGATACCGCTTTACAGCGGTATGACGGAACTTTATTTTTCTTCCTGTAAAAATCCGCCGGATTGCATTTTCCAAAGTCGTGCGTATTCGCCACGTCGCCGTAAAAGCGCATTGTGCGTGCCGGATTCAACAATTTTGCCGTTGTCCAAAACAACAATTCTATCCATGTTGCGTAATGTCGAAAGACGGTGTGCAATCGCGATTGTTGTTCGGTCATGCGACAATTTTTCAAACGAATGTTGAATTGCAACCTCGGTTTCACTGTCCAGTGCGGATGTCGCCTCGTCAAGAATCAAAATCGGTGCATCTTTCAAAAACGCGCGTGCAATTGCGATGCGCTGACGTTGACCACCCGACATTTTTATTCCGCGGTCACCAACCAGTGTATCGTATTTCTTTTCCGTGCTACTGATGAATTTATCCGCCGATGCAAACCGCGCCGCATTTTTGATTTCCGCGAGGGTTGCGTCGGGGCGACCATATGCGATATTTTCACGAATCGTCCGATTGAACATCGCGGGGTCTTGGGGAATAAAGGATATATTTTCACGCAAAGATTGCTGGGTTATCGTGCGAATGTCGGTGCCATCAATTAAAATTTCACCATGTGCAACATCGTAAAAACGCATCAGTAAATTTACAAGTGTCGTTTTTCCCGCACCCGATGGCCCAACAATTCCAACGCGTTCACCGGGTTTAATAGTAAGTGTCAAATCGCGCAAGACATATTTATTTTTATATTTGAATGAAACATTTTTGAATTCAATTTTGCCACGTTTAACAACCAAATCCGGCGCATTCGGGGCATCGACCACTGTCAACGGGGTTGATAGTTCTTTATACCCCTTGTTCGCCGAAGCCATGCCATCAATTACAGTTGGTATTTTATTAATCAGGTTGCTTATCATACCCATAACATTATAATATACCGCCATACTGTAAACTATATCAGAAATTTTCATCATTCCGCGCGAATATAGGTATGCGCATAATACCAATGTTGCGCCAAACATAGCATCCCAGAAATATATCGGAACCGCCCATGATAAACGTTGCCAAAACGCGGCTGTCCTTATTGCCTGCACATGATCTTCACGCGGTTTCTCTAAATAGTCGTGTTCGTGCGTTTCGCCCGCAAAAAGTTTTACCGCTGTTTGATTTGCAAATCCGTCTAAAATTTTACCCGACAAAGCCGAATCTGTGCTGGCGCGGGTTTCAGCCGATTTTTTAATTTTCTTGCGCAAAGCCCACACAAATCCGCCACGCAATATGAACATAATTATAAACGTCCACGCAATGTATTTGTTCACGGTAAATAATAATGTTGAATTTATGGCAATCATTATTACACGCAAACATATCGCCCATACTTCTTGGATTAGTGTTTGCGCCCCATTTTGAACAAATCGTAAATTTGCGCTTACCGACCCAGCCATACGATTTACCCAAAACACCATAGATTGCAAATGAACATAATCGGTCAATACAGACGATATACGTTTGTTAACGTATGGTGTCATAACAGATAGACTGCGATTGCTTAAAATAGCAATTGTTGAGAAACTCATTTGTATACCAACCAGTAATAAAATTGTCGGCATTACATGGTGATATATTGCTGTCCCAAGTGGTGCACCTTCAAACATGGCGACTATCCACCGTTCAATAAATGGATAAACAACCGAACCCGAAAATTCTAAAAAACATAGAACCATAAATGGAATTATGTATTTATACAGGCCTGGAAAACACCGTTTAAAATAAAACCCAAGTAAAGTTTTTGGCATGAAATTATTTTGCGTTTCTGACTTTTTCATATGAATATTCCCCCACGATACAAACAGTCCTATTGTGGTGCAACACCCAAAAAAACGCAAGTGCATTTTTATAAAACAGGTTGAAAAATAAAATAAATTGGTTAAAATTGTTCTGTTTCGCCGGTCCCATCGTCTAGCGGTTAGGACATCGGATTCTCATTCCGGTAACACGGGTTCGATTCCCGTTGGGACTGCCATAAAAATTAAATTCGGCCTTGGCCGGATTTTATTTTTACACGTGTTTCTTGGAATCGAACCCGTGAGACACGGGTTCGAACCGTGGCCGAAAGGCAGGCGAAAGCATGCCGGCGAGCACAGCGAGTGAGGCAAGGTGGCGAAGCATTCCCGTTGGGACTGCCAAATTTCGTTATTGCGCGCAAAGCGCACAATTAAGAAATTTGAGCATCGCGCCGTAGCAAAGTTTATCTTTTCCGTGGGTATAGATGTTCGGCGGCAAAGCCAAATTTCATAACGTTCATCGCGTTTGCGTATTCTTCGATTTCACGACGATTCAGGTCCGCACCCATAATTCCGCGCGTGTTCTTTTTATCCAATGCCGCGCGTATTTCCGGTGTGATTCCGTGAATCATCGGTTCGGTCGTGTAATCTAATTTTGCCGCAATCATGCGCACCATGTGACTTTGGTTATCAATAAACCCCAAAACATGCGGATTTAGAAAGACGGCAGCACGCATGAATTCTTCGGATGGATTTGGGGCGCGTAAAAACGCCGCGGGGCATTCCGCAATTTGCGGTAAAAGCCCCCTTTCAAATTCAGTCATATATGTCATACCGTTCATTTTAATTTTTTCCGCCATTTCTAATCCTTTTAATTCAGCAGTTCGCGCGCCTGGTGCAGTAAATCGACCGCGATATCCAACTTTGTTAAATCAATTGATGTGGCACCCGCGGGGCGTTCGTTCATAAAGTTATCATACACACTTTGCAACCGCGATTCCGGGTCGAAACTTTGCGGACGCGGTTCGGGACGCAACGCAGGCCGTGGGCGTGGCACCGGTGTCCAAGACGCATTCGAATCAATCGCAGAAAATTCACCACTGCGTATCATTTTTTTGACCCCCGCGATGGTAAGCCCCCGGTTATACAATAAATCCTTTATCGTGCGCAGGCGCGCAACCATTTCGGCGCGATAATACCGTCGTCCGCCCGCACCCGCGACCGGGCGCACGACACTTGGAAATTGTTTTTCCCAATAACGAAGTGTGTACGCTGGTATCCCAAGTTCTTGGGACACCGTATTTATTGATGCAAAATATTCGTTATCCATTCGTAACTTCTTCTGTTTCGGTTTCGTCTGCGCCGTCCGATTCAATAGATATTGCCGACATAACCTTTTCATTTTCCGCCGTGCGGAACAGTGTCACACCGGCGGTGCTGCGTCCGGCGATGCGAATGTCCGATGCCGGCGTGCGGATGATTTTACCGCCGTCCGTCACCATAATAACATCGTTTTCCGCCGTAACCGGGAACGAACCCGCCACCGCGGTATTTTTCCCGCCAAGTTTGATATTTGCAAAACCGCCACCACCACGATGCGTTAGGCGATATTCATACGAACTGGTGCGCTTTCCAAATCCGTTTTCGGAAATCGTCAAAATGAATTCTTCGCGTGCCGCCAATTCCGCCATTTTCGCGTCGTCCAAGACAAGTGTTGTTGTTTCTTCTTCGTTGTCGGCCTCTTCTTCTATACCGGTGGCGGCACGACGCGCGGCGCGGCTTTGTTTCACATACGCCGCACGCACCGCGGAATCAGATTCGCCACGATTCAACATCGACATACCGATAATGCGGTCATCTTTGCCAAGTGTGATTCCACGCACGCCCGTTGAATTGCGGCCGGCAAAGATACGAATTTCCGGAACCGGGAAACGAATACAACGCCCGCGATAGGTCGCCAAAAACACATCTTGGTCTTCGGTGCACGGCAACACGGAAACCAAACTGTCGCCATCGTCCAACTTCATTGCGATTTTTCCGTTCGCGCGAATTGAATCAAAGTCCGCCATACGATTGCGACGCACCGTTCCCGACGCCGTCACGAACATAAGGAAGTGTTCTTTGCCAGAATCCTTTATCGCCGCCACATCATCTTCGGGCACCGGCAAAATTGCGGTAATCGTTTCGTTTTCGGAAAGTGGCAACAGATTCACCAACGGCCGTCCCTTGGCCGCGGCCGCCGCCTCTGGCAATTTATAGGTTTTTAATTTATAGCACAAACCACGCGACGAGAAGAACAACAATGGCGTATGCGTGTTTGCAACGAAAACCTGAACCACATAGTCGTCATCCTTGGTCGACATTGCGTTGCGGCCCTTGCCCCCGCGTTTTTGTGCGCGGTATGTATCCAAAGACACACGTTTGATATAGCCCGTATTGGAAACGGTCACAACCATATCTTCACGGGCAATTAAATCTTCGATATCAATGTCGATTTCCGCATCAGAAATTTCCGTCCGACGTGGCGAAGCCCAATTATCGCGCACCGCGGCGGTTTCTTCACGAATAATTTGCACAATGCGTTCGTGCGACGCAAGTATGTCCAACAAATCGCGAATCTGCGCGCCCAATTCCACCAAATCCGCGTGCAATTTGTCGCGCTCAAGCCCCGTTAGCCGGTGCAATTGCAATTCCAAAATCGCACGCGCCTGGTCTTCGGACATATAGAACATGCCGTCTTTGTATTCCGTGTTTGGGTCATCAATAAGTTGAATATAATTTTCAATATCCGATGCCCGCCACCCGCGCGATACAAGTGCAATACGCGCCTCTTCTGGGTTGGCGGACGATTTAATAAGTTCAATAACTTCGTCCAAATTGCCAACCGCAACCGAAAGTCCCAACAATGTGTGTGCACGATTACGCGCCTTGTTCAAATCAAAGATTGTTCGACGGCGAATAACCTCCTCACGAAATTCAATAAACGCATCAAGGACACCGCGAACATTGAACAACATCGGCCGCCCGCGGTTTAGTGCCATCATATTCACAGGGAAATTCGTCTGCATTTCCGTGTATTGGAACAGATGATTCAACACAACGTCCGGAATCGCATCGCGTTTCAGTTCGATAACGATACGCAAACCTTCCTTGGACGATTCATCGCGGATTTCAGAAATACCTTCTATCTTTTTATCCTTGGTCAATTCGGCAATTTTGATAATCATTTGCGCTTTGTTTACCTGGTACGGGATTTCGTCGACAACAATCGCCTCGTGATCATGGAATTTTTCAGTATGTGTTTTTGCGCGAACAATTATCGAACCGCGTCCGGTCGTATGTGCCTTGTACGCGCCAGTGCGCCCCATGATAATCGCGCCCGTCGGAAAGTCCGGACCGGGGATAATTCCAAACAATTCATCATCGGAAATTTCCCGATTATCCAAAATCGCCAAAATTCCATTACAAATTTCACCCAAATTATATGTCGGTACATTTGTCGCCATACCAACCGCGATACCCGAACCACCATTGACCAAGAAATTTGGAAACTTGGTCGGCAAAACAACCGGTTCTTGGAGTGTTCCGTCAAAGTTCGGTTGCCAATCAACGGTGTCTTTGTCCATATCTTCCATGAGTGACGCGCCAAGTTTTGAAAGGCGCGCTTCGGTGTAACGCATGGCGGCGGCCTTGTCCCCGTCGCGCGAACCGAAATTACCCTGCCCCTGGACCAGCATTTCGCCCATAGAGAAATCTTGACCCATGCGGACCATGGCCTCGTATATTGAACTATCGCCATGGGGATGGTATTTACCCATAACATCACCGACAATACGCGCAGATTTAACCGTTGGCTTGGTTGCCGGCGCAACATCGTTCATAACATATAAAATACGGCGGTGCACCGGTTTGCAACCGTCGCGCACATCAGGCAACGCGCGGTCAACAATAACCGACATCGCATAGTCCAAAAACGATGTCCGCATTTCATGTTCAATCGAAGATTGTGGAATTTTGATTGCGTTTATTTCGTTTGTATTTTCAATTTCTGACATGATAAAACTTTCCTTATGTTTTTCGCATATAAAACATAGCAAATTTTTACCGCGCGGGTCAAGAAATAAAGCAAATTTTGCACACCAAAATTCAGATTGACAAAGCGATTTGTTTGTAATACAGTTAAAATAGAACAAAAGGAAAACTTATGAAATTATTTTTACCTTTTTATAATTTATTTGCGGCGTTGTTCGCGTGGCACCTTGTTGTGTTGGCGTTGCAAAAATTGGGATTGACAAAAAGTAAATAAAATATTTGCTTTTTTGCAAAAGGTATGGTTAAATATACACACAAAAGGATTTGAAATGGCAACTAAAAGAACATATCAACCGTCAAAAACACGTCGCATTCGCACACACGGGTTCCGTGCGCGCATGGCAACCAAGGGTGGTCGCGATGTATTAAATCGTCGCCGTGCGACGGGCCGCAAAAGAATCGCGGTTACGGCGGCAAATTAAAAAAATCGCCAAATGGCGATTTTTTTTAGTGGTTAGTGTTAGTGGCTGGTGGTTAGTGATAGCAAACAACAAAAACCGCCGGATTTCCGGCGGTTCACTAACTACTAACACTGGCCACTTAAACTAACCACTAATTTTTCCATTTGTGGCGGTGATGTCGGCACCGATTTCAATTTTGCCGCCCGATTCACGCACAATCAATTCACCGGCACATATTTCCGCAAAATCAATTGTGCCGGACATAAATGCATCAAATTTTCCCGCGGCAACCCATGCCAAATCCATCGCCGGGCAACCGGTTTCACGGACCGCACCAACGCCAAGCGGATTTCCCGCAATACCGTTGTATGCCGCCGTCATATCCGCCGGGTCTTTGATATTAGAAACGCGAATGCGCGCCGAATGAAATGCCGAATATGCAAATGCGCCCGCGCCCGATTCCGCATAATACAGATATTCATCAATTGGGGAATATATAAGTGCGATTTTCGTTTCATAACCCGTGCGCAGTGCAAGTGATATCGCAAATCGTGGATTTGCACGCACAAAATTTTCCGCCCCTGACAACGCCAAAACAAATTCATCGCGTCCGTCACCGTCACGCGTTAAATTCGGTGTCAAAAGTCCCGCCGACGGGCGAACAAGTGATAAATCTGATAAAATTTCTTCTTCGATTCGTGTGGCGGCACGATGCACAAAATCCCGCGCCCCGCGCAGGGATTGTTGCAGATTTTCAACTTCGCCAAAATCGTGACGCAAACCGGTTGCCGTTCGTTGCAACGCCATAAACATTTTATTCAGTTCCGGCGAACCCTTAATCAGCAAATCCATAATGCGCCCCCCAAATGCATAAAGTTTTTCTTAGAAACCAAATCCGGCGTATTTCTTTTTGAAACTTTCCGTCCTGCGGCCCTTTTCACCGGTGTTTGAACGTTGACCGGTCCACGCGGAATGATTCAAATTATCGGTCGAAAGAACCAAATCTTTCTTAACCGAGGAATACATTTTAACCGTTTTGCCATCAGTCATTGTGACATTGATTTCATGATATTCTGGATGAATGCCTTTTTTCATCGCTTTTACCCTTTTTGTTTTTTATTTGTCACGGGATTATACCGCCTTTTTTTGAAAAAGCAAGGGAATTAGTGGTTAGTGTTAGTGGTTAGTGTTAGTGGGCGGTATCAATACTGGCCGATGCAACCAAGATATGAATTTCCGGTCGATTCAAGGATATTTACAAACTTGTTCTTATCATGCCCGGCAAACAGTGCAAGTATTGTTCCCGCATCCGTCGCCAACATATCCGCAACGGTTGCGATTTCGGAACTCATTTTCTTGAAAAATCCACTTGTTGGGTATATTTCCGCCGCGAACAGTTGGTGTGCCGCACGCCGGCCATGATGCGTTGCGGGCGCGCTTTCAATTACCATCAATTGGCATTCGGGGGAAACAATAACCTTGTCCGTTATGGCCGCGTCCCCACCCAGCAATTCGCCCCACCAACCGGTTGAACCGCAAAACACAGGGTAATAGATAACCGCATCGGGGTGCGTGGCAAAAATATCGGCGACATTTAAATCGCCTGTGACAACTTCTGGCATTGCGCCAATTGCCGCATTTATAACTTTGCGCGCCGTCTGATATGTGGTATCGGACTTCGTGCTGTGTGGCCAATAAAGAATCGGAAATCTACTCATTGCTAAGAATTATATCAGATTCGGTGCGAATAAAAAAGGGGGGATAAAAAAATAAATTTCTTGATTTTTTTATTTTTTTAGGTTTTTCCACCATTTCCCAAGTGTTGCGCGGGTTAAATCGAAATCTTTTTTCGCCGTCACATAGAATTTATCGGATATTTTGACATTGAATAATGTCTTTACCAGATTCGGTATCGATGTCATAAACACCGCAAAAAACGCCCCAAGCATTATGATGGACAACAGTCCCCCGTCCCGCAACATAAGGCCATCCATAAGAATTTGCGAATCGCCACTGGAAATTGCCGCCGCGATTCGGGATATTCCCCCAATGTGTCCCACAATCGCGTCTAAAAATGACAGACCAAACACCAAAAACACGACCGTCATGGCGATTCCGACCGTTCCGGTTATAACATCGTCTATCATGCCTTGGATATTTTTGCCACCCTTTGGAAAGATTTTATCCCACCCCTTAAACAGCCACGACAGCAACATCAGCGGCAACATAACCATATCCAGCGCAAGCGTCACGAATATTTCAAGAAAATAAAGCGGTATCGGCAAAAGTGCCATAAAATACAACGCCAAAACAAGAAGGCCTGCAAAAAATATCGGAACATTTGGGAAAATCGGAATATCCCACATAATTTTATGCATATATTCGGCGTTAAATGCCATATTCAACATTGTCCACCCAACCGTCATCCCAAGACCGGTCACTTGGTGCACATTGGCCAGTTCACAGGTCAGACCACTGCGCAATTTTACCGGGAACGCCCCCGCCGGCATATTTCCGTTTGCCAATGATGTGCGATTCGCGTTTTCATCCAAAAGCGCCGTCGCCACCATACATTCGGAAAACTTTTCGGTGTCACCGATTATATGATTCACCGATAAACCAAGATTGAAAATCGGTTCAATAACAACGCCACTTATTAAACGTGGCAACGGAAATACCAACAACGCACTTACTATCGCCAATCGGATTAAATGCGTTCCAAAATTCGATGCCGTTGTCCAACCACTTTCAACCTTGCCGTTCATAAAGTTTGATGCAAGTGTCCATGTGAAATACACCGCCGTAAGCATCGCCGCAATTGGAATTATGACTTCGCCGATGCCGTAATAAATCGGTGGTAAAATGTTTGAAAGTTTCGCCATGATGGAAGAAAACATTTCGCATGTCCAACACGAAGAAAAAAAACTAAGCGCATCTTGCATATCAACCGGTGCCGTACTGCGCCAGATTGAAAATCCCGCAATCGTTGCCGCGCCCGCCGCAAGCAGCCATGGCAATATCGCGCCCGCCGATAATGGAAAGAACGATAAAAATACAATAAAAAATTTTTTTAACTTGCTCATTTCATTTAATTATACCACAATTTTGCCAAGATGTGATATAAATCGAATTATAAATGTAGGAAGTATGTTTTTACATCGTTTGCTTTTTGCAAAATTTTTAAGGCGGATTATTGTGCCGGCGTTATTGGTCGCGGCCTTTGTCACGCCGGGCGCGGCATTTGCAAAGTGGGAAATTGTTGATAAATTAAATCTTGCGCCGTTTGTGCCACGTGTATTGGATGCGTTTATGATGGTTGCGCGTGGCGGTTATGAATACTTTGTGGGTTCGGGTGACGGAATCATTTATATTTTTGTTTGGGCGTTTTTGGCGATATCTATTTTTATGTACGCGTTCAAAATGTATTTTCCAAAACGGTGGTTGGAATTTTTCGGAATGTCCGGCGGTGGCGAAATGTGGGACGGCAATGTTAAAGGTTTCACGATGGTTGAAACGGTCCTTAAAAGTGGTGTTCGCGCAATTGTTGCCGCGGTGTTGCTGTTGCAGGTTAGGCCGATTTATGTCACACAATGGTTGGTGAATCCGTTCTTGGAATTTGGTGCAATTTATACATCAGCGATTACCGACCAGGCGAATATCACCGGAGTAAAAAAGCAAAACATCGAATGTCCTGAAAGTATTTTATCAAATGATTGGATAAGTAAAAAAAGTTGCAATTTTTTAATACAACCAATATCTGATTTGTCGGCGGTGAATAATGCGGTTGTTAAACGCGGGTTTGAATTTGTGTCGCGTGGAATTCGTGGGTTATTCACTATATTTTCACACGGCGGTCAAAACATAATGGATATGATAACGGGCGTGTTGTTGATATTTACCTTTGTTGGATGCAATTTGTTTATGGCGTTGCTAATTATCCAAGGTATATTTGATTTTGGCGTTGCACTTATTCTTTATCCGTTTAATGTTTTGGCATGGGTTGCAAAGAAAAGTGACAAGTGGCTTGATATCTGGCCGGCGTTTGATGGAATTATTACGGCACTGCGCAAACTGGTTATCACGATGATTGCGTGCGCGTTTATTATGATTATAAATGTTGCGATTGTGCATGCGTTGTTTGGTTTGAATAACAGTGTATTTAATGTTGTGGCGGGCGGAACCGCGACAAGTAATTTGGTCACGAACAGTGCGATTGGATTTGGTGGACATTCTATGCTGTGGCTATCGTCGATACTTACGTTCTTTTTAATGAATGCGATATTTGAAATGACCAAAGACCAACTAAACAAATATGCGCCGGGCATGACAGGCATGTACGAACAGGTCAAAGGTGATTTTAACGCGACAACGGCAAAGGCCAAGGGAACATATGAATCAATAAAAAAGATATTGGGGCTTATTAAAAAATGAACGGGATATTGAACGGTTTTGTTGATACCGCGGTGCAATGTTGGGGGTGCGCTGTGTTTGATAACCTGTTCCGCGTTGTGTCAAATGCGGGTGCCGCCGTTTATAATAAAATCGCCGACATATGTTTTATACTGTTTGCGGTGCTGTTTGTGTTCTTTGTTGTGTGGGCGGTGTGGAAACATGTGAACCCGAAAAAGCCGGAAACAGGCGACCCGTTTTATATGAAATCGGTTGTGCGCGTTGTTATAAATTCACTGTTTGCACTAACATTACTTGGCGTTGGTGTTGGGTTTCCACGCTTTATAACACGCGTCACATTTGAACCGGTTGCCGATGTGACGTTGATATACAGCCAGGCAATGTTGCAAACGACCCCGGCGGCGGTTGATGAACGCGTACCATATAAGTTAGAAAAAATGAACGATGATGGTTTTTTTAGACCTGCGCTGCGCAACACAATTATATCGATAATGAAAACAACCGTGACAATGTTTCAAGATTATATGAAACTTGGGATTGCGGTTATGGACGGTGCATTTTCATGGAAACATATTCATAACCTTGGCGATATATTCCGACATATTATTATGTTTTTTGTGGGGCTATATTTGTTCTATGGATTTTTCAAGTTGTTTATAAAATTTTGTTTTTATTTCGTAGATGTGATTGTAGATATGGCGATGTTTGCGTTTCTGTTTCCGATTGGACTTATGATGATGTCGTTTCGTGGTGGTGAAATGCCCGATTGGATGTCGTCATTGGGCAAAGGTCTTGGCACAAACCAACTAAAAAAACTTATTAGTGCGATTATAACACTTGCATCGGCGGTGATAACATACATGGTAATCCTTGCGATTATATCACGGTATTTTTCTGATGCCGGCATGGATACCAACGAATTGATGAACTCAATTTTATCGGGCGAAGTTTTTGCATCTGATTTATCAGAAGAAAACCTTGCAAGTATTACATTGATTGGCGCAATAATTTTGGTGTATGTTTTGAATTATATATACAAGCAAATTCCAAATGTTTCAAAAATGGTACTTGGGGCATTTGGTGCAAGTGACGGCGAAAATAAACTAAGTGAACAAATGGCAAACGATGCAGAAAAATTAGTTGCGCTTGTTACAAACGGGATAAAAAATGTCGGCAACAAAATTATAAATAACGGTGAAAAGAAAGACGAAAAAACGGGTGACGAGAAAACTAAATGAAAAAATTATTCCTTGGGTATCTTGTTCGATTCTTGTTCGGCGCAATCGCGTTGGGTGTTGGCGTTTGGTATGTAAGTTCATCGCTATCGGGTGCGTCATTGACATACACCAGTATGGATGGATTCTTGCGTTCAATCGGTGCGGGGGACGGAAATGTTGCGTCCACCAATGGTTGTTTCCTTTGCAAATATGTGAATGATTTGTTCTTTGTCCTGGGCGATGCGTCGGAATCTTTTTGGCATGCAATTGTTTCACACCTTTGGATTTTAATGGTGATTGGGTTTGGTGTTTTCCTGTTTATACACAGTGCGAAATATATTTACAAGGCAATGATGGAAACAACAAAATTGGACACGGGTGAAAAGAAACTTGCGTTCGGTCCGTGGTTCGATGATGTTTGGAAAAATGGCGTGCGAATTATGATTGTCGGTGCAATTATCGGTGCGTTTGGTATGGGTGGCATATCATCAATAAAGGCATTATCAAACATAACGATTCAACCGGTGATGTATGTCGGAACGGAACTGTCCATGGCGGCAATGGGCATATCAAGTTCCGCACAATGCGTGCCGGCGGAAATCGGTGCGGATAATCCGATGTCATCG
Organism: Candidatus Enterousia sp.; assembly: GCA_045612805.1. Classification (GTDB taxonomy): domain Bacteria; phylum Pseudomonadota; class Alphaproteobacteria; order Rs-D84; family Rs-D84; genus Enterousia. The sequence goes on from JAZKZR010000008.1 coordinate 25,965, forward strand.
GTTTCAAATTCATTTATGTGTATTGTTGGGAATATCAACAGTGTTATGCTTGCGGGCGCGGCGGGCGGATTCGCACTGATGAATTACGCGTGGATGGGATTGGGTGGTGGCGCATTCACATGGATTGCGGGATTGTTGGTTGTGATTATGTTTGTGGTGATTGGGTTCAATTTGTTCTTTGAAATTTTGTCGGTGATATTCAAACTTGTTTTCCTTGTGATATTTTTACCATTACTTGCGGCGGCGGCGGCATTTGAAAAAACATGGAAAAAGGCATCGGGTGTTGTGAACGGTGCGGTAAAAATGTTGATTGAATCCGCGATCAAGGTTGTTGCAATATCATTAAAGGTTGTGATTGTTTACGCGATGGTGTTCTTTGCCGCCGACGAATTTTTCCCCGGGCCGGTGGATAAATATAGTGCGATATTCCCACCATTGTTGGTTGGTGAAGTAATGCCAACCGATGCCACCGCGTTGTCCATAAGAAATGTTTTTGCAACATGTGAATCGGCGGCAACGATAAACGGCACGGTGGATAAAGACGCATTCAAAAATTGCTTTAATTTGCATCGGGCACAAATCGAATCACGATATCCGGGCGCATTTGATTTTATGCGTGACGGTTTTGGATTTTTGCTATTGATGGCGGGGTTGATATTTATATATTTCTATGTTTTGGCGCCACGTGTTGATAAACTTATTGCAAGTGTGCCATCATTTGAACCGTTTGGAAAATCCGATGATAGTGGCGGCGGTGTTGATAATTTTGGCACAGATTTGAAAAAATTGGTCAAAATGACATGGAAAAAGCCACAAGAATTTGCGGATAAATTGATAAAGGAAAAATGAAAAACATAATTAAAAAATTTTTATTGTTTGTTGTTTGTATCGCTTTTTGCGGTGTGGCGGTGGCGGCGGAATCTAATTTGGTGACCGGCGACATTGGCGATTTCGGTGCATGGACAACCGAACACAATCGCGAAGAACTTATTCAAACCGTGCAAAATGATTTGGATGGTTTTGAGTCAGGATTCGAACGCGAATATGTTGAAACCGGTGTTCCGATAGAGGCAAAACTTGGGATATCTTTTATGAGTGCATTGACATACACGGCACATATTTTGGATGATTCGTTGGTGCGGTTTGTAAATATATTTTTGATTGTCGCTTTCATTTTTTGGGTTATGTTCGAAGCGTACCGAATGATTAAAGATTCCAAAGTCAAAGCGATGCCGACGGTCGAAGACATAATAAAAAAAGGTATCACACTTGCGATATGGTTGATAATTTTGGGAATCGGATTGCCACGATTGTTTGGAATGATTATGGGGCCGATTGTTGCGTTTGGTTCGTATGTTGCGAATCTGATTTTGGATACGGTTGCGAAAATTGGTAATTTTGAACTTTCCGACACATGCGCCGCAATTCAAAATTATGCCGCGACACATATGACAGACACATCAATTGTTGATGCAAAAACCGCCGCAGATATTATGTGTGTGCCAACGCGTATGTCCGGGTTTTATTATGGTGCGATAAAGTTCGGTTGGAAAATGATGGGCGCGGGATTGGGGACCAGCACATTTACATTTTTAATGGGATTGGTGTTTGTTGTCTTGTTCATATACACCGCATTTAAGTTTGCATTTGTTGCGTTTGGTGTGATTGCGGATTTATTTTTAGTGATAATACTGTTGCCATTTACGGCGATTGCGGAAACGGTTCAAAAGACATCGTACAAAGGTATCGCCGGCGATATATATAATGGGTTCCTTGGCATATTCAAAACTTCAAATCTTTCGTCCCAGGTTAAAAAGTTCATTGATGCGGCGATTTATTTTGTCGCGCTTGCAATTGTTGTTTCGATTGGTGGCGCGTTGCTTGGTGGGGCGGTTCAATTAAACACGCAAACACATATTATTTCTATATTGGACGGCAATGTTATCACATTACTTATGACCGGTGCGTTGGTTGCGTATATTGCAACGCATGCGGATGAAATTGCAAAGTCAATTGGTGGTGGAATTGATGCGGGAATCGGAACAAACCTGCAAAAAGATTTGAAAACACTTTATACCGACACCAAGAAAAAGGCCGAAGAATTTATCAAGGCGTTAAAGAAATAAAAATCTAATCGATAATTTTTACAAAACTTTCGGCAACTTTTTTAATTCCTGTGCGATTAAATGCAACCGTCAAAATTCCGCCGTTTGATTCAATAACAACACCACGCCCAAGTTCACCGTGTTCAACCAATTTTCCAACAATACTTTTAACCGTATGTGTTTTCTGTTGCGTTGGTCGTGCGGGCGTTTCATACCGCGGTGTACGTCCACCAAAGTCCAAATACCGATTATCCATTTCGGTTATGAATCGCGCCGGCGAATAGTATTGACGCGCACCGAAAATAACACGTGACATTGTGTTTGTGATAATCGCACGCCGCCGCGCGCGTGTCAGGGCGACATAGGCCAAGCGGCGTTCTTCTTCCATTCCGCCTTCTTTGATTGATTTATCATTTGGGAAAATTCCATCTTCCCATGCGGGCAAAAACACCGTATCAAATTCCAAACCTTTGGCGGCGTGAATCGTCATTATATTTACCGCCTGGGTATTATCGGCGATTTCATTATCGTTATCATCGGTTGTCATCAATGCCGCGTGTTCCAAAAAGTCCGGCAAACTGTCGTATGTTGAAATAACATTTGTAATTAAATCACGAATGTTTGAAATTCTTTCTTCGGCGTCGGGGTCTTTGGATTCGCGCCAGTATTGCATATATTTTGCATCTTCAAGTAATTTTTTCACCGCATCCGCCGGGCGCATAGATTGCCATTCAAAATCAAACACAGATAAAAATTCATTGGCGGCGATTCCTTGCTTGCCCCCAAAATTTGCCGCGCGCAATCCGGCCATCAGTGAACCGCCCGCCGCGCGCATTTTTGCAATTGCCGTTGGACCAAATCCGCGGCGCGGTCGCGCAATCACGCGGGCGAACGAAACATCATCTTCCGCATGCACCAACAAACGCACATATGCGATAACATCGCGAATTTCCATACGGTCATAGAACTTGGTTGTTCCAATCAACCGATACGGAATACGCGCATTTGCGAATTCTTCTTCGAATCCGCGCGAAAGTGAACCCGTGCGAATCAAAACCGCAAAATTCGAATAATTGCCATTTGCATATCGCAAAATTGTGTCGGCAATCAGTTTTACTTCGTCATAATTTGATGGCACCGTTAGGACATAGACCGGTTCGCCAACGCTTTTTTCATCCGCCGGGCGCAGGTCTTTGCCCAATCGCCCGTTGTTGTGTCGTATCAATGAATTCGCCGCGCCAAGTATGTTTCCGGTACTGCGGTAATTTGTTTCAAGGCGTATGATTTGCGCGCCCGGAAAATTTTTTTCAAATTCCAAAATGTTTTTTATTTCCGCCCCGCGCCAAGAATAAATCGATTGGTCATCATCGCCCACGCAACACACATTAGGTTTTTCCACATCACGCGTTAGCAATTTTATAAACTGCATTTGCGCATTATTTGTATCTTGGAATTCATCGACCATAATGTATTTGAATTGCCGGGCGTATTTTTCGCGCACATCCGGCGCAGATTCAAACAATTTCAGAACAAGCAAAATAATATCGCCAAAATCAACCGCACCCAATCGCCGCAATTCCGCATTGTAATCACTTAGGATTTTTTTCGTGCGCGCACCGATGTCGGGGCTTTCGATATTTCCGCGGTCTTTGATATTTGAAATTTTTTCGACCCAATCGCCGGCATCGTATTCCTTGGCGTCCGCACCCATCGCGGCAAAGACATTTTTCAAAACCGCCTTTTGGTCATCTTCGCCAAAGATTATAAAATCCGACTTTAACCCCGCGCGCGCGGCGTTCGCCCGCAAAATACGCAGACATATTGAATGAAATGTTCCGCACCATAAATCGCGCGCATAAAAATTGCCGCCGCCCGCGTTTAAAATTTCCGCGATGCGATTTTTCATCTCGTTTGCGGCCTTGTTCGTAAAGGTCAGTGCCAAAATTTGCCACGGCAACGCCAAATTCATATTTAATATGTGCGCAACCCGCATAACCAGCACGCGCGTTTTTCCCGTTCCCGCACCCGACAGCACCAAAACCGGCCCCGCGGTTGTTTCGACCGCTTTCTTTTGTTCGGGGTTAAGATTTTCTAGATTTACATTCATTGTTTTATTATAATTGGCCTATGGATAATAAAACTATGGTGGAATTATGGCAAGGGTAATTTGTTTTGATATTGAAACGACCGGATTCGAATACCTGCGCGGCGACCGGTGCATCGAAATCGGCGCGGTGGAAATTGTGGATGGAAAAATCACCGATAAAACTTTTCACGAATACATAAATCCCGAAGGTAAAATTATTCCGCCGGAAACATATATGGTTCATAAAATTTCAAACGCGTTTTTGGATGACAAACCGAAAATGTCCGTTGTTGCACCAAAGTTTTTGGAATTTGTTGGTGATTCAACAATTGTTGCACATAACGGATTGGACTTTGACTTTCCGTTTGTGAATCACGAATTGGAAATGTTGCACTTGCCGCCGATTCCGCGTTCGCAAATGGCGGACACATTGGTCATCGCGCGCAATCGTGTGTTTGGTCCAAAAAGTTATACACTGGACGCACTTGCGAAATGGTTTGGAATATCACTGACCGCGCGTGCTGATGCACACGGGGCGTTGATTGACTCTGAAATTTTGGCCAAGGTTTATTTGGAACTTGAAAACACCGCGCCCGCGCCGGAAATTTCGGAAATTGTCGCGAAACAGCACGAGGCATTTTTGAAACACCCAAAAATTGGTGCGAATTTTCCATACCGTCAATTCCCGGTGTCAGATGCCGAACAAAAAATCCACGACGAATTCATGGCAAAGTTGGGGGAATAAAATGTTGTCAAACACCACAATTTATAATAAAATTATAATGCTATAAAAAAGGAGAAAAAATGAAACCGCTATATGTTTTATCAATTTTATTGGGGTTGTGTGCTTGTGACAAAATAAACTTTCACGAAACAGATATAGAATGTTTGAATGTAACTTGTGTAGAGGAAGAATGCGACAGTGTTTGGGACAAGTATAAGTCGCTTGATGTAGATTCCGAAAAAGCGGTGTTAAGAACAGATGACCGAACAATAGTGTTTAAACTATATACACAGGATGCGACGGAAGAAACACCGGCGGTTTATGCAGATTTTCAAATCTATAAAAATGAAAACGATGAACAACCAATGTTCCTGCATTTTGTAGACAATGATACCTATTCATTGGGAACAGATTTAAATCATTGGTCACAATGTCGTAAAGCGCGCAAATAATTACTATTGGTAAATACATTAAAGAAGAATTGTCATTGCGGCGTAGGCCGCAATAGGGCTAGGCATTTGTGACGAATATTTCGTAATAGTAAAATGTTTTTTGTCATTCTGAACTTGTTTCAGAACCCTATGGCGGACCAGAATCACCCAAAAAATGCTTTGCATTTTTTGGGGCCCGATGCCCGCCATGACAAAAAAACAACAAAAAACCCACGACGAATTCATGGCAAAGTTGGGGGAATAATTTATCCCATTACGGTCATCATTACACCAATACTAATCATGATAAAACATAATATTTTTTTTATCATGATTTGGCGTGATATATCTTCGTGAAAACGTTTGCCAAATAATTTTGCAAGAATGATTCCATATACGGCAACAAAAATTGGTTGAACTGATTGAATTCCCGAATCCACAATAATCGGTATCAATGCCAGTGCGAACACAAGGCTTAATGAAGCCAACCTGTCAAAACATTCCATCAATACAAACATGCCGAATTTTTTACGATATGCGCCGAAACTTTTTATGATATCTTGACGAACGGGGCGAATAAATAACATTGTAAATTGTCCAATGAAAGATGTCACCATAACCCAAAATGCCACCGATACCCAGTTAGTATTTTCTAACAAGACCTTGTAAAAACTCCCTTCAAACGACAACATTATACTGGCCAAGCACATTAACCAAAAACCAGAATTTATCTTGATACGATTTTCATGGGTTAGATTCAAAAACACAGAAAACAATATTATTATACCAAAACCTATATATTGAATGGGATGTAAAGTTTCGCCAACTATTAAAAAAGCCCATAACGGAACAAAAACTTTTTCCATTTGAAATAATGCGGCCACCACAGATGTATCAAGTTTATTCAATGCAGCAAAATATGGAAATTGATATCCAATCTGTATGATTGATAACAGACCAACGAATAACCATGCTTCCAACGGCAATGAATGAATTTGGCCAAACAGTGGCAAACACAAAATCCCCAATATATTTGTCAAATTCATGTAAAAAATGGTTGTTGGCACCCGCTTAAAAACACTACCCAATACATAGGAATCAAATATATTGGATACAGCCCACATCATAGGCCCAATAAAAGCAACCAAAATTCCAAACAAATTCATAACATGGGAATTATATCATAAAACGGTTGGAGTGTAACAAAAAATCCACGACGAATTCATGGCAAAATTGGGGGAATAAAGGAATTAAAGTGTTTTAACGGGCTTTGATGCTAAATTGACCAGTTAACATATTGATACACACATAATCGCCTTTTTTTATTTTTTCAAACTCAGCACGGCGGCCCCAAGTTTCCAAAACTGTAAAATCAAGATTTTCACGCAACATATTACCATGATGCCCATATAGGCCATCGAATGGGGAATTTGACCAATCAAAATCAAACTTGAATTGCACCCCAACAGAATTTTTGGTAAAAACATATACAGATTCACCAGATTTCCAAATATTTATATCATTATATTCTTGTGTTGGTACGGGCCTTATACTATCTATGAAACCGACATAACCTTCTATAATTGGTTTGTCCAATGAAAATACGGATTTAGTGCTTGCATCTATATCGCGTCCATAAAATTCAGGCAAACAATATGGACGCTGTTGCACTATATTTATTTTATTATCTTTTGACACAACAAATTCCATATCCACAGGATAACCTAAATCTGGTTCCAATTCTGAACACAAAGCAGAAATTAAAAAATGATTTCGGTATGTTTCACGGTCCTGTGCGTAAACCCTTTGTGGTGAACCAGTAAAAGAGTTAGGATAAAACATCATATTATATTCTAAATTATCGATACTGGACAAATTAAACCTGATCATCTTGTGGTTTTTATCAGAAATGGGTTTGGCTGTGGCAAATCTATGAAAATTAGAAAAATTTTTATCAGATAACAATTTATCTGCAAAATCATTTTGAACATAATTCATTACGATAAAAGGTGCACCCAAAAATGTTTCAGAATACACAACGCCGGCCATTTGCGACGTTGGAACCATTGATTGTAATATAACACCCATTTTGGCATTTGGCACATTTGCCGCAGATGCATAAACAGTATTTAGTGCCTTGGCCATATGTTCGCGTGTTCTTACATTTAAAACACTTTCAAATTGACCCGAAAAAGTTTTCCCTTTTTTATCTTCTATATCCGCAGAAGAACGCACAGCGATATTGCCACCCAATCTGTCCATATAAAGCATCGCCGAATCTATTAAATCTTCTTGGATATACCCTTGTTTTTTATAATCATTAAACCTTGATACCGGAATCACAAATGTGTCTGGGACAATGAAACCCGTTTTGTATTGCGCGTTATACTTTTCAATCAGTGTTTTTAATTGATAAAGCCCTGCAAATTTGCCGCCACCAATACTACTTGCGGTATGGGCGTTTACATTTTCTAACGAAATGATTGTGTTATCTGTCATTTTATATTTTCGGCACCAAACTTATTAAACATCGCCCGAATGGGCGGTGGATTATAATTGTGCTTTTATTTCTTGGACTTCGTAACATTCAACGCGGTCGCCTTCTTTGATATCGTTATACTTATCAAAACTCATACCGAATTCGACACCGCCGGAAACCTCTTTAACCTCGTTCTTTTCGCGGCGCAGTTCGCCGATTTTTCCATCGTACACCACAACATTGTCGCGCAGCAATCGCACAAACGCGTCTTTTTTAATCACGCCTTCGGTCATACGGCAACCCGCAACACGAATACCCTTGCCGACCGTGAACAGTGCGATAACATCGGCATAGCCAATAAAGTTTTCTTTCTTTTCCGGCGCAAGTTTTCCGGACAAAATTTCTTTGATTTCATCGGTGATACGATACACGACACTGTGATAACGAATATCAACATTTGCCGCGCGCGCCATATCACGCACCGCCGCATCCGCACGAACATTAAATGCGATTATGACCGCGCCCGACGCGGACGCAAGGCGCACATCGCCTTCGGTAATTTGACCAACCCCGGACGACAGAATTTCAACCGACGCCTTGTCCGTTTTAATATCACGCAACATGTCGTTTATCGCCTCTACACTACCCTGGACATCGGCACGCAAAACAATTGGCAAAGTCAATTTTTTATCGCCCGTTTGTTTTGCAAACAGTTCTTCGAGTGACGAACGTTTCATCGCGTTTGCACGGTCACGCGCGCGCTGTATGCGCCATGCCGCAACTTCACGTGTTTGCGCTTCGGTTTCCATAACGTTCAACATATCGCCCGCCAATGGCACCGCATCAAGCCCCAATACCATAACGGGCTGTGCCGGTTTGACCATTTTCACGCGTTCGCCATTTGACATAACCAGGCCCCTTACGCGACCAAATGTTTCGCCGACAACAAACACGTCACCAATCTTTAATGTTCCTTCACGAATTATAACCGTTGCAACCGCGCCCAGGCCCCGTTCCATTTTCGCCTCTACCACCGTGGCGACCGCCGGCATATCCGGGTCCGCGCGCAGGTCCATCATTTCGGCTTGCAATAAAATTGCGTCTTCCAATTTATCAAGCCCGATTTTTTGTTTTGCGGAAATTTCAACGCATTGAACGTCGCCGCCCATTTCTTCGACCTGGACTTCCTGTTGCAGCAAATCCGTTTTGACCTTTTGCGGGTTGGCTTCGGGTAAATCGATTTTGTTTATTGCGACAATAAACGGAACTTTGGCCGCACGAATATGATTTATGGCCTCTATCGTTTGTGGCATAATCGAATCATTTGCCGCAACGACCAAGACCACAATATCCGCCATTTGCGCACCACGCGCACGCATCGCGGTAAATGTTTCATGTCCCGGCGTATCAAGGAAAGTTATGACCGCACCGGATTTTGTTTTAACCTCGTACGAAGAAATGTGTTGGGTTATGCCGCCCGCTTCGCCCGCAACAACGTTTGCATTGCGGAACGCATCAAGCAATGATGTTTTACCATGGTCAACATGTCCGACAACCGTCACAATCGGCGCGCGCGGTTTAAGGTTTTCCGGATTCGGCGCACGTTCCAACAAATCGGCGTATGGTTTAACCTCTACACGTTTTACGGTTGCACCAAATTCGCCGGCGATAATTTCCGCCGTGTCCGCATCAATAGATTGATTTTGGGAAACCATCATTCCCATTTCCATCAGTTTTTTGATAACGTTGCCAACCTTTTCCGCCATCGCCGCCGCCAAATCTTTGACGACAATTGTGTCACCGATAACGACTTCGTGTGCGACCTTTTGCGGTGCATTGAACATCGCACGCGCCTTTTCGCGGAAACGTTTAAGTGACGCTTCGGACCGGCGGCGATTTGCCCCACGCAGGCCGATTTCATCGTCATCATCGTCATTACCAATAACAATATCACGCAACGATATTTTCCCACCGCGTGCAAAGTCACGCTTGCCACCAGATTTTTGATTCCGGCGCGTGGGCATGTTATCGTCATCATCTGATTTGTTTTGCCGATGTGCGGGATTTTTCTGGCCAAAATTGCGTGGAACGGCGACCGGTTCCGGATCTTCTTCGGTATTTTGCATCGCATTTTCACGCGCAGCAAGTTGCTCTTTGACCTGTTCATATTCGCGGGTTTCGCGGGCAATTTCTGCCTCACGCGCGGCACGGGCCGCGGCTTCTTCCGCTTCGCGTTGTTTGCGTTCTTCTTCGCGGGCACGTGCGGCCTCTAAGACCGCGCGCAATTTTTCATCCGCCGGATTATTCTTTGTTGCGGTTGGCGCGACCGGTTCTTCGCGCAATTCGTTACTGCCCGGTGCAACAACACGGCGACGGCGTTCCACGAAAACAGAATCGCCCTTTTTGCTTTGCACCGCCCCCAAAGTCACAGATTTTCCAAGTGTCAGTGTCGCCATATTTTGCCCTTTGTTTTTTTATTTTACCGATTTTCTTCTTCGTTTTCCGCCACCGTTATACCGAATGCGATTTCCCGCGCCTTCATAATCACGCGACCGGCAAGGCGGTGACTCATTGTTTCTTCGCCAAGGATTTCAACCAATTCGTCCGATGCCAAATCCGCCAAATCAGAAAGTGTTTTGATTCCCGCTGCGCCCAACTTCATAATTATCGGGCGTTTGATAAAATCAAAGTTCAACAAATCGTCGGACATACCAAGGTTGTGACCCTGTTCAAAATAATCTTTTTCGATTTTTTCAAGATATGCCTTGGCGCGGTTTTGCAATTCCGTGGCCAATTCAGTATTGAAACCTTCGATTGATTCAAGTTCTTTTAATTCAACGAACGCAACTTCTTCGATTGTGCGGAAACCTTCGGATACCAACAATTGCGCAATCATTTCATCAACGTCCAGGCCCGTCATAAAGAGTTCGGTTTTTTCTTTGACTTCCTTAGCCCTACGTTCTTGTTCTTCGGCTTCGTTCAAAACATCGATGTTCCACCCCGTCAATTGTGATGCAAGGCGAACATTTTGACCACGACGGCCAATGGCAAGTGATTGTTGATCTTCGTTCACAACAACGACCGCGCCGCGCGTGTCTTCGTCAACGATAATTTTTGCGACCTTGGCCGGTTGCATGGCATTCACAATGAACACCGCCGGGTCTTCGGAATACAAAATAACATCGATTTTTTCACCGTGGCATTCGTTGATAACCGGTTGAATACGTGTTCCCTTGATACCAACGGTCATACCAACCGCATCGATGGATGGGTCCTGGGTTTCGACGGCGATTTTCGCATGTGAACCCGGCGCGCGTGCCACAGATTTGATTTTGATGATGCCTTCGTAAATTTCAGGAACTTCTTGGGTAAACAGTTTTTCCATAAACAACGGATGTGTCCGGGTCAAGAAAATTTGTGGTCCCGAATTTGAACGCGCAACATCCATAATTAGCGCGCGCACGCGGTCGCCAACCCCCAAACGTTCACCTGGGATAAGTTCAGTATTTTTAATGTAACCTTCGGCCTTGCCATTTATATCAACATAGACATTTCCGAATTCGATACGTTTTACAACACCATTTATAATGTCGCCGATATTGTCTTTGAATTCTTCGTATTGACGACCCTTTTCCGCGTCACGCACGCGTGCAGTCATAATTTGACGCGCGGTTTGGAAAGCCATACGGCCGAATTCCGGTTCCGGCAACGAATCTTCAACGACATCACCAACCGATGGATTTTTGCTATATTTCTTTGCCTCTGATACCGTAAGCATTGTAAACGGGTTATACTCTTCGCCCATAGATTCCGGCGATTCAATAACATCGAACAAACGCTTTACATGAATAGACCCGTTTTTGCGGTCGATGTTGGCGACGATGTTAAATTCTTCGCCATATTTATGCTTTGCAATTTTCGCGATTGCAATTTCCAATGATTCAAAAACGGTTTCACGATCAATCTGCTTTTCAGATGCCAAAGAATCAATGGACAAAAGCAAATCTTGACGCGGCATAGAAACAAACGACATTTATTTTCTCCCTTGGTTGGTGTGTATCGTTTATCTTTAAGGGCGGGGTTTTTCGCCCCGCCCTTAAAATTTAATCTTTTAAGAACACGTTGATTATAACACCGAATCGCACAAATGCAAATGTTTTTTTAGTGGTTAGTGGGGGGGAGTTGATGGTTGGCAACGCCGTCATTCCGGCGAAAGCCGGGATCCCGTCGGATATGTCGCAATCCAATTCTCTGCAACATTGGTAGAGAAAAGATACCGGCCTGCGCCGGTATGACGTCAATGACACTTACACTAATCACTAACACTAATAATATATTTGACGGGGTTAGTTTTCGGCACTATACTTGGTGATGATGAAGACCATAAATGGGTATTTTATACGGCAACTAACCATGATATTTACGTTGTTGCTGCTTATTCTTACTGGACTTGCGTGGATGGTCCAGATTGTCGCTATGATGAAATTCTTGGTCAATTATGGTGTGGAACTTAGCAGTTTTTTGGGCCTTACCGCCATGATGATTCCGTTTATTGTTTCCATAATTTTGCCATTTGTGACATTTATTACGGTGCTGTTTGTATATAACAAAATGATTGGCGATAACGAGGTTGTAGTTATGGCATCGTCGGGTTGTTCCCCAGCGCAAATCGCGCGACCGGCATTATTCTTGGCGGGGATTTTGGTTGCGGTGCATTTTATTTTAAACCTTTGGGTTGTCCCAATTACCCAGGCAAAGTTTTACGACACACAATGGAATTTGCGATATGGACTTGCGCATATGAAATTGCAAGAAGGCGCGTTTACGGAACTTTCCCGCGGGTTGGTTGTTTATGTGGATAAAGTTTCCGGACATGATTTAAGCCAGGTTATGTTGTCCGACATGCGCGACGCAAAATCCCAGGTCACAATTTTTGCAAAAACCGGTAAATTGGTCGCAACGATGCGCGGGCTTTCCATTGTAATGACCGACGGTTCGTTGCACGCCGTAAATAATGGCAGTGTGATTGGAACATTTGATACATTTGATATGGATTTAAGTATCGCAGAAAAAAATAATGATACCGCGTTCAAGGCACGGCGTATGTCGACGGGGGCACTCTTTAAAAGTTTGCAAACGGAACTTGCGCCAAAGCAATATAAAACCGTTATGTCCGAACTTTGCAATCGGTTGTTTGGCCCAACAATGAATTTTATCTTGGTGGCGATTTGTTTGGCGGTGCTGTTGCGTTCTTCGCTGCTGCGGCGGCGGACAAGTTTTGCACCTGCGATATCCGTCCTTTGCATGGGGGGCGTTATGGCGGCATTTATGTCGTTGTCGAATATGCTGGCGGGCGCTTTCGACCTTTGGTTGATGGGCGGTGGAATCGCATTAGTTTTATGTATAACAATGGTGATATTGTTGCGGAAATGAGACGGTTTATTGTTGCCTTTTTATCGATTTTATGCACGCGCACCGCATTTCCAATAACGGTGAATCAAAATGAACCCACAACAATCAAGGCGGATAAAATTGAATACAATCTTAAATCCGGCACTTTGAAAACCGTTGGAAAAACCGAAATTACCAACAAATCTGGGCAAAAAATGACACTGCGTGATTCATACATTACAAATAATGGGAAAAATTTATCGGGCAATGATATTGAAATATGGTTGGGACCACATGTTTATCTTGAATCTGAAAATGTTTCGCGCGATGGCGATATAACGGTTGCAAAGTCCGCGATATTTACCGCGTGCAAAAATTGCGACAGTTATGGCGAAGCGTGGGAAATAACCGCAAAAAAAGTTAAACACGACCTTGGTTCACGAATGCTTTATTTCAAAAATATGGTGTTTTGGATTTACGATTTGCCGGTTATGTGGTTGCCTTATTTCAGTATGCCAGACCCAGGCGTTAAACACAAGACCGGTTTTTTAACACCCACTCTGGAATCAACCAATAAAATGGGAACGCAAATAAATATTCCGGTGTATTTTTATATATCGGACACACACGATTTGACAACAACATTTTCGTATTTGACCAAGGAAAATCCGCTGTTTCAATTGGAACATCGGTTGAATTTGTCGCATGCGGAATTTCGTTCGCGTGGTTCTTTTACCCATAATCGCGAAGGTGAAAATCGTTGGCATATCTTCAATGATGATATTATTGAACTTGGCGAAAATGCGCGTGCAACGGTGTTCTTGGACCGCGCGTCTGATAAAACATACCTCCAGAAATACGGATTCTATGAAGAACAACCGTATTTGGATTCTGGGGCGCGTGTTGAATTGTTCGGTCAATCAGGATATGTGACCGCGGATGCGCATATATTCCAAGAATTGCGTAATGATGTGTATAATTATTCTGTGCCGAACGGAAATATTTTGCCAAATGTTCGCGGCATATATCAAACAAGTCCTTTGTTTGCCGCCACGTACGCAACATTTATGGGCGATATACTTGGTATATCGGGCGATGGAATTTCATCTGAACGTGTAATTGGCGAAGCACGCATAACATCGCCATGGACGGTTTTGGGTGGCAACCGCATAACCGCAAGTATCGCCGCGCGATACGATGTTTATAATTTCAAAAATACACCAATGGTTGATGGCGATATTTATTCCGGTGTTCGTGACAGGTTTTTACCAAGTGGATATTTGGAATGGGGATTGCCATTATTTAGGCCCGGTGAAAAATGGACAAATGTTGTTGAACCGCGCGCGCGAATAACCGTAATGCGGCACACACATGAAAATCAATTTGCGGTTGATAATGATTCCGCCGGTGCATTGTTGTCGGATGCAACCTTGTTTTCGGCCAATCGTTTTTCGGGACTTGATTTATGGGAAAATGGAACATTCGCGGATTATGGGCTGCGTTGGGCGGCATTTAACCCAGATGGCGAAACAATTGAAACATTTTTTGGTCAAAGTTATGATTTTACACGGCGCGAAGCAACCGACCCCAACAGCGGTTTCCGCAACGGGCAATCGGACTATGTTGGGCGCATCGGGTATAATAATATGAAGTGGATGGATATATATTCGCGTTTTCGTTTTTCCCAGGAAAATTTTGGTCTGCGCCATATTGAAACAAATGCGGTTATCGGAACACCAAGAAATTTTGTAAATGTTGGGCATATTTGGTCAAAGCAATTTGTCGATGTGCAAACCGTTGCGGAATCAATTCATGAATTTGCGGGCGGTGTTGGATTTGCAATAACCGACCGGTGGTCTGTGCGGTGGACGGGAATATATAACGCGACCAATGACCGTTTTCAACAACACAGTGGTGCGGTATACTATGAACATCCGTGTTATTATCTAAGTGTTGGATATCGGCGCGATAATGCGTACAAGGAAGATTATGTCGGAAACACGACTTTTCAATTTAGATTCGGAATAAGTATGGACGGGAAACATTATTAAAAAGGAGAAGAAATGAAAAAATTTGTTTTGTTTATAATGTTGGCTTTTGTTGGATTTTATGCAAATGCGGCGACGGTTATTGCGACGGTTGACGGCAAACCGGTGACCGATACCGATATTACCGCGCGAACAAAACTTATGGCGCGTCAAGGCAACACATCGACCGACAATCGGCGCCAGGCATTACAGAATATAATCGACGACAGTGTGAAATTAAACTATGCCGCAAAGTTTAATGCGGTTCCGTCTGATAAAGATGTAGATAGTGAATTAAAACGTATGGATTTGTGTGATTTAAGTGCGTCTGAACGCGAAATGGCACGCAGCGCCGTCCGCGCAAACATCGCATGGCAGGTAATAGTTGCACGAACAATTATGCCGACGGTTGACGTTTCTGATGAAGATATAAAAAACGAAAAAACAACACTTGAACGTGAACATGGATTGCCAATTGAAATGACTATGGTGCGTTTGCTTTCCGTGCCGGATGATGTGATAAAAAAACTAAGCACCCCCAAAAGTTGCGATGATGCGATAAGTATTGCGACACGTCTTGGTGGGGCGCCACAAAAATTCACCGCGGTCCAGTATGAATTGGCATCTGATATTCGTGAACGCATTGCGGGGCTGAAAAAACTAACCTGGTCAAAGCCAACCGCGGATGGTTCGGTGTTTCTGATTTGCGACACGAAAAAGACCAAGGAATATGGAAAACTTGATAACATAATAAAACAAAATGCGATATATAAACAATCTATGTTTATCGCGGACCAGCAACTTAAACAATTACGCCGGCGTGCGGTTGTAATTATAAATGACAACAGGTATAAAATATAATGAAAACCGTATTATTTAATTTAACCGGCGCTGAATTGGAAAAGTTTGTCACCGATATGGGGCAACCGCGTTTTCGCGCAAAACAGATTTCAGAATGGCTGTCGCGCGGGGCACCTGATTTTTCGGCGATGAAAAATTTGCCGGAAAAATTGCGTAATGATTTGGACGCGTGTGCGGAAACTTTGCCGGTAAAAATTGTGAAAAAATTACAATCTTCCGACGGACAAACGACCAAGTTTTTATTGGAACTGTGCGATGCGGAACAAATTGAATGCGTTTTAATGCGAACCAGTTATGGCAACAGTGTTTGTGTCAGTTCCCAGGCTGGATGCGCAATGGGGTGCAAATTTTGTGCAAGTACATTACTTGGACTTAAACGCAATTTAACCGTAAACGAAATTTTTGCACAAATACTTGTTGCCCAATGGGAATTGCGAAATGACAAATTTTCTGAAAAAACAATTCATGCAAACGGCGATGCAAACAATGATGATGTGTCGCATATCGTGATTATGGGCACGGGCGAACCATTGCAAAATGTGCAAAATGTTATTGGGTTTATGGAACGCGCGAACCGTGAAATGGGAATTGGGTGGCGACGTATCACGGTTTCAACCTGTGGAATTGTGCCGGGGATATATGAATTGATTGATTGGGGGCGACCGATAAATTTGGCAATATCGTTGCATGCGCCGAACGATGAATTGCGCCGGAAATTGATGCCGATTGCGAACAAATATAGTATTGCGGAAATAATGGATGCGGCGCTTCAATTTACCGACTTGCATAATCGGCAATTGATGATAGAATACTTGCTGGTTGCGGACAAAGACGGCAATTTATTGAACGCAACAAATGAATGCGCGGAACAATTGTCGGACCTGGTACGTGGGAAAAATTGCATGGTGAATTTAATTCCATGGAACACGGTTGCGGAACGTGAATTTACCGCGCCATCGGGCAATGCGGTACATCGATTCCAAGATGTGCTAATTAAAAACGGAATTCATGCACGCATACGCCGCGAACGTGGAACGGATATTGGTTCGGCATGCGGGCAATTGCGAATTAAAAGAAATAATTAATAGGGACATATCGGGGAGAGAGCAGGATTTATAAAAAGGAGAAAACATGAACATAGAATATATAACCTGCAGTGGTATCGGTCCACATAACGATATATCAGAAATTATCAATCTTGGTAAAAATTATGAAAATGCAGAATTTGCGGTTCAGGTAAGTCGTGAAAAATTTTTCCCATATAATGATAGGTATAATTTCTTTCGAACATTGGTTGCCACATGCACCGTGAATGACGTGAATCTTGCAATGCATGTGAATCTTGAATATAGGACAGATTTGTGTCGCGGAATTGTCCCGGAATTTTTTCAAGATTTATGGAGTATCAAGCGTCAAAAAGGAACACAGAATGCGGACAAACCTGTTATCGGTCGGGTTCAAATAAATATAAACGGCGGAAATGATAAATTTACGTTTTATGCCGATAAAGTCGCAGACATAATTCGCGCATACCCGGGTATTAAATTTATTTTTCAATATGCGCCGGAACAATACGAGCGCATTTCGAAACTTGATAAAAG
Organism: Candidatus Enterousia sp.; assembly: GCA_045612805.1. GTDB lineage: Bacteria > Pseudomonadota > Alphaproteobacteria > Rs-D84 > Rs-D84 > Enterousia. Next base: position 43,670 of record JAZKZR010000008.1, read on the forward strand.
ACATGTATCATTTGCGTTATTGTATGATGCATCAGGTGGACGTGGTATTTCCCCAGAAATGTGGGATGCACCGGTTTTTCAGAATCATCAAATGGGATACAGTGGGGGTATGTCGCCGGATAATGTTGTTAATAACTTAAATGATATAAACGAAATTTTACCCATGGATTATTCGACCTGGATTGATGCCGAAGGAAAATTAAAAAGTCCCGATGATAATGGCAAAAAACTGTTCGATACGACACTCGCCGAAAAATATATTAAAAACGCATGCGCATGGCAGATGAAAAACGGGTATAATCGGTAAAAAATATCGCCGAATTTCGGCGATGTTTTTATTAATATCTTTCTTTTGTTTTGCTATATAACCCGTCACGAAGTAATGATTTTTTTTGATTGATTTGTTTAATCTGGGTTTGAACATTCATGTTATTATACAAAAAATCTATAATATCGTTCACGGTTATATTCGATTTGGTTGTTAAACCATCCTTGGGGTCACAATTCATTTCGGTACCAAATTCGTGTTCCAAATGTTCCCAAAGGTTGTACCAATCGAATGAATCTAGGGCCAACAGAATATCGCCATTATTCTTGGATTTAACACTAATAATATCGCAAGCATACAACGCGTTATTCAGTTTATTTTGAATTTCTGGCCGGGTCCAGTTTTTATTTTTCATCACATATCTCTTGATTTACAGGCGATACCATAGCATTGAAATATAGTATTGTCAAAAAAATTTCAAATTGCCACTATTACCCTATTGACTTTTTTTTATAAATAATGCTAGGATTTGGGTGGATTAGTAAAATCAAAGGAGAAAACACATGAAAAAAATACTTATCTATGGTGTCGCGGTCGCCGCTATTGCGGGATGTTCGACAAAGGAAGAAACAAAAGAAGTCAAGGTTTTTGATGCATCTTGTGAAAAGGTCGCCGTTTTCGAACAGGGCGATATGATTGTGAAATGTCCAATCAATGAAACACTGTCTTCGTTGCAAGACCAAACCCCAACTGGCATGTTTGTTCCGCACGACAATTTCAACGTTTCAGAATTGGCTGCGGATGCGGAACATGTCTATGTGAACGTTATTCCGGCGGGCGCGTATGAATGGGCGACATATAAAGAATACCGCATAATGGTGAAAAATCCGGTTATGGATGAAAATTCCCTTTATACCGTTAGCGTTGTGGTTCAAGAATAAATATCTTTGAAACAAAACCGCCATTTGTTTGGCGGTTTTTTATTATATTGCAAAATTGGGTAAATTGGAATATAATCATAATGTATCAACAAAAGGAGTAAAAAATGCTAACCCTTATATTTGTGATATTAAAACTAACAAACGTGTTAAATTGTTCTTGGTGGTGGATTGTTTTAACATTGTTATTGGATTTTGGTGTTATACGGATTTTGTAATTGCCACAATAAAACCACAGGGCCCGCGCACGGCGGGTCTTTTTTTAGCATAGATTTAAAAGGGGAATTTTATGAATACTTTTTGGGGCGAAATCGTGGGTTATTTATCCGGTGTTTGCACGACACTGGCATTTTTACCCCAGGCAATAAAGTCCATTACCACAAAAAACGTGTCGGGGCTTTCCCTGTATATGTATATCATATATTGCATGGGGTTGGTGTTTTGGATTCTTTACGGTGTGTATTTGCATTCATTTCAAATAATGTTGTTCAACAGCATTACACTGGTGTTCAATGGAATAATATTGTATATGATAATAAAATCTGGAACGCGGCGTAAGAAGAAATAAGATTATGCGCGCCAATTATTCACGAAAATTTCATTTTCGTATGGCACTGTCGTGCCATGGCGCTCTTGCGCATCCACCCACCCCACATTGCAAAATAAAAAATGACCCAAACGGGTCATTTTCTATTTTGGTGGGAGTGGGTGGATTCGAACCACCTCAGGCTTAAGCCAACAGATTTACAGTCTGCCCCGGCTCTCCAACTCCGGCGCACGCCCGATCTCTAATCTGCCCGTCTCTGTGTGCTTCGCACACTCCGCCGCGGCACAGGATTTTCTTAATTGTGCGCGCTGCGCGCAATAATGAAAATCCGTGGTGCGGGCAGCGGGACTCGAACCCGCATATCAAGCTTGGAAGGCTTGCGTACTAGCCCTTGTACTATGCCCGCAACGAGTTCACAGTACGCAGATTATATAATATATTTGATAAAAATCAAGTGGTAAATTGTGGGACAGTGTTATCCGTCTTCGTCCGTCACCGCGAAGCGGTGCCGCGACTACGCCGAGACTGCGCCAGGGCTTTCGCCCCGGCTTGGTGTAAGTGGATAGTGATTAGTAAAGAACAAGTCATACCGCGGAAGCGCGGTATCTGGTGGGTTCAACGGTGACGACAAGATACCGCCCGAAATCACCCACGCAAAACAAAGTTTTGCGCGGGGCCTGATACGGCGGTATGACGGGAATTTTTTTTGGGCGTGAAAAATTACTTTACTGATTGATTTTTATTTTCGCATTTTTTGATTGCCGCATTCCAATGTTGACCTTTGCTACAAAGAACACAATTTTTGTATTCCGATGGACTTGATTTCATCCAACATTTTCCAACATTGTGCATCCCGTCTAACAAATCTTTTGCATACAGCGTATATTCAACACACTTTTCACCGTTGACACCTTGCGTTTTGGTCGTTGCGCACGGAATACATGTTTTATTTTCATCAAGCCCATAGCCATCTATGCAAGTATATTTTTGGCACGTTCCATCTTTGTATATTTTGTAATTTTCTGTGTAACTAGTTGGTTCAGACCAACCACTGCACCATCCATTACTAGATTGATTATCGTTGTTGCATTCACAAGCAGTAGCATCGCTGTTTGGCACATAACCATCATAACACAACAATACAGGGCTTTCATTTGAATATGCGGAACTTATCCAGCTTTTTATTCCACCACCAGTTTTACTCCGTTGTCCGACAATTTTAATTGGTGCAACCTTTATTCCATGCGCAACTTTCCCAACAACCCCAAGGACGACATGATCTGTTTTACGGTCTTCATCATCTGTTCCATACTTACTGGTATAAGATATTACTTCCATTTCCGTCGTATGGCGATAGGTAGTCCCTGTTTCAGCATAATAACTCGTATATTCTGAGCGTAGATTTGTCCATTTTGGTAACCCGGTAAAATATCCAGTTGGTCCACGTCCCATTAAACCGCCACCTTGTGAGGCAGGTGTACCTGTCACAGAACACATCTCAGCACCCGGCACCCCACATGTTGCTCCAGTATACCCTTTGACACAGACAGTTTTGCAATTTTTCCAAACATCGTCGTCATTGTTCCAATAATAATCCAGCCAAACCCAATATTTACCATTTTTATTAGCGGCCTGTATTTGCACTGGGCAAAATTCCGCACCGTTATCATAAATTTTTCGTGCCGCCCAGATTATAATCGCCCCTTCGTCATCGTATGTACCATGTCGAACGTGATTTTCGTTTTTGGCAAATTCCGCCTCCACGTCCGGATAAAAATCTGTAATACTCGTTGAAAAAGAATTGCTTGCCTTCCACCATGGTGAAACTTGTGTTTTTTGAGGCTCGGGTAACCAACTTGGGACTTCTGCCCCCATCGCACCGCTGGCCAAGATTATTCCGCAAATTGCAATAATTATTTTTCTCATTGGAATTCTCCCTGATTAAAAATCCTTTCGGGTTTAGCGTAGCAATTTCATATCGCACTTGCAAATGAATTTTTTTTATTTTACAATTAAACTCATGAAATTAAAAAAAGTTTTTCGTTTCTTTCTGCATGTGATTTTTTGGTGCGTGGTCGCGGGAATTGCCGCGGTGGCCGCGTTGTTTTTGATATATGGTGGGAATTTGCCGGACTATCGGAAACTTGCCACATACGCGCCACCGGTTGCAACCCGGCTTTATGCCGCGGACGGTTCGTTGCTGATTGAATATGCCGAAGAACGTCGCGTGTTTATTGACTTTGAAGATATGCCGCCGCAACTTGTGAATGCATTTGTCGCCGCCGAAGATCAAAATTTCTGGACCCATCCGGGGATTGATATTCAGGGAATTTTGCGCGCATCGATAAATAATTTTATGCGCACACTTGGGTTCAATACGACTTTTACCGGCGCGTCAACCATCACGCAACAGGTTGCAAAAAATTTCTTTCTGTCGTCCGACCGCACGATTTCGCGCAAGATTAAAGAGGCGATTTTGGCGTTGCGCCTGGAACGCGCGTTTTCGAAAAAGCATATTATGACGCTTTATTTGAATCAAATCTTTTTGGGTGCGCGCGCGTATGGTGTTGGGTCGGCGGCGCTGATGTATTTTAATAAACCGGTAAAAGATTTAACACTATCAGAGTGCGCGTTTTTGGCATCGTTGCCAAAGGCACCAAATGACCGCGCGCGCGCCGAAGAACGCCGGAACTATGTGTTGCGCCGCATGGCCGCGGAAAAATATATCACACGCGAACAGGCCGATGCCGCCGCCGCGGAACCGTTGAACATCAACAGTGGTTTTACCGCACAAATGGAAGATGATTTTCAATACTTTGCCGAAGATGTACGCCGGCAATTGCTAAATCAACTTGGGCGCGAAACACTTTATAATCAAGGGTTATATATAAAAACAACAATTATTCCGGAATATCAACGCGCCGCGTCCGCCGCGCTAAACAAAGCGTTGGATGCGTATAACGAAGGGCGCACGGAAAAATTACAGGGCGCAATTATCGTCATGAATCCGCATACCGGGCGAATACTTGCCATGGCGGGCGGACGTTCATTCGCACAAAGTTCGTTCAACCGCGCGACCCAGGCGATGCGCCAGATTGGCAGTACGATAAAACCGTTCGTGTATTTGGCGGCGTTGGAACGTGACTTTTCACCCGAAGGTTTGATTTCGGATACGCCGATTGTTGGGTGGCGTGAAAATAATATGCAATGGAAGCCGGAAAATTACGATAAAAAATTCCTGGGCGATGTGCCGTTGCGTTTGGCATTGGAAACTTCGCGTAATGTCCCAAGTGTTCGCATGGTTGATAAGATTGGTGTTGAAAATGCCGTAGAGGTTGCAAAACGATTCGGTGTATATCCCGAAGATATGAATAATTTGAACCTGTCGATGGCACTTGGGTCGGGCGAAACGACACTTGAAAGATTGGTGCTTGGGTATTCCGCGTTTGTGAACGGTGGCCGCCGGATTCAACCGAAAATGGTGGACTATATCGAAGACCGGTATGGTAATGTCATCGGCGGCAACAAAACCGAAATTATCGAATGGGTTGATGGTATGGAACCCGAACCCGAAGTGGCGGATTCCGAACCTTTGTCCGACCCGCAAAGTTTATATCAATTGGTGTCGATTTTGCAAGGTGCGGTTGAACGCGGAACGGGACGCCAGGCCGCCGTTGCCGGGCATACAATTGCCGGAAAAACCGGAACGACCAACGATGTCAAAGATGTTTGGTTTGTCGGATTTACAAAAAACCTTATTGCGGGTGTGTATTTGGGTTATGACACGCCAAAACCGCTTGGCAAAGGCGCGGGCAGCCATATGGCCGCGCGTGCATTTGCGGACTTTATGACCGTGGCACTTGCCAACGAAAAGAATCAGCCGTTTGCCGTGCCGGACGGATTAAACTTTGTGCGGGTGAATCGTGCGACCGGTGTTTCCGCCGCCGAAGACCCGTCGGGCACCATTATTACCGAAGCGTTTAAGCCCGGGCAATATCCAAACCCCGCAAAGGCGAAAACAACCGAACAATCCGATGCGGTTGTCGGTGGAATTTTCTAAAGCCAAAAAAATTTCTAAATAACATTTCACTATTCAAACTATTGTGATAAAATATAGGCATAAAAAAGGAGAAATTATGCTTACGGATTATTTGTTATCACACGGGTTTGGATTGTTCTTTGGCGGTTGGACGCAGTTTGGCGCGGCGTTTGGCACGGCGTTTATTATTATGATGCTGTTTGGGCGGCCGTTTATTCGCGCGATGCACGCGTGGCAGAAAAAAGGTCAACCGATTAGTGAAAATGTCCCGGAATCGCATCGGCAAAAGGCGGGAACACCGACGATGGGCGGAATGCTGATTGTAATTGCGACATTGGTTGGGGCGATTTTGTTTATGCCGGTCGATAGTATGACGGGGTGGATTGCGTTGCTGTCGCTTGTTATGTTTTCAATTATCGGGTTTATCGATGACTATAAAAAAGTGACAAGCCAATCGAAAAAGGCATCAAATGGGCTTTCGCCGGCGCTACGTTTGATTGTCGAAGGTGTTTGCGTTGTGGTGCTTGCGTATCTTATCAACCTGACTATGCCGTCGTATATTCCGGATAATTCGCTTGCGTTGCCGTTTGGAATAATCTTTCCACTTGGGATATTTTACTATGTGTTTGCGTATTTTGTTATATGCGGTGGTGCGAACGCGACAAATATCACGGACGGGTTGGATGGAATGTTGGTTAAACTTTATATTCCGGTGTTGATTGTGTTGGTTGTTGCACTTTATGGTGCAACGCGCATCGGGTTTATGGATACGGTTTTATTTATGCCGGCGACCAGTGGTTTGTACCCGGTCCTTGGGGCGGTGTTTGGTGCGGTCCTTGGGTTTTTGTGGTTTAATGCGCGGCCGGCGGCGATATTTATGGGCGATGTTGGGTCACTTGCACTTGGCGGATTTATGGGAACGGTCGCGATGTTGTTAAAATCCGAAGTCATCATGGGTATTGCGGCGGCGATGATGGTGTTGATTTTGCTGTCGTCATTTTTGCAAACGATGTTTTTCAAAATCACAAGACATGCAACCGGCACAGGACGGCGGATTTTCCTGCGCGCGCCGTTGCACCATCATTTTGAAGAATTGGGGTGGCCGGAAACGAAAATCGTGGATAGGTTTTTTGTATTGTCGATTTTGTTTTCGGGACTTGCGTTGATGTTGTTGAAATTTGCATAAAGGAAAATCGCGTATGTTTAAACGGACGGAAGAAAGCAAACTTACCAGTTGGTTTTTCGAAATCGATAGACGATTGCTATATATGGTTTTGTTGCTGATGCTGATTGGTATGTTCTTTGCCGTTTCCGCCGGCAGTGTCGTTGCGTATCAAAAAGGATGGCCGTGGTATACGTTCTTGGTCAAAGGGTTGCCTTTTTATGGATTGGGACTGGTGTTTTTGTTCGGGGCAAGTTTGTTAAACAAAAAAACGATTTTGAAATTGTCGTTTTTGGATGTTATTGTTGGCCTTGTATTGCTTGCGGTCACATTTATTGCACCGACCAGATTAAATAATTCCGACCGTTTTATTGTTATTTCGGGTTTGCCCAATATTATGCCGGCCGATATTATGAAACCCGGATTTATTATTGTTACCGCGTGGTTTTTGGCGGAAATGCACCGGCGGTTTGGTGAAAAACTTTTTACCGCGCGTGACGCGTGGAAATGGCGCGCACCGAATTGGTGGATGTATATTGCGGTGTTTATTCCGGCATTGGCAATAATTTTCCAACACCCTGATGTTGGCACAAGTTTACTTTACCTTGGGGTTTTGATTTGTATGTTGTTGATTGCGGGATTGCCATGGTTGGCGGTTGGTGGTATGGTCGGCGCGGGCGCGGGGCTTTTAACACTGGCCTATTATATTGTGCCGCATGTACAAAAACGTATAAACACATTATTTACCGGTACCGGTGATAATTTACAGGTCAGCCGATCTGTTCAGTCAATCCAACACGGTGGTTTTTTTGGCAGTGGCGACAACGCGTTCGTCAAAGAAGGCCTGCCCGATGCGCATACTGATTTTATCTATGCCGCAATTGTCGAAGATTTGGGCGCGATATTGGCGGTTATTATGTTGTGCCTTTTGATATATGTATTGAAATTGTTGGTGACGGATGCAATGAACGCACGCGATAGGTTCGTGTTCTATGCGGTTGGTGGCACGGCGGCGCTGTTCGGGATTCAGTGTTGTATAAACCTGGTATCGACATTGGGACTGTTTGCGCCAAAGGGTATGACTTTGCCATTTATATCGTACGGGGGTAGTTCGCTGGTCGGATTTTGCCTGCTGTTTGGAATGGTACTTGCCATTGTGCGCGAAGATAAATGGCGCGGATAATTTTTTGCCAAAAAGGGGGTCAAAATGAAAATCTGGATTGCAACTGGCGGAACAGGTGGACATGTTTTTCCGGCACTGGCGGTGGCGGACGAAATTGCCGCACGCGGACATAAAATAATTATTTCTTGCGATGGGCGCGTTCGTAAAATGGTTGCAGACGGCGCACCGCGCGGTGCAAAACGCGTTCACATTTGGGCGGCGGGTGTTGGCGCAAAAAGTCGCGTACATCAAATGTGGGCATTGTTTAAAATTGGCGTTTCGGCCATCGCATTGGTTTTGCGATTCGCGTTCACACGTCCGAACCGGGTCGTTGCGTTCGGCGGATATGCGTCTGTGCCGGCGGTTTTCGCAGCGCATGTGTGGAAAATTCCAACATACCTGCATGAACAGAACGGCGCAATCGGGCGCGCAAACCGTTTTACCATGCGTTGGGTTAAAACATTGATGACCAGTTTCCATGATGTTTCCGGAATTCCAAAGAATAAAAATGTGCGCGTGGTTTATACTGGACTGCCGGTGCGGCGTGATTTTATCGAACGCGCGGGCGCACCGTTGCCAAAGAAATCACACTTACTCGTGACGGGCGGGTCATTGGGCGCGCAAATCTTGGACGATGTTGTGCCGCGCGCGGTTGCGGCGATGGGCAATAAAAAGATTTTCGTCACGCACCAAACACGACCGGAAAATGTTGTGCGTTTGCAAAAATTCTATGCCGACAACAAAATTCACGCAAATGTGTTGTCGTTTATTCGTGATATGGCGGGCGCGATTGCGGATTCGGACCTTGTCATCGGGCGCAGCGGGGCCAGCACCGTCGTCGAACTTATGACCATCGGCCGGCCGGCGATATTGGTGCCATTGGCCATCAATCCAGACCAGGCGGCAAACGCGGCAAACTATGAAAAATTGGGTGGTGGATTTGCCATAGATCAAAAGAAATTCACCGAAAAATGGTTGTCGGCGACATTGTCCGAATTGTTTGAAAACGAGGCACGTCTTGAAAAAATGGCAAAGAAATCATTGGTGAAAAACACCGCCGTTGAAATGATTGCAGATACGGTTTTGCGTTAAAAACTGTATCCAATCGACAGGCCGGCAAAGTTAAACCCAAGGTTCGTTTCGGTAAAATCGCCGTTCGAAAAGTGCAATGTAAAAAATTCCACACGTGTACGTTCGGCAATACGGGCGCCGATGAAAAACTTTTCACCAAAGACCAGGCGACTTGATACCCAACGGTCGTGGTTATCACGATAATACGGTCCAACACCGATTCCCGCATAGATTCCGTGCCATGAAATCGGCGCGATATCCCACGAAATTCCACCACCGAAAAATGACAATCCGTCCGCAGAATTGTATGCGATATTTTGAATCAGATTAAAATTCATACGCGCCGGAAAACGAAAAATTGTCATTGGTTGTGAATACTGGACCATAATTGATGTCATCGGAACGATTTCCCAAATTCCCGGATACATAAGGTGCAACAGTGAACCTGAACCCGTACTTTGCGCGACATAAATTGACAATGAATTTTCATCCGTATCGTCAAAGAAAACATTGTCCGTCGCGTTTGCCACACCAAATAAAGTAAAAGCAAAAATTGCAATAAATATCTTTTTCATAATGCGATTATATTGCGAATAAGGTTCATGTGCAATAAAATAAACCTATTGACTTTTTTATGTAAAAATACTTACCATAAAGCGCATACAAAAGGGAGAAAAAATGAAAAAGATATTTGTATTGGGAATACTTGTCGGTGCCGTATCTGTTTATGGGGCGCGCGCGGAACTTGTCGAAACCGTCACCACCACGGAAAGCGATGTTGTTACGGTTGAAAATCCAACAGTGGCAGAACCGGTTGCCGAACCAACGGTGGTCGCGGTGGAACCTGTGGCCGAACCGGTCGTTGTCCAAGAAGAATTTGATGAAACAATCGAAGAAGTTGTTCCACCAGAAGAAGAACCGGAACCCGAACCAGTAGAAGAATATCCGGTGCCAACCGAAGATATTCCGGATTAAAAATGATATGTAAAAATTACCCGCCGTGTGGCGGGTTTTATTGTTTACAAAAATTTATAAATCTGATATAATGACATGTGATAGTAGTATAGTTCGCAATCGAACTGTGCGGTGAAAGGGTTGGAATTCCGGGACATTTAGGAGAGTTTGATGAAGAAAAATTCTTTGCAAAATTTTGGCAAAAATGCATTGGGCACGATGTTCTTGCTGGTTGGTGCGTTTTTGGTTTGTTCAACATTTTTATCGATGCGGGTTGTGTTCGCCGATCCGATTGGACCGATGCTTGGGAATGACGAAACCGCGGGTGATGGTTTAACACTGGGGTGGCAAAGTCCGCGCAATAGCACGGGCCGTAATGTTCGCGCAACCGCGCCGCGGCCCACAACCGGGGTGGCCACAACAACCGCAACACGTAATGTTGTGCAACGCCCAACAACCGATATTGCACGTGGTGCGACCGCACGCGGTGTCGTTTCACGTGAATTGGCGCGCCGTTCTTCGCGCGCGACCGCGCCGACACGCACCGTTCGCGCACGCACCGCAACGACAAATCCCGCGCGCGTGTCTTTACAGGGCGATGCAATTCGTGGAACCAAAACCATTAGCGGGACATATTACACATATTTGAACAGCAAACTTTACACCGGGAATTACAGCAATATCGTTGATTCTTCGACGGGGCTTATTTCCGCGGACGCGTATAGCAACTGTTTGGAATCGTACTATACGTGCATGGACGAAATCTGCACCGCCCGTAACGAGGCACAACGCCGTTGCGCATGCGCCGGCCGGGTCAAAGCATTTGCAGAGGCGGAAAATGCACTAAATTCCGCGAATGAAGAATTGATTAAAATTTCCGGACAGTTGGCATTGCTGATTGCAAACAAGGGCAAAGAGGTTAGTGCGGCATTCGAACTGACCGATGCAGAAAGGGTTATGAATTGCGTTTCATGGCGAGAAGCGAGTGATAACGGAACGAATTCTAACAAATTTGGCGATTGGTGCGCGGAACACGGGCTCTTTAGTTCTGGCGGACGTGACGTTTGTTCATATAATCAGGCACCATCGTATTGCACAAGCGAACAGGTTTATGGGTTTAATGTCGCCAATTTGGATGGGGCTGGGTCTGATATTTTGGCATCACTTTCGGCATGGGCGGATGAAGTAAAGGCGAACACCGATACGATTCTGGCGGATAACACAGATTCCGTGTTCCAAGCGATGGAAAATGTGACAACAATTTTGAATGGAATCGGCGGTTCGACCGCGTCAATAATCAACGAAGAAACACGCGATACACTTGCGGAAACATGGGGATACGATTTGTTCCGCTATGCACATAATAATGTTTGTGCACGTGTTTTGGATTCTTGCTTTAACGGAATATACGAAGGTTGTGGCACACCGCCGTCGGGTGGCCGTTGCGCGAACGGTGCAACATCGTCTTGTCCGTTTAATTACAACAGCAAAGTGACGATTTCTTCGTCTGGCGATGTAAAATTAAACGAACGCAGCAATATCGGCACCGCCGCGAATGCGTCTTGCTTTGGTTACAGTTCTTCGAACGACCCGTATGAAAACCTGCGTGGACCGGTTGCGGATGCGCGGCGCAGCGTGATGCAAAAATACTTGCTGGATGCGAACGCGGATTGCGATTTGTACGGCGAACAGTTAAAGGCAACCGCACAAAAGATTGCATATCAAAAGGTTGCTGCACAACAGGCGTTGCAACAAAAACGGTTAGAGTTTTATAACAACGAACGCGATGAGGTCTTGTCCAAGGCGACCGCCGCGGGGACGAACTTTAACGAATGTATAAGTGAACTTTGGGATTGTTATGAAACCCAGGCGCAGTCAAATGAAAATTGGCCGGATGCGCGTATTAAAACATATTGCGCACAGATTGCAAATGTTCCGCATTGCTATCAAGATATGATTTGCAATCCGTCGTATGCACAATTTCGTGCGGTTATTGACAAACCAGATGGTTCTTGTACATGGAACGCAAGTGATTATACATTAAATACTTGTCGTAATATTGTGACATTGAACGAGATATTAAATGGTGCCTCGTCAAATTACGGCAATCCACCAATGCCAAATGGTAGTGGTAATTCTGCGGATTTCCGTGAACAATGCCTGCGTGATGCCCTTGGGTGTCCGGGCGATGGATGTATCCGTAACTGGCGACGTTCCAGTGGTAATTAAAGGTTTTCTGACTTCTATTAAAACGGCGCGATGGCGCCGTTTTTTTATTAACCGCCGGCACAAACCGTCTTGCATAAAATTTTCAACAAAACACTTGACTTTTGGTATAAAAAGCGTAGTATTTGCATAAACTTTTAGACAAAAGTTAAAATAAAAGGAAAAAATATGAGTGACTTTGCAATCTTTCAAACCGGCGGAAAGCAATATCGCGTAAAGGTCGGTGATGTTATCAAGGTTGAAAAATTGGATGCGACCGGCGATGTCACATTTGACCACGTTCTGATGTTGGGCGAAACCGTTGGAACGCCAACAATCGATGGGGCGCGGGTCGTGGCAACCGTTGTCGAACAAAAACGCGCGCCTAAGGTTTTGGTGTTCAAGAAGAAACGTCGTCAAAACTATCGTCGCACACGCGGTCATCGCCAATTTATAACCGTGTTGAAAATCAAAGAAATCAAGGGCTAAAGTTAAAGGAGTTTAATTATGGCACATAAGAAAGGTGGCGCGAGTACCGCAAACGGGCGCGATTCAGCGGGACGCAGATTGGGGATTAAAAAATCCGGTGGCGCACGCGTGATTCCGGGCAATATCATTATTCGCCAACGCGGAACCGCCGTTCATCCGGGTGAAAATGTTGGTATGGGCAAAGACCACACCATATTTGCCAAGGTTGCCGGCAAGGTTTCGTTCAAACGCGGTTTCCGTGACCGCAAGACCGTATCGGTTATCCCCGATGAAAGCGAAAAATAACAAAAAACCGCCATTTGGCGGTTTTTTTAGTGTTGGTGTAAGTGGTTGGCGAGGGCGCATTAGCACCCGTCATTCCGCGGCAACGCGGAATATCATCATTTTATCGTAATTCTATTTTCTCCGAGGCATCCTGCGAAGATACCGCCTTTCGGCGGTATGACGTCACTTTTATCTTTTTTCCCTTTTTGTTTTGTGATATAATTACAGGTGAGTATGAGGGTTTTTACACTTGGATTTTTAATTGCGCTGTATGCGCCGACCACGGTTTGCGTGGCGGCGGTGCCATCGCGTGTTATTCCCGGAACAAATGCGACAATGGGTGGCGACAACGCGACCGCGACCGAAGAAAGGTCGGTTGCACCGGTTCGCACGGTTTCTGCAACGCGGACAACAAATGAAAGTCCCGACCGTGGTGCAATCACACGCAATATCGTTCGCACAATTCCAACAGATACAACACGCGAAGTCCAAACGACGACGCGTTCGGCGGGGCGCGCGGTTTCCGTGACCCGGTCACAAACGAATAAAGATTCAACGCGCAACAATCTGGATGCCGCGGTCCACAATGTTGGTCGGTCACAGCGCACCGAATCCGCAAGTATAAACGCAAATCCGGCGGTGCGGCGTATGGGATTGACGTTGCGCCCATCCACCGCAGAGGTTGGCGGTCGCGCGATATTGGAATCCGGCGCCCAGACCGGGTCAAATATATCATCGGAAATTGGCAACCTTAGCCCGCGTATCGCGACGGTGCAAACACGTAAAGAAGAAAAATTAGACCCCGCATCAATCGCCCAGGCCAAAGAACAATTGGAACAAAAGGCGGCATTGAATAAATCTTGCCAAGACCAATATAACGATTGCATGGACCAATTCTGTGCGGTGATTGATGCGAATCAAAAGCGGTGTTCATGTTCGGCGAATTTATCAAAATATGTCGCGGTCGAAGAAGCCGTCAAAGAAGCAAATACTAAACTAAATGAAATCGCGCAAAATATACGCTATGTGGGGCTTTCCGCCGATGAAATTACCGCGATTATGTCCGCGACCGAGGCCGAAGAGGCCATGACCGATATCACCGATACAACGGAAAATCGCATGTTGTTATCAAGAATCGAACAAATGATAAAAGACCCAAAAACAACAAGTTCTTCGTCGTATGCGGTTGATTCATATGGATTGCTTGACATAGATTTAGATTTTTCGTCCGAAGATTTGTCGGATATGTTTAGTTTGGATTTTCTTTCTGGGGCAAATAATGGTTTTTCAAACCTGCGCGGGGGCGAATTATACAAGGCCGCAAAGCGTCGCTGTGAAACCGTGATAAAACAATGTCGCGATGTTGGCGCAACAAGTGACCAAATTACCGGCAATTATGATTTGGCGATTGATAAAGATTGTATCGCGTATGAACAAGGTTTAACCAAGATGAATGAAACATTGGTATCCAATGTGCGCAGTGCAACGCGTATGCTGCAAAAGGCGCGACTTGCGGTGTTGCAAAATCAAAATACCTATGACGCGATTGGTTGTATTGGCGCACTTGAAAATTGCATGAAAGACGATATGGTGTGTGGCGACAACTATTTCAAATGTATCGACCCGACCAAGAAGTATATCGATGAAAACGGTAATGTTGTTTTGGGGCAAAATATAAACAATATCCAAAAATTTATGGCAAATTACAGCAACGCCGAAATCAACAGCACAAAATTGCAACAGGCATACGCCATGACATCGTTGGATGACCCAACCTGTTCAGGAAATAACGCAAATGACGGGCGTTGCGTGATAAAATACCTGCTAAGCAAAATCGGAACCCAGGCGGACGCGACCGCCGAGGGGCTTTGCCGACCGGTTTTGGATAAATGTCGCGCATATACATATGATGACCGTGGCGCATATAAATCATATAACGATATTGTTGTGAACTATGTCCAACGTGCGATGGTGAATATAAGTGCCGCCCAGCATCAAATTGTGGCGGATTATGCGTCAACATGCCTAAACGATATTGCGACATGTTATAATAACCAGGTTTCACAGATAAATTCTTGGTCGGCGACGGCGGCGGCATCCAGTGTATATAACATTATGCGTGGCGCATGCCGTAATGTCGCCCTTACATGTGGATATGCGGTGTTTTCGGCGGACAGCACCAGTTGCCCCGACACCAACCCAACTAAGTGCATAGAAAGCATTTCAGAGATATTCTATCAATCGTTGCTCTGTCCGGATAATTCTTTCTATACCACTACACGTGGTTCCATTGCCGCAAATAATCAGTGGGGGTATGTAAACCCAATGTGTATTTGTAATGATGGGTATGTGGTGTTTTCTGGCCAATGCCTGCCCATATGTCAAGAAGGCGGCTATAACCGCAACGGTGTTTGCGATTCTAATTTGGCATGCCCAGATCATTCTTATAGCGTATTAAACAACACGGGTAATGTTAATGGTGGCAAATGTCAATGCGATGATTCGTATGTCGCGTTTAACAATACTTGTGTCCAATGTCCCGAACATTCACAACCGGTGACATCTGGTGGTGACGCGTATAATGGTGCATGTATGTGCGACGCAGACGATGAATATGTTTATATAACACGCAGTAAAACATGCAGAAAATGCCCGCAAAATTCCGACTATGTTCCAGCAACGGCCAATTCAAAGAGTAAATGCCAATGCACAACAGAGGGGTATTCGTGGGATAGAATGTTTAATGTTTGTATGGATATGACACCGTCTATTGGTGTCGTTACACCCGGTGGCAATGCTAATGATTAGTCGGTTTCACTACCAAAACCCGCGCCATTTGGCGCGGGTTCACTTACACTAAACACTTTCAATAACACTCTTGTGCTACTTCCGTGGGAATTTGACCGCCGCCTGGGCCGCGGCTAAGCGTGCAATTGGCACACGGAACGGACTGCACGAAACAGAATTGAATCCGCATTTGTGGAAGAATTCAATCGATTCCGGATCACCACCGTGTTCGCCGCACACGCCAAGGTGGATTTTGTCACCCTTGGTCGCGCGTGCCTTTTGCACCGCGTCTTTTATCAGAAGCCCTACGCCCAATTGGTCAACCGATGCAAATGGGTCGGCAACATAGATTCCGCGCGCACGGTATTCATCCAAAATCTTGCCCGTATCATCACGCGACATTCCAAGTGTTGTTTGTGTCAAATCGTTTGTGCCAAATTCAAAGAATTCGCAACTTTCCGCGATTTCGTTCGCCAAAACCGCCGCACGCGGCAATTCAATCATAGAACCAACCGTGTATTCGACGCTTTCGCCCGTTTCCGCAAACAGTGATTTCGCCGTCGCATCAATTACGGATTTAACAATATCGACTTCTTTTTTCGAACCCACAAGTGGCACTTCGATTTCAGGATGCACCGAAACGCCCGCCCGTTTGCATTCCAATGCCGCCGACAATATCGCGCGTGTTTGCATTTCGCAAATTTCCGGATATGTAATCGCAAGACGGCATCCACGATGCCCAAGCATCGGGTTTTGTTCATGCAACGCATCCGCACGCCCCTTTACGAATTCCACCGGTTTACCAATGTGTGCGGCAAGTTCCGCAATATCCGCATCGGTATGTGGCAAGAATTCATGTAATGGCGGGTCAATCAAACGAATGGTGACCGGCAGGCCGTCCATAATCTTGAACAATTCGATAAAGTCCGCCTTTTGATACGGCAACAGTTTTGCCAACGCCGCACGGCGACCGTCTTCGTCTTCGGCCAAAATCATTTCACGCATATCTTGGATACGCGCCGGATCAAAGAACATGTGTTCCGTCCGCGCAAGTCCGATACCTTCGGCGCCAAAATCGCGCGCCTGTTTTGCGTCCTTGGGCGTTTCGGCGTTTGCCTTGACGGTAAGTGTTTTGATTTCATCAACCCATTGCATAAGTGTTCCGAAATTACCCGTCAATTCCACAGAAACCGTTGGGACCGCGCCTTCGATAATTTGCCCTTTGGCCCCGTCAATGGAAACCCAATCGCCTTCGTGGATAACCGCCCCGGATGTCGTCTTCATCGTTTTGGATTCATAATCGATTTTGATATCCGGGCTGCCCGAAACACATGGTGTTCCCATACCGCGCGCAACCACCGCCGCGTGTGATGTCATACCACCACGTGCGGTAATCACACCTTGGGCCGCGTTCATACCCGCGATATCTTCGGGCGATGTTTCAACGCGGATAAGCATAACTTTTTTACCCGCGGCCGCCCATTTTTCGGCATCTTCGGCATTGAACACCGCCTGACCCACCGCGGCACCCGGGGACGCAGGTAACCCGTTCGCAATAACCTTGCGTTCCGCCTTGGGGTCCAACATCGGGTGCAACAAGTGATTCAATTGGTCGGCACCAACGCGCAAAATTGCCTCTTCTTTGGTAAGTAAACCTTCGTTCACCATTTCAACCGCCATGCGAACCGCCGCCGCCGCCGTGCGTTTACCATTACGGCATTGCAACATCCAAAGTTTCCCATGTTCGATGGTGAATTCCATATCTTGCATATCTTTATAGTGTTTTTCCAATTTTTCACGCACATCGCAAAGTTCACGATAAACATTTGGCATGGCTTCTTCCAATGACACGCGGCCGGAATCATCCTTGCTCATCGGTTGCGGGGTACGAATACCGGCAACAACGTCTTCGCCTTGGGCGTTAATCAGGTATTCACCATAGTATTTGTTTTCGCCGGTTGCAGGGTCACGGCTGAAACACACACCGGTCGCACTGTCATCGCCGGAATTTCCAAAGACCATCGCTTGGACATTGACGGCGGTGCCCCAATCGCCCGGGATATTATTTAATTTGCGGTATGTGATGGCCTTTTTGCTCATCCATGAACCGAACACCGCGCCGATACCAAGTTTTAACTGTTCCCATGGGTCCTGGGGGAAAACCTTGCCAATTTTAACACCGATTTCTTTGAATTGTTCCACCAATTGTTTCAAATCGTCGGCGGTCAGTTCGGTGTCAACCTTGTATCCCTTTTCTTCCTTCATGCGTTCCAAAGTGTGTTCGAACAAATCGATATCCGCGCCCAACACAACGTCACTAAACATCATGATAAAGCGGCGATATGAATCGTATGCAAATCTTTCGTTACCAGAGATTTTTGCCAACGCCCGCACCGTTTCATCATTCAAACCCAAATTCAAAACCGTATCCATCATCCCCGGCATAGAAACGCGCGCACCCGAACGCACCGACACCAAAAGTGGATTTTCCATATCGGCGAACTTTTTGCCCATAATCTTTTCAATATGCGCGATACCGGCGCGAACCTGGTCCATCAAATCCGCCGGATATGTTTGGTTGTTTTCATAGTAATATGTACAAACCTCTGTCGTGACGGTAAAGCCCGCCGGAACCGGCAACCCAACCAAATTCATTTCCGCCAAATTTGCACCCTTGCCCCCAAGCAAGTTACGCATATCGGCGCGACCTTCGGCATGACCATCGCCAAATGTATAAACCCATTTATTACTCATGGTGTCTCCTTTTTTTATTGTTATTATTTTTGCGAAGCAATTTTTCAAAAAAAAATTCACGATTGCAACGAAAAATATTTTTATTTTGATTTTTTTGTGGTATAATATATGTATACAAAACAACAACAAACAAAGGTCTGCGTTCAATGCGATAAAACGTGTTGATGCAGATTTTTTATTTTTAATCAATTTTATACTTTACAAAAATTTGCAATATTGGTATCATTAAGACAAAGGAATTCTTTGAAAGGGCGGGAATGATGCATTGTTTTCATAAAGTTTGTTTGTTTTCTGTGCTTGTGATGATTGCCGTGCCGTTTGGCGCGATGGCAACCGAAATTATGGCAACCAAGGAATATGTTGATTTAACCACAGTAACAAAACACCAAGGAACACAGGGGCAAATGTTACAGGTTAATAGTAGTGGTGATGTGGCTCTTGTCACGCCGTCAAGTACGCCGACGAATGGTTCCACGCTTCCGATTACATCAGGTGCGGTTTATGATGCGTTGGAAGGCAAAGAAGATGTAAGCAATAAGTTAAATGGAACGTCAACGTCGGGGCAAAAGATTGGCGACCTTGCCGCCGGTAGTGGCGATGGCCAAGACCAGGTTATGTATCCATCTGCCGCCGCGGTCAAGGAATATGCGGTTCGTAAGCCAACCAGCGTAAGTAACGGCAAAGTTTTAACATATACAGGCAACGACGTAAATAGCCGGCCAGAGGCAAAATATATTCAGGTTCCGATGGCGACTGGTGATCCGGCAACCAGTGGCACAGTAAGTGGTGTGGCATCAATTTGGTTGCAATAAAAAAATCGGCTTTGTGCCGATTTTTTTATAATTCTTCCCAATAACAAACAATTTGTGCATTTTCGGGGGTATCGGCGGTCCGAATACGATGACGCGTGGTAAGCCCATCGAACGCGACATCAATATAAACCTCTGGCGTTGTGGGACTTATTTCACGTTTATAGTTTAATTCTATGCCGCGCAGTTTATGCGTGTTACGGAATTCGTATCCGACACTTTCCGTTGCCCAAACCGCATAGACCGCGTTATTTATATGCTGATTTTCATCAATATCATCAAAACGACATTTTAGCACATGCGTCTTGGTCGCTTCAAAATCCGGGAAACGTTCGAATTTTCGGTCATACGCACGAATAACATCGTCCGGCCATTTGCAATTTAACCATTCGTCCAAACGCAACGGCCGACGGCGGTCAAGGTCAATCAACACCCATTGCGACGTCGCACGCACGCGCAATTTTCCGCTTTCATCACGTATTTCAAAATCGCGTGTCGCACGCAGGTTATCTTGGACCGCGGGCCATGATGAATAGGTCAAAATTTCGCCATTTCGTGGCATATCAACAATGTCCACAAGGTAATGTGTCACAACCCACGCGATATTGTTTTCATGAATAAATGTCCGCCCGCATCCAAGCAATTCCGCATGCGTGTCGCCCATGCCTTGGAGTTCGTTCATCAAAATCCCGGGGCGAATATTGCCATACCGGTCGCATTGATACGCCAATAATTCGCGCGTCTTGATAAGTTTTGCATCGGACATTTTATTTATCCCCCGCATCCGCCACGACAAAGTCAACCGCATCACCCGCAACAATGTTATTTGCACGCGCACCGGATTTTATAAGGCCATAAAGCGCGGTCGGCACGTTTTGTGGCACGGTCAATGTTTCAAGTTTTGCGCCGTTTCCAATCTTGCGTTCCGTGCGCAAACCACGAACGGCCTTTATCGTGTCGATTGCATATTGCATATCTGACACATCGGTATCATATTCCGCGTTTACCATTGGATATTCGGTCAAATGGAGCGTTTTGCCACCTTCGTATGGTTGATATATCTTTTGCCACAATTCTTCGGTCAGGAACGGAATAAACGGCGCATACATACCAATTATCGCACGCAATACCGTCCACAATGTCCACTGGGCCGACAGAACCGATTCCGCACCATATTTTTCCGGCGACCAAAAACGGTCCTTGATAAATTCGACATATTGGTCACAGAATATGTCATAGAAAAATGTATCAATCGCACTGCGTGCATTGAAACTGTCGTATTTATCAAGGTTTTTACGCACTTCGGCAATCGTTTTATTTAATTCGGACAAAATCCAACGGTCCTCAATCGGGCGCGTTTCAACCGCCGGCGCGTCACCCGTCGGTTCAAAACTTTCCAAATTCCCCAAAACAAACCGCGCAACATTCCAAAGTTTGGTTAGTAATTTTGAACCACGTTTGACCTCTTCATCACTGTACCGGATATCGGTTCCAATCGGTGCGGTTGACACGAAATAACGCAACGCGTCCGCGCCGAATTTTTCCACCGTGTCCAACGGGTCAACACCATTGCCCTTGGTCTTTGACATCTTTTGCCCCTTGGCATCGCGGACCAGGCCGTGGAAATTTAGTGTTTTAATTGGGATATCGCCCATAACATAAATTCCAAACATCATCATACGCGCGACCCAGAAAAATATAATATCCGCCGCAGTATAAAGCAAATCCGTCGGATAATAACGTTTTAATTCCGGCGTATCATCCGGCCACCCAAGTGTCGAAAACGGCCAAAGCCCCGATGAAAACCATGTATCAAGTACATCCGGGTCACGGGTAAGTGCTTTGCCGCCCGATTGTTTAATTGCCGCTTCTTCGGTTTCGGCGACATATACTTGACCCTCCGCATCGTACCACGCCGGTATATGATGCCCCCACCAAAGTTGCCGTGAAATTGTCCACGGACGAATATTCTTCATCCACGACATAAACAAGTTATAACGGTGTTCCGGCAAAAATTGCACTTTGCCCGATTCAACCGCCGCGATAACCGGTGCCGCCAATTTTTCGGCATCCACAAACCACTGGGTCGTAAGCATTGGTTCAACCGGCACACCACCACGTTGCGAATACGGTGTCGGAATAATTTTATCTTCGATTTTTGTTATAAGACCGGCGGCCTCTATATCCTCTATTACCGCTTTGCGTGCCACATACCGGTCCATACCACGATATTTTTCCGGCACGGGCGCGGCATCTATCAATTTTGCATCGGGTGTTAAAATACAAACCGGTGTTAAATTATGACGCACACCAACATCCCAGTCATCAAAATCGTGTGCCGGTGTAATTTTCACCGCACCAGTTCCCTTTTCCGGGTCCGCATGAACGTCCGCCACAATCGGAATTTCAATATCGGTAAGTGGTATTATCGCCCTTTTGCCAATCAAATGTTTTAACTTTTCATTTTCAGGGTGAATTGCAATCGCCGCGTCGCCGAATAATGTTTCCGGGCGCGTTGTCGCGATTTCAACAAACCCACCATCCGCAAGCGGATAATTGAAATAATAAAATTTGCCGTGTTCTTCGCGGGTTTCAACCTCCAGGTCTGATACAGATGTTTGTTGGCGCGGACACCAGTTGACCAGGCGTTTTTCACGATATATCAAACCTTCGTTATACATTTTCACAAACAGTTTCGTGACCGCGCGCGACAGACCATCATCCATTGTAAACCTTTCACGTTTCCATACCGGTGTCACACCCAAAACGTGCAATTGGTTTAATATCTGACCACCCTTTTCATCCTTCCATTTCCATGCATAATTCAATTTTTCATCCAGTGACAATGCATGCGGGTTTATTCCACGTTTTGACAGGTCGCGTTCCACCAAAAGTTGTGTTGCAATAGACGCATGGTCGGTTCCCGGTTGCCATAAAACATCAAAACCGCACATACGTTTATACCGGCAAATAATATCGGTCATAACATTATCCAACGCATGCCCCATATGCAAATTTCCGGTGACGTTCGGTGGTGGCATCATAACACAAAAAGGTGTTTGTTTTGAATTTACATCGTTCGACCAAAAATCGTTTTCATCCCAAAACTTTTGAATACGCGCCTCTATATCACGTGGCGCAATATTTTTGCCCAAATCTATTTTCATATCTTTACCCTTTGTGGTTAATTTTATCAAATTTTACCAAATCGAAAATGAATTTCAAGTATCTATATTTATTCCGCGCGGACAACACGGCAAAAGACGACGCCATATACCCCCGCCGCGCCCGCACGCCGCAGAACGCGCGAAAGTTCATTAAATGTTGCACCCGATGTCATAACATCATCGACCAATAAAATCTTTTTCCCGCGCAACGCATCGCGGTTTTTAACACTGAATACGCCGCGAATATGTTGTGCGCGCTGTGCGTGCGTTTTGTGTCCCATATTTGGACGATATTTACGATGCACACTGTTAAAGTCAATCGGCGCACCATACGCACGCGCGATTTCCCGCGACAGCAATGTTGCCTGGTTATATCCGCGTTGAAACAGGCGCCGATTCGCAAGTGGCACTGGCATAATCAAATCCGGTTTAATATCAACATCGCGCAGTGCCCATATCATCGCATGCGACATAAATCGTGCGAACTTTATGCGGCCGCCATGCTTAAACGGCAACATAACAGACCGCGACATATCATCATATCGACATGCGGCACGAACATATTCCAATTCGTTCTTGCCCGCGGCGCACACCGGACACAAAGATTTCTTGTTCGATTCGTATTCATCGGGGAACGGATAGCCACAGCATGCACAATGCGCCCCATCAATCCAATCAAAATACCCAAAACAATCATCGCACAATTCACCGTGCTTTTTCACCCGCGCCGAACATATCGGACAAGACGGCGGAAACAAAAAATCAATGATTGAATTAAAACATTTGCGACAAAAAGACCCGAACACAGACACGGTGCATTACCAACTTAAACTTTTATATTTTTTCGAACTGGTCCCGTATTTATTGCGCGTTTGCTTGGTAAGTGTTTCATATTGTTCATTTGAAATCACACGCAGGACAAAACCTTCTTCGTCACGACTTGATAAAATCGGAACAATGCGATTTTCCGAAACGCCCGTATCGCGCAAAACCTGTTCCACAATTGCCAGACGTCGCGCTGCAAGTTTCCGCGCATCGGTTGTTTCGGTTGCAACCGCCGGAATTGCGATTTGAATTGCGCGCTTTGGATTGCTGACCACTATGCCGGCGTATTCCGAAAGTAAATTGTAATTTTCACGCGACAATGCCGAATCGGTATTTTTGAATTTTATTTTTATTTCCAACGGACGAATTCTGTCAGATTCTTCGGACAAATCACGCGTGGATGTAAAACCTTCAATGGATGTGTCAATATCACTTGCCGCATCAAAACGGTCATCAATCGGGTATGTAGAAAGGTGTTTGTTTTCCGACAAAAATGTTTTCCTGAACGCGCGACGCAATTCCGACGGTGTCATATTTTTCATATCGTTTCGAACTTCTTCGATTTTAGGTGACGCGTTTTTGCGTGCGACACGGGTGATTACATCGTCACCATCTTCGTCACGTGGCACCACAAGACGCGAAAGTTTTACACCATCGCCCACAGGTTCCGCAACACCGGCCAGTGTTCGTGTTGGCACCCGTTCCGGTGTGGCCGCAATTTCACGCGTTGGATTTATTGCGACCGACCCGGAAGAATAAATGTTTGTTTCAACCGATGGTAAATCCGCAACCGGACGCACCGCGACCGATTCTTCGGCGCGACGTTGCATATCCATTAAACGCGTAATCTGTGCATCCAGCGCACTGGTCCGGACGGCCAATTCAGAAATTTCGTCATCGCGGTCATTGTTGCGCGCAACCACGGGAATCGGCGCCGGCGCAATCTCTTCCTCTGGCAAAACATCATTTGATGTTAGGATCGAAAATTCATTCGCATGCGGCATACGCAATGGCGTGTCATTTTTTGCCCACAAATCAGAACTCGGCCGATTCGGAAGCAAATAATCCGCCATAACCGCACTGCGCGTATTTACATCATTTGCGAAATTTTGTGTGGTGGCCGTGCGTGCGACAACACGTTTTTTATCCGTCACCGGATGCACCGAATCCGCAACCCGCGACGCAACAACCGACACCGGGCGCGCGCCGCGCGTTGATACCGTTGTCAAACCGTATTGTTCGCGTGCCGAAACCGCCGCCCCTGATGTATTTACCGCCGGCAACCGTGCGCCCGCAAAGGCCGGCAAAACCAACAAAAATCCCAATCCAGAAACCAGAGTTCGTTTCATGTTCCTTTCCTTCCTTACCCCATCATAGAACAATTCACGAATCGCACGCAAGTGTTTTTTATAGTGCAAGTGGAAAGTGTTAGTGGTTAGTATCGGATAAAAAACCATATAATCAATTTAACGACCGGTGTTTGCAATATCGGCAATCGGCACCCCCGCATTTATTGCCGCAAGCCGGGCCTTTTTTGCCGCACAACTTCCAAGTTCTGATAAATGTTCCGATAAAACCTTGCCACGACGTTCAATAAAGTTTTTATATCGTGGATTATTAATTACATTTATTTTATCCCCAACGCCATCCGCAATAAGTTCATATTTATCTTCGCCATTGTAATAAATTTTCCACTGGTCAACCTGTTGAACTACGGAATCTATATTGGCCATACTGCGATAATAACGACGACGTATAACATCTTCGGGAACATCGTGCCCACCAAGCGCAACACGTTGTTTAACACGCGCAATATTTTGTTCCAGTGACGCCAATAGCACATAAACAAAAATTATTTGATACCCGTTTTCACGTGCTTGCTTTATATAATTATTGTTTCCCGAAAGTGTCGTTTCAAAAATAAAAGAATCGTGTGTAGAAAATAATTCTTTCATTTTTTGTAAAACGATACGACCGGCAACCTGGGGGCGAACATTGTTTTCGCGCTGAACATCGTCGGTATTAAGAAATTTTATTCCCGGATTTTCACCGATAATTTCCCGTGCAAGTGTGGTTTTACCCGAACCATTAGGCCCCGCAATAAGATAAAGAATTTTGCTGTTATAAATTTGCATAATATTAAATCCCGCCTAATCATAACATTCTTTTTTATATTTGCAAGCAACAAACAATCAAAAACCCGCAAAAATGCGGGTTTTTATCTAAGATTATTTTCTTTAATAACACCCCCCACAATATTCGGCACGTGTCGGGTGTGGTGCACAATCAACAACTGGGATATTGTTGTAATTTACGGCCGGTGCCGTATAAACTGGTGTGCCCCCAGCAACCACCACGGGCTCAACGCGCGCATATTCACAGTTTACTTCGGTAATAACCGCACGATGTTCGCGCGCCGCACGTTCCAATGTTGCACGCATTGCCGCCGGGTCGCAATTATTCGTACGAACACGATAGTAATCCGCCATTGCCGGCACAGTCGCCATCGCAATCAAAGCAAAAAATAATTTTTTCATTTTTAATCCTTTTGTTTTTTACACCATGCAATATAGCACAAACATTATTGTTGTCAAGCAAAGATTCGATTTTTTAATAATTGCATAATTAGGAAAACAAGCAACGGAAAAACCTCTTGTCCTAGGAACATATTTCAATTATAATAAGAACATACAAATAAAATCTAGTTTTATCAAAAAGGAGAGATGATGACACATGATGATTTATGGCGGGCGATAGTTAAACTTGCGGCATCGCGGAATATGTCTTGTTCGGGGTTGGCCAAGTTTGCGGGACTTGACGCAACGACATTTAACAAAAGCAAGCGGTTTAGCAAATATGGTCAACCGCGTTGGCCATCAACATACAGTTTGGCCAAAGTTTTGAACGCCACTGGCATCACCATGTCTGAATTTGTGCATTTTATGCCGGAACAGAGCAAAGATACACAAAAATAGGCACAAAAAATCCCGCCCACACGGGCGGGGAATTGGTTATTTGTTATGGGACATGAGATGTGCAATTCTTTGACACCAATACTTGTGACGTAAATCGTCCGGCATATCACATGCTGTCTTATAATTTTTTACTGTAATTTTACCAGAATCATACTTAATAACAACAACCGGTTTATGACCCCGAAAATGATAAGATACAAATATTGTATGTTTTTGCGACATATTTCACACCATTAAACACCAGGTTAACGCCGAACGGGTTCCGTATGAACAAACGCTTTGCGTTGCATCATATTCTTTACAATCTCACGCTGTCTTTGTAGTGCTGAAATACTCGCCTTGTTATCGGATTGTGAACGGTATAACGATGGCCAACACAACATAAAACGAATAAAAAGAAACTTTCTCATTTTTTTAACCTTTGTTGCACGCTTATGCGGAAATAAAAACCGCCACATCTGTCTCGCTGTAGCGCCAGTGAAAGCGGATGGGCGGTTTAAACGGTTTTTACGTCGATTGAGTTTAATTCTGGCGACGACCTACTCTTCCGTGGCTTAAGCCAAAGTACCATCGGCGATACGGGGTTTCCCTGTCTGGTTCGGAATGGAACAGAGGGTGACTCCCGCTCTATAATCACCAGAATTAAACTCAAAAGAACATCATAATGAATCAACATCAACGTTCTCTTCAAGCATTTCGTTTGAACAAGTCAAACGAAAGATAAAAAGTCAATGGTTCGATTAGTACGGTTCGGCTAAACCCCTCGCAGGGCTTACACCCACCGCCTATCAATGTCCTAGTCTAGAACTGAACTCATGGGGATATCTTATCTTGCGACCAGCTTCCCGCTTAGATGCTTTCAGCGGTTATCTGTTCCGAACATAGCTACCCTGCGGTGCCGCGGGCGCGACAACAGGTACACCAGGGGTTCGTTCGACCCGGTCCTCTCGTACTAAGGTCAAGTTCGCTCAAATATCCAACGCCCACAGTAGATAGGGACCTAACTGTCTCACGACGTTATTAACCCAACTCACGTACCGCTTTAAATGGCGAACAGCCATACCCTTGGGACCTGCTCCAGCCCCAGGATGCGATGAGTCGACATCGAGGTGCCAAACAC